>CAITRH010000392.1 GCA_903894755.1 uncultured delta proteobacterium
AAGCTCGGGAACGCCTGGGCGTGTTTGCCTTCGAGAAAAGCTGCGACGGAGAGCATTTCGGCGGCCGTAACCACCCCTTGCCCACCGCGCCCGTGAATTCTGACCTGGAACATTTGAACGCCACCGTATCAAACCCGAGCGCAAGTGGCGGAAAAGAACGCCATGGATAAAATCCTAGCCAGTCTTTTCGGGGCTTTGGCGCCTGTCATATTTCTCGAGGGCAGATTGAAGTTGGCAGGGGCTCCGGTGCGTTGTTAGAAAGGGCAGTTTCATGAGCTCTCAGGGACTCTTCATCGTGCTCGAAGGAATCGACGGCTCCGGGACCACCACGCAGGTCCGAAGGCTCCATCAACGCCTAGTTTCGGAGGGATTCCAAGCTCGCTCCACGCGTGAGCCGAGCGACGGGCCCATCGGGTTGCTCCTCCGTCAGATGCTCTCTGGGGAGCCGCACTGGACGCGCTGGTCAACCATGGCGCTCCTCTTTGCCGCCGATCGCTCCCACCACGTCGAGTCGGAAATCGAGCCCTGGCTCGCCCAAGGAGCCATTGTTTTGTCGGACCGTTACGACGCCTCCAGCCTCGCCTACCAGAGCGCGACCAGCAGCGACGAGGCGGACGCGCTCGGATGGATCTGCGAGCTCAATCGCCATGTTAGGCGTCCAGACCTCACCCTGGTGCTCGACGTAGACGCCGACGTAGCGTCGGCGCGACGGGCCGAGCGAGGCGAGCCCGCGCAGCTGTACGAGCGCATGGAGCTGCAGCAAAAGCTTGCCGTGTTTTATCGCGACCTTGCCCGCTGGATGCCCAACGACCGGATCGTGCGGATCGACGGGCAGGGGACCGTAGAAGAGGTCGAGGCGAGGGTTTACGAGGTGGTCGTGAAACTTGCGGCCCGTGTGCGTAGCGAGGCAACCTAAGGCGGATGAAAAAGGCACTCCCCGTGGTCCTGCTCGTGACCCTCGCCGTCGCTCCTTTGGCCTTCGGGTGCGGCGACAAAGACTGGATGCCCCCGTCCGACTTTCCCGCAACCGGCGCTTTGGACCGTCCCTCCGCCGACGAAGTCCCCGCAGGGTCGCTTCGGCGATCCCGGGTGCGTCAGGTGCTTGGTCAGGGCCTTGGAAGTTTCCTCCAGAGGATCGAGCTCGCCGACGAGCCGGTGTTTCTGGATGGCAAGTTTTACGGCTGGCGTATCGCAGCGCTCCGGGGCGATCCGGGGTTCTGGAGGGGCGTCGACCTGCGCGCCGACGACGTAGTGGTGCGCGTCAATGGAAAAGGGCTGGAGCGTCCCGACGACGCCCACGAGGCGTTCCGTTCTCTCGACACGTCGTCCGAGCTCTTGGTGGAATACGAACGAGGCGGGGTGCGTCGCGAGCTGCGCTATGCGATTTTTGACGATGAACCGCGCGGAGCGAGTCCGTTGGCGAGTGCATCGGCGTCAGGGTCTGCGAGAGCGGTGGCGTCTGCGTCTGCGTCTGCCAGAGCCTCGGCGGCGCCTTCTGCGAGTGTCCCGCGGCGGTGAGGGGAAGCTGCGCTATGTTCTGCGCATGGGTCTCGGTGCCAAAAAGCTTCCCTTTCAGCCCGCCACTCCCGAGGATCTCTTCGCTATCCCCGAGCATGAGCGCCACCATGAGATTATCGACGGCGAGCTGATCGAAAAGGGGGCTGCGTCTGGCGAGCACGGCGCGGCGCAAGCCGATGTCGTGACCACGCTCAATCTTCGCTTCGGACGTCGCCCCGGCGGACGTTGGCCGGGCGGCTGGTGGTTTGCGACCGAGGTCGAGATCCTTCTCGGACGCGGGCAGCTCTTTCGCCCTGACGTCGTGGGCTGGCGCCGCGAGCGCGTTGATCGGCGGCCCACCGGTGTCCCGATCACCACGCTTCCCGACTGGATCTGCGAGGTCCTCTCGACCAACCGGAGCAACGACCTGGTCAAGAAAAAGCGCGTTTATCACCAGTGCCAGGTGCCGCACTACTGGATCATCGATCCTGTGGAGGAGACGCTCGCCGTCCATCGCTGGGGGCCGGATGGCTATATCGAGGTCGTGGCGGCGACGCGAGCGGAGTGCGTCCGCGCAGAGCCGTTCGACGCTGTCGAGTTGAACGTCGGGGCGCTCTTCGGCGAGGAGGAGCCTGAGGAGCCGGGCTCCACCCCCTAGGAAACGGCTCTTGTAACCCGACGGCGTCAGGAGCAAGAGCTGTTCATGGAACGAGATCGCGCGTTGACGTTAGCGGGGGGAGGTTCCCGCTGTTTTTACCAGTTGGGCCTCTGGTCGAAGTGGGGGCGGAGCCTCGAGCCTCGACTTGCAGGCATTGCGGCGTGTAGTGCGGGAGCCTGTGTGGCGGCCTTGGCGCTTTGTGGGCGGGAAAAGCACGCCATGGAGTTTTGGAAAATCCGCCGTCGGCACATCGACAGGAACTTCGAGTGGGAACGCCTGCTCACAGGACGTCGTCCCACTCCGCAGTATCCCGTATACCGAGACACGCTTCTGCACGCGTTCGAGGATGGCGGCTTAGAACGGCTTCGTAGTCTCCCGTTTCCACTTCTTGTACTTGCAAGCGCTCCGCCCAAGGGGGTTCCGAAAGCGCTTGCGACCTTGACGGGGTTTGGAGCCTACGCCCTCGAGCGGTACTTGCATCCGCATCGGGTGCACCGGAGGTTTGGCCAACGTCTTGGGTTTGCTCCGTTGGTAGTGGACGCGCGCACGTGCGAGACGGCCGACGAGCTGATCGAGCTGATTATTGCGTCGTCCGCAACCCCGCCTTTCACGCCGGTGGGGTACTTCCGTGGACAAGCGCTTCTCGATGGCGGGATTGTGGACGGTGTCCCAGCCTTTGTTGGGGATACCATCGAGGGGGCCAAGAAGAACTTGGTGCTGTTGACACGGTTTCATCAGGTATCGAGGACCGGCGAGAAAGGGCGTCGGTACTACCTGGCCCCGTCCGCGCCGGTCCCAGTCGACACCTGGGACTACAGCCGTCCCGACCTAGTCGACGAGACCTACGCCCTCGGACTGGCCGACGCAGATCGCTATCAAGACCAATTCGACCAATTCCTAGCCCCCTGCGGGGGGGCCAAATAAGGGGCTTCGCCCCTACGCTCCCGTGGTCGCCCATCTTCCCCATGAAAGGTCATCATCAAATGCAACGCAGGGTTCGCCAAGTCTCCCGCATCCGGAGCAAACTTGCTGTCCTTTGGTCGCTCACGCTCGTTCTGGGTCTCCTTGCTCTGGGATGCTCGGCGCATTCCGATCCGGGCTCAACACCCGCGGATGCTTCGACCCAATCCCGAGGAGCGCTCCTGTTCGTGGGGGAGCCCGTGCGGGTCGTGCCGAAAGACCTTGCGACGACGTTCGCCCAGCAATTGGGGATCCCCCTGTCGGCGATGGGGCGCTACGGCGAGCTCTTCGAGCAGGCGCCCTACGCCGTGCAAGCGCAGAAGGTTCAATACCGGTCGCAGACGAGCAGCGGACAGGCGGTCCTGCTTTCAGGGCTCTTGCTTGTCCCCTTGGGAACGGACGGGACAGTGCTCTCGGTTCCTCTGTTGTCGTACCAACATGGTACCCAGATCTACCGGGACTTCTCCCCGTCGAGGTTTCCCGATCACCTCAACGACAGCCTCAACTATGCCGAGTCGTTTGTGGGGGTGGGCATGGCGGGGCACGGCGTTGCGGTCGCCATTCCCGATTATCCTGGTTTAGGCGACGACCCGGCCATGCAGCCCTTCGTTCACGGCAAGACTCTAGCGCTTGGCGTCGTCGACATGGTGCGCGCGTCGAGGGCGTACCTCGAGGGGACCGTGACGACTTCGCCGGCCCGATGGAATGGACAGCTTCTTCTCATGGGCTATTCCGAGGGGGGATATGCCACGATGGCGGCCTCTCGGGAAATGCAAGAAGACCATGCCGGGGAGTTCGTCGTGACGGCGTCGGCCCCCATGGCGGGTCCGTACGATCTCTCCGGAGCCATGCAGCGCCGCGTGTTGTCCGACGAGCCCTTTGCAGAGGCGTACTACCTTCCTCTCTTTCTGATGGGCTACCGCGCCGCCTACGCAAACGACCCTGCGATCGCATCGGCCCTCGCCCCTGAGAAGGTTTTCCGAGACCCCTTCGCGTCCACGCTTCCTCCCATGTTGACCGGGAGCCATCGCGGCGAAGAGATCAACGTGGCGATGGGGATGACCTACGAACCGTTGCATCGGATCGTGCCCAAGAGCGTATTGCTCGACTCGTTCCTTGTCTTTTATGCGGACCCAAACAGCTTGTTTGGGCCCATGCTCGTGGAAAACAACGCGTACCGAGGTTGGACTCCGCGCATGCCCATGAAGCTGTTTCACCATCCGCAGGACGACATTGTCCCCTTCGCGAACTCCGTCGTGGCACGCGACGAGTTCCACAAAGCCGGGGCGTTGCAGGTGGAAGTCGCCGAGGTGACGAGCACCCTGGACTTTCTTACCGATGCAAACGTCACGCTTCATGAAAAGGCCGCCTTGCCTGCCATCTACGACGCCTGGGCATGGCTTCGCGCCACCGCCAGCAGCACTCCGTGATTCCGCCCTGGCCAGTCAGTCCACTTCGTCCATGCGAAGCAGGATTTCAGCCTGCTCCGCAAGAAACACTGCCTGCGCTCCGTGCGTACCTGTTGCAAGGGGGGCCGAGGTTGTCCCGGTCAGTGCCAGTGCGAGTGCGTGCGCTTGTGCCACCAGAGGTTCTACGGTTGCAAGAGGTACGTCCGTCGTTTCCCCGTCCGCACTCGCGCGGGTCAGACGTGGGCCCAGAAGATCGCCTTCGTAGAGGAACCGCTCCGTTTGTACCACCAGGGTGCGTCGTTTGGCCGGGGCGACTCGGCTGACATGGAGATGAGCCGTGGCTCCTGACGCTCGCACCAGGACATGTGCCGTGTCGTCATCGCCCACGGCGGCTACGACGGTGACGGGACCACCGGTGATGTGAGCGATGAGGTCGAAGTCGTGGACTGCGAGGTTGACCAGAACGCCCGCGTCGCACCCGGCGCGTCTTGGAGCTTCGCGGCGAAATTGAAGCGAAACCACAGGGCTTGCGTCGGTTCGGAGCAGCGAGCGAAGGGCGCGAACCACCGGATTGAAACGTTCCGAGTGGCCCACGAAGAGGTGTCTTGCGGCTCGTGTCGCGGCGGCGACCAGTCCGTGGGCTTCGGCGGAAGTAGCGCAGAGGGGTTTTTCGACAAGTACGTGCCGTCCTGCCAGAAGCGCCCGTCGCACTCCCGAGGCATGGACGGCCGTGGGCGTGGCGAAGACCAGAACGTCGGCGGACGCGATAGCTTCGGCTTCGGTGGCAAACATGCGGGTTTCTGCGAGATGGACGGCGGCGGGGTCCGGGTCGTAGACCCCCACGAGGTCGAACAGGCCGGCCGCGCGAAGGACCCTGCAGTGCCGTTTGCCCATGGTGCCGACCCCAACGACCGCGACCCGACCCGCGTTGAGCGTATGCGTCATGACTTTGGCATCCGGGACTTCTTTTCCTCCATTCGGCCCTCGAGAAACAAGCCTACCCTTGGCGAGCGGCACGACGCCGCGCCGGTCTGCGTCCAAACGCGAAGACCATGAAGGAGGACCGTATGAATGGGATCAAGCTAGCCACAGCGCTTGGATTGCTGATGGGGTTTACGGCGTGCGAGATGAACGTGAAGAGCACCGCGACTCCCGGGAACCCATCGCCTTCAAGTGCTCCGACCACGCGCCAGGCCCCTGAGCCGGCCCCTATGCCAAGGGTTCCGCCGCCCCCGCCAGCGCCAGCGCCCACCACGCCAGCGCCACCGACTTAGGCCCATCCTCGATAACTTGGGGGGCCACCAACGAGGTCCCGCGCCTAGGTCAGCACTCCATGCCGAAGTCCGCCTGGAACGCCTTCGCCAACGCGCTCCCCCACCCCTCGAGTGCCACCATCCGTCCCGTGAAAAACCGTAGCACCGGCGGCTCCTCGATGAACCGAAGCCCTCTCACCAGCTCACGATGCTCGAGCAGCCACGCAAGTCGGTCCACGACGTAGTCCATGTGCGCCATGCTGTAGACCCGACGCGGCACCGCAAGCCTCGCAAGCTCCAAGTCCGACGGTACGTCGTTGCCATTGGCATCGCGGTCCATCGATACGGTCCCCCGCTCCATGGGACGCGCCCCCGATACCAGATAGATCGCCGCCGCCAACGCCCCTGCCGGGTACTGAAGCTGAGGAACATGCGGCAAAAACCGCTTTGCATCCACATGTCCCGCCAGCCCCCCGGGCGGAGTCACCGCGGGAATCCCGCGCGCCACCATCGACTCCACAAAGTACTGAATGAGATCCGCTGAACTGCTCGCGACGTCCGGATCCACCATCTCGCGCAAGCCCACAGCCATCGCCTCGATCTCCTTCGACGACATCCCGCCGTAGGTCAAAAAGCCTTCGTAGACCGGAAGCCATGCCTTCAAGAGGTCGTAGTACTTGCGCTCGTTGGTCGCGATAAGTCCGCCACGCACGCAGGTGCTCTTGCGCCCAGACAGATACAAAATGTCCGCCTGCGCCATCATCTCCTTCACGATGTTCGCCACAGAAACCCGCTCGTAGCCGACCTCACGCTTGCTGATGAAGTGCGCGTTCTCGGAGATCAGGCTTCCATCGAGCACCACGGCAATGCCGTGTTTCGACGTCAGCGCTCGGACTTCCTTGAGGTTCGCCATGGAGAAAGGCTGGCCGCCAATGAGGTTGGTCGTCGCCTCCATGCGGACAAACGAGATGCGCTCGGCTCCGTACTTGTCGATAGCTGCCTGCAGCCTGCCGATGTCCATGTTCCCCTTGAAGGGGTTTCGGCTATCGGTTTCGAGTGCGTCGGGACCATACAGTTCGAGCACCGTGCCGCCGGCGAGCTCGTAGTGCGCTTTGGTCGTGGTGAAGTGGTAGTTCATGGGGACTACATCCCCTTTCTTCACGAGGATCTTCGCGAGCAGGTGCTCGGCGGCGCGTCCCTGATGCGCCGGTACCGTGTAGGTGAACCCGAGAACGTCACGCACGGCATCGGAGAGCCTGTAGAAGCTTTCGCCGCCGGCGTACGCGTCGTCGGACACCATCATGGAGGCAAGCTGCTGGTCGCTCATGGCGTTGGTGCCACTGTCGGTGAGCATGTCGAGGAACACGTCGCGCGAACGCAAAAGGAACGTGTTGTAGCCGGCCTCCTCGATGGCTCGCAGACGCGCCTCGGAGGGGGGCAGGGAGGTCTTCTGGACGATCCTGACCTTGTACATTTCGAGGGGGATTTCTTTTCCGGTGGTGAGCTTGACGCGCATGTTTTGGAGCTCTCATTTCCGTCTCAGGACGGAGGTTTGCAGCTCGCCGATGGGACTCGACGGGCTTTGTGTGGAAACGCAATGGCCCGCGAGGTTAGCGTCTGCCGGGCCAGTCCGGAAGAATACCGCAGGCCCATCCAAAACCGTCTTGAAGGGTTTGGACAGCGATGTCGCGTGAGAGCCGACCACGTGCGCACGACCCGTCACCGGGACGACGCGTTCGGGGTTTGGGTCGAAAGGTTGCCGGGTTCTTTCGGCGCGGTCCGAGACTCTGTCGTCACGTTGTCGGGTTCTGTGGACTCGACGGCGGACCACGTGGACTCGACGGCGGACCACGTGGACTCGACGGCGGACCACGTGGACTCGATGCGGGACCACGTGGACTCGACCGCGGACCACGTGGACTCGATGCGGGACCACGTGGACTCGACGGCGGACCACGTGGACTCGACCGCGGATCACGTGGACTCGACCGCGGATCACGTGGACTCGATGCGGGACCACGTACGCGGTGGAACCATCGCGTCGTCGTGGGCCCACGTCGCGTCGTCGTGCTTGTCAGACCTCGTGAGGGAGCTCTAGAGAACGTGGACTCGACGGCGGACCACGTGGACTCGACGGCGGACCACGTGGACTCGGTTTTCAGGTCAGGGCTTCGTCTCCAGCCAGCGTTCGAGCTGGTCGGTAGGTAGTCCGAGCATAGCGTCTTCGATGTGCTCCAGACCCAACGTACCGATGCGGGTGGAGATCGTCGCGACCTCACGAGGGGAAAAGGGCCGGCCCAGACGTCTCGCGCCCAAGCGCAGAAGCGCAGTCCTTAGGCCTTCGTCGATGCCCAGCTTTAGG
>CAITRH010000393.1 GCA_903894755.1 uncultured delta proteobacterium
ACCTCACCCCCAACCCCCTCTCCCTCGACATCCTCCTTGCCCATGCGGGCAAGGACGATCGTCTTCGAGAGAGGGGGCTCGGAACCGCGGTACAAATGGCTCTCCTCCCCCCTCGCTCGAAGACGATTTTACTTGCCCGCATGGGCAAGGAAAATGTCGAGGGAGAGGGGGGCTGGGGGGGTGAGGTCCGCGGTAAGGTGGTCGGCCGCCCGCGTGTCTCCTATGACCGCAACAATGCCCCCTATGAGCGAATCGATCGGTCAGCGCAAATCCGACCACCTCACCTTGTGCGCCGAAGGCAACGTCGCATTTCGCACCACCACCACGCTCTTCGAACACCTGCGTCTGATGCACAACGCGCTCCCAGACCTCGCCATGAACGACCTCGATACAACCATCACCGTGCTCGGCAAACGCCTTCGCGTCCCGTTCCTCATCGCCGCCATGACCGGCGGAACCGACGAGGCCGCTCGTGTCAACGAGGCCCTCGCCTCCGTCGCCGAAACCCGTGGGATCGCCTTTGGTCTGGGGAGCCAACGAGCCATGGCCCTTCGCCCTTCGGCTGCCGCGTCGTACCGAGTCCGAGACTCCGCGCCAACCACCCTTGTTTTTGGCAACCTCGGGATTGTCCAAGCCCGCACCATGCCCACAGCAGACATTCGAAACCTGGTCGACGACGTCGGAGCCGACGCGCTCTGTATCCATCTGAACCCCGCCATGGAGCTGGTGCAGCCCGGAGGAGACCGGGACTTCCGCGGTGGCATTGATACGCTCGCGCGGCTCGTACGCGACCTGGGAGTCCCCGTGATCGCAAAAGAAACGGGATGCGGCCTGTCGCACGCCGTGGGCCTTCGCTTGCGCGAGGTAGGGGTCGTGCACGCCGATGTCTCCGGAGCCGGCGGGACCTCCTGGGTCGGGGTCGAGACCCGACGGGCCGAGGACCAGGGCGACGCCAAAGCCTGTGCGCTCGGCGAGGCGTTCTGGGACTGGGGGATTCCAACGGCGGCAAGCGTGGGGCTTCTCGCGCCGCTTGGCTTCGAGACCCTCATTGCTACGGGCGGCATGGCTACGGGCCTTCAAGCGGCGAAGGCGCTGGCACTGGGAGCTCACCTCGTCGGAGTCGCCCGGCCGATGCTCCAGGCGTTGCGACGCGGCGGAGAGGCTGCGGTCCACGCGCTTTTCGATCAGATGGAATTGGAGCTTCGTGCCGCCATGTTGCTCACCGGGTCGCGGTCCCTCGAGGTACTTCGTGATGTCCCGAGGGTGATCACCGGTGAGCTCGCGGCGTGGCTGACGCCGCGTTAAACCAAACACATCTTGAAAACCGCAGGTCCGATCCACCGCTTCCGCGCCCCAATTTCGCGCAGACCTCACCCCCAACCCCCTCTCCCTCGACATTCTCCTTGCCCATGCGGGCAAGGACGATCGTCTTCGAGAGAGGGGGCTCGGAACAGTGGTGCACGAGGCTCTCCTCCCCCCTCGCTCGAAGACGATTTTCCT
>CAITRH010000394.1 GCA_903894755.1 uncultured delta proteobacterium
GCCGCCGATCAGCTCGCTTGGCCGCCGATCAGCTCGCTTGGCCGCCGATCAGCTCGCTTGGCCGCCGATCAGCTCGCTTGGCCGCCGATCAGCTCGCTTGGCCGCCGATCAGCTCGCTTGTCGGCGGATAAACTAGATTGGCGGCCTTCGAGCGAACACGGGGTCCAATAGGCGACCTACGCCGACGCTAGGCGAGCTCGCCGGCGTGCGAGCTGGCATATCCTTTGGCAAGAGCTCCGGGCGTTTGGCGAGCCCGCTCGTCGTTCGTGCGATCTTGCTCATCGTTTGCCGAGGACACTTACCGTTTGCCGAGGACACTTACCGTTTGCCGAGGACGCTTATCGTTGGACGATGGCGCATATCGTTTGCCAAGCGTCCAAAGAGTTCTGCGAGCGAGCAGAGAAGCCGACAAGTGAGCTCAGATTCGGGCGAGCTTGCTTATCGTTGGCTGGCAGGAAAGGCGCGTAATTCAACCAAGGGTAGCGACCAACGGGAGCGTAGGGGCGAAGCCCCTGTTTTGCCCCCCCGCAGGGGGGGGTTAGGGGTTGCCGCCTTGAGCGCGGCACTGGGCGGCGAGGGCGTTGGCTTGTGCGGCTTTGCCTGCGGCTCGCAGTGCGCGGGAGGCTGCGCAGGCTGCTGGTTCCTTGGGCTGGGGAGGCGTAGGCGCCGGCGTAGGCGCCGGCGTTGGTCCTGGCGTCGGGCCTGGCGTTGGTCCTGGCGTTGGTCCTGGCGTTGGTCCTGGCGTTGGTCCTGGCGTTGGTCCTGGCGTTGGATTGGGACGCGGGTTCGGTAGGGGCGACGTTCCGGGTTTGCGCACCGTGGGATCGAGGGGGGGAATGGGATCGAGGGGGGGAGCTGTCGTCGCCGCCGGTTCTGTTGGCGTGGGGACCGCTGCCGCTGTCACAGTTGGACGTGGGTCGATGGTCAACTCGACTGGCGCCTTGGTCTTCGAGCCTCCAAGAGCCAGTACAATGGCCACGATGCTTGCCAGTCCAACCACCGCCGCAATGCCGATCAATAGCCCTCGATTGCCTCCGCCCCTGCGGACCTCGCTGCGAGGCGGCGCTGGTGGGGGATATCCGACGGGCGCCTGGAAATCCGCTGGAGCAGAATACGCGGGAGGCGTCATGGCATGTGCAGCCACCGGTGGACCCCCATAGGGAGCTCCTAGGGGAGTCCCGAGCTCGGTCTTCTGGCGTGGTGCAGCTTGAACCGCTTCGACCATTTCGGTCCCACTGGTTTGCTTGGGTGGTGGGACTGCTGCCGCCGCCGTTGCCGCAGACCCGAGATGGGCCCCAGTGGAGAAAGCCTCGAGGAATTCCTTGACCGACGAGAATCGATCGTTGGGGCTCTTCTCAAGAGCCTTCTTCAGGGTCTCTCGCATGTGCGCTGGCACGCGCGCCCCAATGGGGATGGACTCGATGGCGATGGGCGCCGCTGTCATGTGTTGGGTGGCCCACTCCCATGCGGTCTCGGCGCGGAATGGGAGTTTGCCGCAGAGCATTTCATAGGTCATGACGCCGAGCGAATAGATATCGCTACGAACATCGATGGGCTTACCGGTAAACTGCTCGGGACTCATATAAGGCGGGGTTCCAAGCACCATTCCCTGTTGCGTGAGCTTCTGCTCGTTCTTGTCCTCTTCCGAGCTGCGCTTGGCGATGCCGAAGTCGAGCACCTTGACGAAGTCCTTTTTGCCGGCGCGTTCGGTGAGGACCACGTTGTCGGGTTTGAGGTCGCGGTGAACGATGCCGTGGCTGTGGGCTTCTTCAAGGGAACCGCAGACCTGCGTGAGGATAAGCGCCACGCGGTCTGGGTCCATGGGCCCGCTCTGCTCGAGAATATCCGCGAGGTTTTTGCCCTGGATGAACTCCATCACGATGTAGAGCTGGCCGTCAGGCGTGCACCCGTAGTCGAAGACCTGGATGGTGTTGGGATGCTCGAGGCCGGCAATGGTGCCGCACTCCCGGTCGAAACGCGCCCGGATACGCGCGTCGTTCGAGAGCGCCCGGTGCAGCGTCTTGACCGCAACCCTCCGCGTGTTCGTTCCGAGCTGCTGCTCGCCGTGGTACACGCAGCCCATCCCCCCTTCGCCCAGCATCTTGATGATTCGGTACTTGCCACCGATCGTTTGGCCGATCAGGGGATCCTCCGCCGTTTCATGGTCTGTCATAGCACTGCTCTCACCTATGGCCGTCGCTTGAAGAAATTTCGCACCGTCCGGCCCGACGGTGCCCTATTGGACAATGGAGTGTGGCCTTCTTGCCAGAAAATCACCAGTTCGGCACGCTCAAAGTTGGTGGTCGTCACATGTGGGGGGAGCGCGGCCGCTCCACCCCAACGCCCCCCACCCGACGCCCCCCAGCCGAAAACAACGAGCGCTCGTCACTTGTGGGGGGAGCGCGGCCGCTCCACCCCAACGCCCCCCACCCGACGCCCCCCAGCCGAAAACAACGATGCACACAAGGTGCGAAGTGACCATGGCCTCAGAGTTGTGCAAAGCGGCCACCTCGAAAGGTCGCATCAAGAAGCTGATCTACCCTTTTTAATAGCTCCGGACTCCTTGGATCCCTTTGCCCCGTTTGCCCGCTCAGCGCCGTCTTGATCTCCCCAAGCGCTCGAAGCTGGCTAAAGAGTTGCACATCGGAGAGTCCTCCGGTCGCCACCAGCACCATCCGAATCCGTTCGAGCTCCGCGGCAAGCGCCTCGATTCCTATCCCCACGCTTCCCACCCGACGCGCCTCTGGGTGTTCCCTGTCGTGAGCTTCAAGCACGGGGTTTACCATAGCCTCGAGAAGTGGCGCCTGATCCTGCTGGTTCCAAATGTGCTTTAGCACGAAGAAATCGCTGGAATCAGGCGCCGTCCGTCCATCCAGATACGCGCTCGCCGCAAACACCTTGAGGAGCTTGACCACCCGACGATCCGATAGCGTGATTCCCTCGGCTCGAATCTGAAACACAAGCCCCTTGTAGCGGGAAAAGAAGTCCTCGGAAAACGATGTCGTCGCAAGAAGTGTCCGCTGCCTGTCGGCAATGGCCCGAGCCGATACCAGCGGAGACATGGACGCGGTCTCCGCGATCTCGTGATCAAGCCCCTTCTGAAGAAGATCCTGAAAGTGGTAGGCGTCGAGGTTGTCGCTTCGAATGCGCAGAAGGAACCGATCGTAGACAGCGGCCAGGGTTTCGTCCATTGGCACCTCGTTGGAGGCCCCGAAGGCGCTGAGCAGAGGACAGTGGACCGTCTTGCCCCCACTGCGAAACCGTCGCTCGTTCAGCAGAGTCAGCAGCGCGTTGAGGATCGCTGAGTTGCTCTTGAAAACCTCGTCGAGAAACACCAACTCGGCCTCGGGAAGCATCCCTTCGGTACGCCTCTCGTAGTGCCCCTCCCGAAATGCTCCAAGGTCGACTGGGCCAAAGAGCTCGCTCGGTTCCGTGAAGCGCGTGAGCAGGTACTCGAAGTACGACGCCTCAATAAGGCGCGCATAGGTGCGAAGTAGAGCACTCTTGGCAGTCCCTGGAGGACCAATGAGCACGGCATGCTCCCCCGCCAAGGTGGCAATGAGCAAGAGACGGATGATTTCGTTTTTCCCAAGGAACCGCTCCTCAAGGGCGCGTGCAACGTCGGCAAGACGCCGCGGGAGCGGGTCGCTCATGGCGCTTCAACTGGCGTACGAGGGAAATCCTCGTCGCCACAGACGGCATCCTCGATTGCCATCATGGCAGCAAGCACCCTGTCTTCGCGCCATGGACGGCCCACGACCTGAACACCACATGGAAGTCCAAGACTGACTGCGTCTACCTTTGCCGCGTGCCGCTCCAGGCTATCGCGGGGCGACGCGCGCAGCGTCTCGCCATTCCTAACGCGGGTGACCGGAACCACCCCGGCTGGAAACTGCACGGCGTTCCAAAGCATGCAGTAGCTTGACGCAAGGGTGAAGTTCTTCGAGCCGAGGTGTGGCAAGGCACAGGTGGCGTAAGGAGGACAAAGGACAAGATCCACCTTGGCAGCGTCCAGCGCGTCGAGAAGCTCGGTCCGGTACGCACGCAGTCGGTTGGTGAGCGCCCAGTACTCCGCCACGGACTTCTTGCCCACGACGCGAAGCATACCAGCCAACCGCGTTTCACCTGCCATCGACGCAAGCCCCGCAGCGGCTCGTCGAAGCGGATCGGGGACACTGGCAAGACGTCGAAGCGGCTGGATCACTGGATCCAATGGGCCATCGCCCACCGCAGCAGCAAGGGTCGCCCCACCGTCGGCACTGAGGCACGCCAAGTAGTCGGCAACAAGCTCGGATACGCGAGGAGGAACAAAAGGAACTACCGTTGCTCCAGCGTCCCGCAGCGCATCGGCAGCGCGGAGCACCGCACGGACAAGGGTTGTCGAAACAGGAAGTACACCGTCATCTGTGTAGAGTCCGACGCGAAGTCCTTGGACTCCCTGCAGGTCGACCCAGGCAAGGGGAGGAGTCCGCGGGTCGAGCGGCGACATATCGGAAGGGAGGGCGCTAAAGAACAGGGCCAGATCCCTGGAGGAGCGGGCCATCGGACCCACTTGGGCACGTACGGCTTCCTGTCCAGGAAAGGCTGTGCGGTAGCCTCGTGCTGGAAGGCGGTCGAGGGTGGGTTTGATCCCTGCGATGCCCGAAAAGTGACAAGGGGTCCGGATGCTCCCGCCGATGTCCGTGCCTAGTCCGAGCGGCGACATACCTGACGCGATGGCTGCGGCTTCTCCTCCCGAGGATCCGCCTGGAGTGTGGGTTGGACGGAACGGGTTGGACGTTTGTCCAAACAGTGGATTGCGGCTTTCCACGTAGAGCATGGCTTGGGACAGATTGGTCCGTCCAAGCAGGATCGCACCGGCCTCTCGAAGCGCCTGCACCAGTGCGGCGTCGCGCACGGCGAGGGGCGATTGGAGCGCGGCGATGCCAAGGGTGGTTGGTTTACCGGCGAGGTCGAAGCACTCCTTAACACTGACGGGCAACCCGTGGAGGGGGCCACGGCAAGCGCCGCGAGCGCGTTCTTGGTCCTTTTGGCGTGCGTCGAGGAGCGCCTGGTCGGCGAGGACATCGACGAAGGCACGGAGCTTGGGATTGACCTCGCGGATACGATCGAGATGGGCTTGGACGACTTCCTCGGAGCTCACGTCGCGGGCGGTCATGAGCTCGGAAAGGCGGGAGGCCGAAAGGGACCAAAGTTTCATGCATTGGCTCCGCAGCAGCGTTTGTACTTCTTGCCGCTTCCACACGTACAGGGGCCCTGACGGGACGGACCCTCTTGGGGAAGGGCGGGACGTTTGTAGTGATCTCGATACGAGCGAAGGAGTTGGAGGGTCATTTCGGGACGCCAGGGTTCGCGTATGGCTCGAACGGCTTCGCGGGGCAGGTAAAGCTGCTCGGGCGAGGCGCGGGCGACCCAGGCGAGCTGGAGAAACATGGGGGTGATGGCCTTGATTTCGGTCAGGTAGTCGAGTGGGGCGTAGATGGCAGCGGTCATGGCGAGCGCCTCGGGAACGTCCTCCTTTTTTTCGAAGCGCAGGGGAGCGCCTTTAGGAAGGTGGTCGGTGAGGACCATCCAGATGTGCGAACCGAGCTCACGCTGCACGATGGTGGTGATGTAGGGGTCTCCGCTGTCTGGGCTGACGACGACACGGAGCACCTCGTTCATGGCATGGATATGCGCGCCGATGACGTCGTCGCGGCTTGCGTCGGGACCTGACGAGAGGGCTTTGATGACCTCGGCGTAGAGCTTCGGGTGACGCAGGCCGATCGCGGCGAGGCCCATG
Source organism: uncultured delta proteobacterium (assembly GCA_903894755.1). Taxonomy (GTDB): domain Bacteria; phylum Myxococcota_A; class Polyangia; order Polyangiales; family Polyangiaceae; genus CAITRH01. The sequence continues at coordinate 5,783 of CAITRH010000394.1, forward strand.
GCGTTGTCGAGGAGGGCGAGGGGCGAGCGGGCAGCTTTGTAGCGACGTTTGGTGTCGGACAGAAACGGTTTCCCGATGCGTCCAACGGCCCAGACGCCACGCAAGGCGAGGGTGGCGACCCCCTGGCGGACAGCGGCCCAGGAGAAGGAGGTTTGGAGCAGAAGCTCGCTGAGCTCATCGGGGACAAGATGAAAGTTGGCCCATCCCCCCGACGCGGCGAGGACCGAGAAGTGTCCGATGGACCAGAACGTGTTCCAGTATGCGCGGAGCGCGTCGCGGTAAACAGGCTGGAGTTTGTCGGCGTGTTTGAGTTTTGCGAGGAGCGTCTGGCGGGCGTCGAGCAGGTCACTGGCAGCGGCGAAAGCGAAGCGGAGAAACTCGAAGGGGTAGAGGGGGGCGAGGCCAACGAGGGCGGCGACCTCTTCACTCGAGAGCTCGTCGCCAGCGTCGTGAACGCGCTTGATCAGTTTGGCCAGATTGCCGGTGGGACCGGCGAGGCGGCGGCACTCTTCGATGCGGACGCGCAGGTCGGCGATCTTGGTGGCGAGGGCGTCGATTTGACCCCTGGTGACGATGGGAAGGTCTCCGGGGCTCATACCGTCCCCGAGGCACGTGACGAAGCGTCCATCTCGGGTGACGACGAGGAAAGGGCCGGTGTCGGGATGGTCGACGGAGATGGCAATGCGCTCGGCGCGTTCGGGGAGCCGAATGGTGTGGAGGATGTACTGGAGGAGCTCCGGGTTGTTGTAGAGGCCGAGGGCAAACTCGACGTGTGGCAAGGAGACGCGATCGAGGCGCGAGAGGAAGTGGTGCGCGTGGCCCACGGAAATAGCTCCTGGAAGGTTTTCTAGTGAGAGCCGAAAGTAATCCGTTGGCGTCGCGACGTCCACTTGAGAGGGGCGTGGTAAAGGCGACGCCATGAGCTCCGTTTACGAGGCGGTGATCGGTCTTGAGGTGCACGCGCAGATGTTGACGCGCACCAAAGCGTTTTGTTCCTGTTCGACGGCGTTTGGGGCGCCGCCCAACACGCAGGTTTGCGCGACGTGTCTTGGTCTTCCGGGGGCCCTTCCCGTGTTGAATGCGGAGGCGGTCGCGATGGCGGTGCGGACGGCCCTAGCGCTCGATTGCACCATTCGGTCAAGAAGCCGTTTTGCCCGCAAGAACTACTTCTACCCGGACCTTCCAAAGGGCTACCAAATCAGCCAGTTCGACGAGCCTTTCAGCGAGCATGGCTCGATGGTGATCGACGTTGGGGGCGAGACCAAGACGGCGCGCATCACGCGGGTGCATATGGAGGAAGACGCGGGCAAGAACCTCCATGATCGAGGCGATCGATCCATTGTCGATCTCAATCGCTCCGGCGTGCCTCTCGTGGAGATTGTGGGCGAGCCCGATCTCAGGAGCGGCGTGGAGGCGGCCGAGTACCTTCGCACGCTTCGCGAGGTTCTGATGACCCTAGGGGTCAACGACGGCAACCTCGAGGAGGGCTCGTTCCGTTGCGACGCCAACGTGTCGATTCGTCGCGTGGGCCAGGAGAAGCTTGGCACCCGCGTGGAGCTCAAAAACATCAATTCGTTTCGGTTCGTGCAGAAGGGCATCGAGCACGAGATACAACGTCAAGAAGCGGTGCTCTCGGCGGGGGGCACGGTGGTTCAGGAGACGCGGGGCTGGGATGAAAAGACGGGCTCCACGTTTTGCCTTCGGAGCAAAGAGGAAGCGCAGGACTATCGGTATTTCCCCGAACCAGATCTTCCCGAGTTGGTGCTGACCGACGACTTCGTGGCCAGGCAACGACAGAGCGTTGGGGAGTTACCCCGTGCGAAGAGGAAGCGCTTTGTCGAGACGCTTTCGATCACTGCGAGCGCGTCCCAGGTGCTGACGTCACACCCGAAGATTGCAGTCTTTTTCGAGGAGGCCGCGAAGCTGCACGGTGATGCTGGGCGCGTGGCGAATTTCATTCAGAGCGAGGTGCTGCGGGATGTTTCCACGCGCGGTCTCGAGGCGGATCTGCCGGTGAGTGCGGCGCAAGTGGCGGCGCTCCTTAGGCTGGTCGATCAGGGAACGCTGAGTGGGAAACAGGCCAAAGACGTGTACGGGAAGATGGTGCGGACCGACAAGGCGCCCGAGGTGCTGGTGGCGGAGCTAGGTCTTCAGCAAGTGAGCGACGTGGAAGCCATCGAGGCGGTCGTGTCGGGTGTTATTGCGGCGAATCCCAAGCAAGCCGAGCAGCTTCGCGCGGGCAAGATGGGCCTCTTTGGGTTCTTTGTCGGACAGGTGATGAGGGAAACCAAGGGGGCGGCGAATCCCGGCATGGTGAACGGCGCGCTCAAAAGACTCCTCGAGGTCTGATCGCCTTTCCTTCATCTGCCGCCGGTTCCTGCGCTCTTTCTGATCCGCTGAAAAACGAGTTATCCCGGATCCGCAGCCCCCAACCCCCTTACCCGCTGGCAGCTCTGAAGCGCGAACCAAAACAGCGGCGTCCACGCCCGACAACGGGATGGCGAGGGCCCCCTTCGTGGGGCCTTTTCGGTGACCCATGAGCGGCTCCAGTGAGGCCCGTGGGCGGCCCCTTCGTGGGGCCTTTTCGGTGACCCATGAGCGGCTCCAGTGAGGCCCGTGGGCGGCCCCTTCGTGGGGCCTTCGTTGCGCGGCCCCTGCTTGGCTGGGGCCTTTGTTTGCTCTCGGATTCCCCCTTCGCGTCGCCCGACTACCGTCGGTCGTTGTCGCGAGGCGTTCCGGAGCACCGGGTTTTCGTGGGCTGCCGTCGTCGTCGTCTCCTTCTGGTTGACGTTGGCTTCCACACCCCCGGGGACCGACTTTTTGCGGCATTTGATAACGCGGCTCCCTCTTCAGAACCGGTCCTCAAAACTGCACTCCCGGAGACGGCGCCCTTACTTCACGCCACGCCTCCGTTCGCTCCCGCCGCGAACCCAAACCCGCCGAACCGTCAA
>CAITRH010000395.1 GCA_903894755.1 uncultured delta proteobacterium
AGTGCTACGAGTGGTCTGCAGATGTCAGACACCGCCCAGCATCGACATGCCCTCCTGATTCACTTTCGCACCCTTGCAGGGCAGATCGTCGACAAGAAGTTCGATCATGTCACCGAAGCCACCGAGCTTACGACCCTCGGCATCGACTCGCTCGGGATGCTCGAGATCATCGGCTCGCTCGAGAGCGAGCTAAACATCCATATCGCCGAAGAAAGTTTGTCGGGTCTGGTGACCCTTCGCGACCTGCTCGACGTGGTTGCGAAGGAGCAGCGGACGCAGCGGACCTGAAGATAGAAAGGAGCCAGAACAATGGGCAATACGACGTTGAAAGAAGAGCTTCGAGCGCTCGTGGCCGAGATCTCCGAGGTCGACACGATCCCGGACGACGCCAGCTTCAAAGAGCTCGGGATCGACTCGATGATGGGCGTCGAGATCGTGGCCGCCGTGGAGCGCAAGTACCACATCAAGATCGAAGACGCCGACCTTCGTCTGTTCACTACCCTGACCAAGGCGTATGAAGTCGTGGCCCGCATGCTCGATGCCGTAGCACCGCCTCACTAAACCCATCCCCCTTGCCTTTTTGCCTGCCCCGCGTAAGGTGCCGGCGTTCCGCCAAAAGCGGAGCAACTCCACACGTCCCCCACGCGCCCTTTCCCCGTCCGGTGCACGGCACTCCGTGCGAACGGGGAGCGGGGGACGGCGGCCCAACCGAAAGGAACGTGCGCTTTGAACGAACTCACTAGCCAGGGACTCCCTCAACTCCGTGGCGATTTCCCGCTCCCCCTCAAGTCGCTCCTCGACGCCGGTGTGCACTTCGGCCACCAGACCAAACGCTGGAACCCCAAAATGCGCTCGTATATCTACGGCGCTCGCAACGGTATCCACATCATCGACCTCGATCAGACCGCGCGGCTCTTCCAACGCGCCTACCAATTCGTCGAGGAGACCGTCTCCCGCGGCGGGCATCTCCTCATGATCGGCACCAAACGCCAAGCCCAGGAAATCGTACAAGAGGAGGCGTCCCGCTCGGCGTCGTCGTACGTCGTCAACCGCGGGCTCGGAGGCACCCTCACCAACTTCCGCACCATCCGAAGCGGCCTCGAGCGCATGAAGCAGCTCGAACGAATGAAAGAGGACGGCACCTACCAGTCGCTCTCCAAAAAAGAGGTCTCCCGTCTCGAAAAGGAGCGGGAACGCTTTGAAAAGTACCTCGGTGGCCTCCGCACCATGAACTCCCTCCCAAGCGCCATCTATGTCGTCGACCCCTCCAAAGAGACCATCGCGGTCCAAGAGGCGAAAAAACTCGCTATCCCGATCATCGCCATCACCGACACCAATTGCGACCCCGACCTCATCGACTACGTGATTCCCGGCAACGACGACGCCATTCGCTCCATTCGACTGATCACCGCGCGTCTAGGCGACGCCGCGATCGACGGGGCGCAGCGACGCAAAGAGACCATGGGACGCGATGAGGCACCGCCCCAACGCGACCGCGGTCCCCACACCGAGGTCATTCAGGGACGGCGCGGGCGACGCGATTCCCACGACCGCAACTGACCCTTTCGGTGCCCCACACGGCACCACTCACCTTTGACCCCCTTTGACCCAGCGCGCTCGCTCCGAGCGCCTATCTTTCACAAGGAATCCCGTTATGTCCGAGATCACTTCCGCCATGATCCGAGAGCTCCGTGAGCGCACGCAAGCCGGCATGAGCGACTGCAAAAACGCCCTGGTCGAAGCCACCGGCGACATCGAAAAGGCCGTCGAGATCATCCTCAAAAAAGGCATCGTCAAGGCTGCCGCTCGCGCTGGACGGGTCGCCACAGAAGGCGAGATCCGAACCATCGTCAGCGCCGACGCGCGGTACGGCACGATCGTCGAAATCAACTGCCAAACGGACTTCGTCTCCCGTGGCGATGACTTCAAAAAGTTTGTCCACAACGTCGCTGTGCTTGCCGCTGGACGTGCCCAACGCGACGACCTGCTCACCATGAAGTACCCAGGCACGGAGAAAACCGTAGACACGGTCCGCCAGGAGCTCATCGCAAAGACCGGTGAGAACTGCGTCGTGCGACGCTGGGAGACGCTGCACGCCCCCGAAGGCGCGGCATTGGTTCACGCCTATGTGCACACCGGCGGCAAGCTCGCCGTGCTGGTGTCGGTCAGCGCTCCGAACGTCGAAGCGATCAACGACTCCGAGTTCGTACGCTTCGCCGACAACTGCGCCATGCAGATAGCGGCGATGAGCCCCGTGGTGGTGGGCAAGACCGACCTAAGCGACCTGCAGGTTGCCAAGCAGAAAGAGATCTTCGAGGCCCAGCTCAAAGAGGAGAACAAGCCTGAAAAGGCCTGGTCCAAGATCATCGAGGGCAAACTTGCGAAGTGGTACACCGAGGTCACCCTCCTCGGGCAAGACCGCGTCTGGCGTGACAGCGACGAAGACGCCGGCGGCACGATCGACGCTTGCCGTGTGGCCCTTGGGAAGAAACTTGGTGGCGAGATCGTGGTCACTGCGTTTCTTCGGTTTGCGCTGGGTGAGGGGCTCGAAAAGAAGGTCGACAACCTCGCCGACGAAGTCGCC
>CAITRH010000396.1 GCA_903894755.1 uncultured delta proteobacterium
CCCCTCCGTTCGCCCCTCTGCCTTCCAAATTTCTACGTATGTCACGAACACCTCCTCGGCCTTTGGCCCCAACTCCTTGAGAAGCTTGTTTCTAAGCGTCTCGGGAGCCGGAGCAGCAGCCACATAAGAACAGTAGCGTAAAAGGATCTCTAACGCCTTCAGTCCCGTCGGATGCGCCAACAGCTCGATAAATACCGATGCCCAAGCCTGCCAGTGATCCAGCAGCGTCCCCTCGCGCGCATCGCGCAGAAACCATAGGGCCAGACGCGCAAACGGTGTCATGGCCCGCCCCAGAAGCTCATCGTCGCTCTTGAACGCAAGATCGTCCAGCACGAAGCCAAAATCTGGCAAGTACGGCTCGACCACGCTCCGCAGCGGCTCCTCGATGTCAAATAGATCGAGTAAACGCTTCGACGCTGTCCAGCCGTCCTTGCCGTGATGCAATACCACCGGCACGATGATGGGTAGATACTTCGCGTCCGGATTGTTCTTCAGGAAATCTTCCCAGATGCGCACATCGTAGCGGAGCAAGCGAAAGGGCATCCAGTGGTCTGGAGCCGACTGGTGCTCGAAGAGCAGGTGGAGGAACGCTAACTTCGTCGGGTCGTCCAGGAAACGCACGGAATAGAGGATGTCCGAACGGCGCTCCTTGAGGACCTCGTCGACAAAGCTTCCCGGTTCCACACGAAGGGTGCTCCAGTCAAGCCGCTTCACAAGGGCCGGGGGAAGCATTGTCTTGAGCTCTCCTCGGGCGTTTTCCACGTCGGTGAACACGCTTTTAACCAGCCCGTCGTGGTGCGATGTGGTCATGGCGCCATAGTAAACCAAACCCATCTTGAGAACCGCAGGTTTGAACGGCGACACCTGCGGTTTTCAAGATGGGCTTGGTTTAGACGGGGTCGGCCTTGCAGGCAAATAGCGCGTCGATGCTCGGGAGAGGCCTCTGGTGGGTCGACTACGTCCGTGTACGCCACAGGGACACATCCTGAGGCTCCACCACGACCATGTCCCCCTGCGCATCAAACAGTGTTGCCCCTTCCGGCGTAAACCCCATCGCCACAAAAGGAGCCCGGGACCCCTCCCGCTCCACCTCCATCTGCCACTGCGCCGCGTGCGTCACCACATGACGCCGGTAAACAGCATGGGACGTCAGCAGCCAAGGAACCCCCACCAGGTCGAGCGCCAGTGCCACCACCGCACTCTTCGCCGAGAACTGCTCCGGGGCGACAGCCCTTCCCTGGAAATGCAGCACAAACCCCTCCCCGGCTCCCCACCCGTCCCCCTCCCCACCACACACCGCTGTCACAAGCGGCCCCGCCTCCGCCAGCCCCCTCGTGTAGCTCACCGCTCCCTCATCCAACCCAATTGCCAAGGCCCGACCTCGCGCCCCCTTCGCCCCCACCAGAAGCAGCCCCAATGGACCACTCGCAATTGCACGCACCTCGATGGAATCGAGAGGATGCGGCTCTCCCCAGCCCCCTTCGGACCACTGCCAAAGCTCTGGATCCTGGTTGCTCTGCTCAGTCCCTTGCGTCACCACCGCAAAAACGCGGCCGTCCCCAAGCACCGCCTGAATCGGTCCAACTGTCCCGGAAGGGCCCCCCTGGCGCTCGGGTAGCGGTACGCTCCCCCACTGTCCCCCCTGGATCGTCGCAATCTGCTCGGGCCCCACAAGCGCAAAGCCCCCAACAGGCCCCCGCACAAACCAACGTGTCCCCCTAACACTCTGCAATACGCTCGGCTCCGCGGTCACCTCCACCACTTTCCTGCCGTGGAAATACATCAGCCGCTCACCAAAACGTGCCAGTACATTGCCGTCAGGTTGGAACACCACCGTCGCCCCCTTGGCAGGTGGAAGCTTCGCAGTGTCCAGATGCCCCCCCTTGCTTGAGGAGTACTCCCGAACAGTCGCCAGTGCCGCGGAGCGCTTCGACGACGACACCATCTGCGTGGGCCTCCACGCCGTGGGGACAACCTTCGTGTGCCGTGCATGCTCCGTCCAGCGCTCCGCGAGCGCCCTCCAGATAGGAACAAGCTCCGCTTCGAAGTCGTGCAACGTCGCATAGCGCTCCACCCCATGAAAGCAGAAAGGGAACGTGGTCTTCAGCAAAAGTAGCTCCCGGGCTATCTCTGGTTGCCGATCGCGCAATACAATGGCGGCCTCTGGCAGACGAGGGGACGCGCCCCGAAGCAGGACATCGTCTAGCTTTCCCAGTAAGGTCAGATCCTGGGTGTAGCCGGGGTGGAGTCCAGCCGCTGTTCTAAGCGAGCGCCGTCCCCCTTTGCGATGCCAGTCTTCGTCGGTATCCCCGCGGCACCAGGGTTCTCCGGCGACGAGGTACCAGAACACTGCAGCCAGGGCATGGATGTCTGTCCACATGCCGATAAATGGGTTGCGCGGAAGCACCATGGACCAGCGCTGCTCGGGTCCTCCATAGGCAGGGGTGATGCCCGCCACGGTCTGGTCGAACCCTTCGACCCTGGCGATGCCGCAATCGGAGATCTTGGGGGTCTCATCGTCGACGGGCCCTGCAATGAGGACATTCTGGGGTTTCAGGTCCCGGTGGATCACTCCGACTTCGTGGAGCACGGCGAGGCCGCGCAGCATTCCGCGGGCCAGACGCAGGCCGCGGACAGGGTCGAGCCCCTTTGCTTCAACGGTCACCCGTTCCTCCAACGTTGTTCCAGCAGCGCCGCCGTCGACGTACTCGAGAGCCATCCATGGGACCTTTTTCAGCACACCACGGAGCAGCAGGTCGATTTCCCCACTTCCCAAGAAGTGGACAACGTTGTCGGAGAGGGGCCTGCGTTCCGCAACACGGCCGAGAGCCATGACCTCGCGGACAAAGACCGTGCGGGGGTCGCATCCAGAGCGGCGCAGATCGGCCTCCACGGCGGGCTGCAGGAACTTGATGGCAAAGACCTCTGGGGTGTTCTCGTCAAGGCCAAGGAGCTGCAGCGAGGTGCGTTCGGCGCGGTAAACTGTGGACATACCTCCAGGCGCGATGAGGGCAGTGAGGGACGCTCCAACGGGGTCGCCCTGCGCATCTAGGAGTGGGACTGTTTTGCCAACGGACACGAGGTCACGCAGGCTCGGGTCGGAGGAGACCAGCGGTTGTCCCTTGGAAGGCGTCGCACTTTGCGTGGGGAGCGCCATAGGGACAGTGGGGGCGATCGCGGAGTCTGTGGGCATTATCCGTGTAGGCGGGATCGCAGGAGGGGAAAGGACCGTGGGCGGCAAGGCTCTCGGCCTTTTTCTTCGCAGCAGGACCACGAGCACCACGACGCCTGTTGCCACTCCCAGAGCCGCTCCGATCCAAGCTGTGTCCATTAGAACCTCCGTCTCGACTTGTACCAAACTTACTTTGAGAACCGCAAGTAGCAAACTTACTCGATGTCGATGAGCGTGCGCGCGACGAGGTCGATCCACGCTTGACGCACCTGCGCATGGAGCACGCGACGGTGCATCACCACCTCGCGGCGTCAGGGCGGGCTACGCTCGCTGCCCTGGTGGACCCGAGTGTCACGCTTCCCTCTCCGCGCCGCCAATCGCTGTCTCTCTACCGTCAAGCGTTCGCCCAGGAGCTCGAAAAGGACCTTGCCAACCTCTCGATCTGGGCGTGGTTTATACGAGGATAATGTCGCGGAGGCCGTCAGGAGAGGTCTGCGGCGAAGACCTCGTCGATGGAATTCGCGGTCGCGGCACGCATCAACCAGCGCTCGAGCGTGGGGAGGTCGCGGCAGGCGAGGACGCGCTCGCGCGTGCCGCCGTCTACGGTCAGCGCACGCGCGCGGAAGATCATGAGAACACCTTCCGCTCGCCCCTTCGCCTCCCCCTTCGCCTCCCCCTTCGCCTCCCCCTCCGTTCGCCCCTCTGCCTTCCAAATTTCTACGTATGTCACGAACACCTCCTCGGCCTTTGGCCCCAACTCCTTGAGAAGCTTGTTTCGGAGCGTCTCGGGAGCCGGAGCAGCAGCCACGTACGAACAGTTGCGTAAAAGGATCTCTAACGCCTTCAGTCCCGTCGGATGCGCTAACAGCTCGATCAATACCGATGCCCAAGCCTGCCAGTGATCCAGTAGCGTCCCCTCGCGCGCATCGCGGAGAAACCATAGCGCCAGACGCGCAAATGGCGTCATGGCCCGCCCCAGAAGCTCGTCGTCGCTCTTGAACGCAAGGTCGTCCAGCACGAAGCCAAAATCTGGCAAGTACGGCTCGACCACGCTCCG
>CAITRH010000397.1 GCA_903894755.1 uncultured delta proteobacterium
GACCCTGGCCTCTGTGAGGTCGGACCCTGGCTTCTGCGAGGTCGGACCCTGGCTTCTGCGAGGTCGGACCCTGGCTTCTGCGAGGTCGGACCCTGGCTTCTGCGAGGTCGGACCCTGGCTCCGGCGATCCACCGCCGCATCGAAGTACGGCGGCGCGAGCTCACTGATGTTCTACTCTCCCAGCAGCCTCATCACTCCTGCCTTGTCAGCCCCTGCGGCGAGGACCTCGGACTCGGTGCAATGCGGGCAGCCGTCGACGCAAGAACACGCATTCAGGACAGCCCAAGTCCAGCGCAGCGCCTCATCAATAAGGTTAGGATCAAGGGCTTCACAAAGCCCCATGCCCCCTACGTTTCGATCAATCGCTGCAACCCCAGGCATGGTCAGGTTGAACGCGTCCCCTGGCACTGTGACAATGACCTCGCAGGCATCCTGGGCAGCAAAGATGTGCGCACCAAACACGCTCATAAGGCTGCGCGCCAGGTGCAGAAGCGTACGAGGCGAAACCTCCTGAGGAAACACGATAACCCTCGCACGACTTGGAAACTGCGTGACCACAGGTCCGTGGTCAAAGGTCAGAACCCGTCCCCCAGGTCCAACCTCGCGCCAGCCATGCACTGTCTCGGTAACAACGCCCTGGAATGCCGCCAGTGCTACCTTGCGACGGCCTGTCTGCACGGTACGGAAGTCCTCGATGAGGGACGGGCTCGAAAAGGCAATGTGCAGCAGCGGCTCATTGACCCGCTCGGACGCCTGCACTCGAACCACACGCACTAGCTTTCGCTTGGCATCCACCGCTTGTAGCGGAACCTGAAATCGGTCCGGACCGCGAGCAAAGATGCGCCCGGGATAATACCGCGTGGCTGCAAGGACCATGTCCACATGTCCGAGCTCCTGTCCGCCAGGATCGAGAATGATCGAAGCCACATGTTCGGTCACAGTGTCGCGCAATGGATTCGCTGTATCCAGCTTCGCCTCGGGAGCAAGACGTACCCGTTCGAGCCTTGCCTTGGTCACCGAGTAGCGAAGGGCATAGCGTGGTGAAGGGGCGTCAATGATGGCTTCAACCTGAGCACGATCGAAGTAGCCGCACAAGGAATCGATGTCCCGCGGCCCATCGCGCCAGGCTGCTGCAATGTGTGCGCGGAGCAGCGGGCCATTGGACGCACCGAGCAGAGGACGGGGCGCTGGAACCTTCGATCGCTCCTCTAGGCTGGGAAGAACCTCAGGGCGACAAAGGAATTGCACCAGTGGGAAGACGTCGAAGCCCCAGAGCGCATCGTGAGGCTTTCCCGTGGAAGGCAGATTGCGAAGAGCACGGTACGACGTGAGAAACCAAGCACCATCGAGGTTGCTCACAGAGGCGTGGCCGCCGAGGGTGACGTCACGTTGCACCTGTGTCCACAGCGGGTCGAGGTTCCAGGAGGCAGCATCGAAGGTGCCAAGTGGATCCCCAATGGATGCTGTCAACCCCGCGCTGCGAAGCGGTTGCACAGCACGCGCAAGCCAAGGGACATGGCCGGTCGCGTTGCGAAACTCCGACTTCGCCAGGAAGACGCGAACCTCGGGGCGGCAACGCGCTCGAAGGGGAACCAAGCGTACGGGAAACCCAGGAAAAGCGCGCTCCAACATCGCCCGCGTCCCTGGCCCTTCCAGACCGGTGGCTACCACAGTCCAACGGGCTCCCACCACGTGCAGTGCAAGCGCCAGCCTCTGGAGGACAAACAACCGATGCGTTGCTTGCACCGGCCCGCCTCGGTCCACCTGTGGAACACAGACAAGTCCAAGGGTCCGCGCCCAAGATGCGCCCGGTTGCCCCGGAGCCAGCGCGCGAATTCCGGTGCTAGACAGCTCCTCCATGGTCAGGAAGACGGCCGCGGGTCCCTGATGCCCCTCCAGGCGATGGCGAAATTCATCAATGCCCACAACCATGGGACCACAACGCCATGCGCGCGAATGGGAAAGAGCAGCCTGGATACGCTTTGGCAGCTCGCGGTCCTCAGTGACCACCAGACACGGTACACCGTCCACTTGCATCGCTCGGAAAAGAAGCGCCACGAGCAACAGTCGGTCCGTGGGGTCTGGAAGATCCCCCACAAGCAGCGTCTCGTGCCGTGTCATCACGCCGTCGACCAGCACATCGAGTGCCTCCGGGGGAGCCCCCAAACCACCCGAATGGGCCCAGACCGCTGCAGCGACTCCGGCAACAGGCTGCGCCTCCAAGGAAGGAATGCGGAAAAGCTTCGCCTCAATGGCCCCCATGGAGTTCCAGATCATCGCAGCGTCGCCCGGCCCCTGCCCAGGCCCCGCCGGTGCCTGTTCCTGCTGCGCGCCCACCGCCGGCGCATCTTCCCGAGCGCGCGACCACATGGCAAGAGTCAGGCATGCAACCACCGCCAATGCCATCGCATCGAGGCCGATCGTATCGCGGTCTGGAAGCATGTCCGGATGAAAGTGAAGCAGCACCATCGCAAGCAACGCAGCCGCAAGGAGAATGGCCCCCAAAGCGTTTGCGTGGGGGATCCTGTAGGCGCGCTTGAAGGGAGCAGAACGACGCACAAGAGCAACCACAAAGGCTGCAGCAGCGACGCCGAGGGCCAACACCAGCGCTAGGACCAAGAGCAGGTCGTAGGCAGTCCCGAGGGGAAAGAAGCAGACCTTAGGGAGGTTGTACGGCGGGCTGATCTTGGACATTCCAAGGGAGTCGGTCCAGCCGAACGGGTCATTGTTGTCCGGCAGCGCGTCCAGTCGCACCACGACCCGCAGCAAGGCGAGCAGTCCTGCCATAAGGCACAACGCATAGCCCATGGCGACTGCGCCCCGTCCAAAGCGCGTTGCCCCAGTCCCCTTGGACACCACCGAAGCAAGAACCCACCCTGCAACAAGGATAAGGGAAAGCAGGACCCAGCCCAGGACACTGAGCCAGCCTGACAGAAGTTGCGCTGCGGGGACTGGAAGGCAGCTCCAGGGGGGGATCATCGTGGTCCCCCGAGGTAGGACGGGTCGACCCTGGCCCCTCGTGCGATGGATGCAAGGTCAAGCTCGCGCCAAGTCCGGATGAACAACACCCGGGCGGCAGGAGAAGGGGAGAGGACCTGCTCGACCGAGTTGGACCCGCGAAATGGACGGCTCAACACGGTCCCTGCAATTTGGGGGAGCACCACAAGAATCTGCCCGCCGTCCAGAGCGACCACCGGGCCGCCGTCGTTGTTATTGGGCGTACAAGCCGGAGCCAGCGCTTCCCGCACATGTCCATCGAACCGCACAAGCCGTTGCATGGCATCCTCGACCAATGTTTCATCGGACAGCACCGAGCTCTCATCAATGCGCCGTGTCTCTTGTGCAGCAAGTGTCGCCAAGCTGGGCTCGTCGGCGCAGGGGACATCGTCGCGACGCCACTCCACGGGCCATGTCTGGTCCACCAAAGCGTCAGCCCACGCGTCGGGTTTGTGCTCCCGAAACGACGCCACCCAGCGTGCAAGGGGAGCCGAAGCGAGTAGATGCTGATGAAGATCGGTCTCTTCTTGGAACAGTGAGGCCAGGTTCTCGTTCACGGCCTCCTCTGCAGGAGGATTGACTCCCAGCTGAAACAGTGCGGCGCGAGCACTGTCCCGCGACGAGAGGATCTGGCGGACTATGGCGTCCAGCCGCAGCCGCGCCCCACGAAGTACTGTGAGGGCGGAGCGACGCAATCGACGCGTACGCAGCTCGAGTTGTGCCTGCGCTTTCAAGCGAGGCTCCCCCCCACCACCCGTGCGCCACAGTTCTAAGAGCGCATCCCGTCGCTGCCGCAGCGCCCGTCGCACACGCTCCCTTGGACGTTTGCGGACCAGCCATGACCAGACAAGAACGCCGACAACAAGGGCAGCCGCGGCAACGGCCCACGGAATCCACGCCATCTGTGCAATAGGAAGTGGCGGCGGGCGGACGATGGAGGGAACCCAGGTGCTCCAGGGCGCGATCAATGGCGGAGGGATGATCCCAGCCGGCGTTGCGCTTGCTGGCGGTGGCGCCTCCTGCAACTGCGCGACAAACAGTCCTAGCGTGCCTGCACCGAAGCCTGCTGCGACGGCCATAGCCCACAGCAGGGGCCCCTCGGGAAGCTCCGCCAAGGCGCTGTCAAGCTCTGGGCGCCCTGGGTCCTTATCTACTGCCCCTCGTCCATCCTCGAACCCCAGGGGGGCCGTATCGCGGCGGGCGAGGTCCTCGCCTGCACGGTCTTCCAGTTTGTCTTCCACTCTCTTGAGTGCCGCATCGATGGCAGGGACCGCTGACAACATGTCCGAGCCGGACGACCACAGTTGGTCCATGAGACTCTCGACGCGGTTTTCGATGTCGTCGAGAGCCAAAGCCTCCAGTGTATCGAGCTTGCGCAGCATTTCCTCAATCGCGGTCTTGTCCGTCTGGCTTAGAGCATCCTCACGGACATCGCGCGTACCGGATTCAAAAAGGAGCGCGTACCGTGTGCGCAGGTCGAACGCTGTATCGAAAGTCCTGACGGTACAGTCTGTAGGCAGGTCGGGAGTTCTTGCGCCCGTCAGCCGTGCAGCCACGTCAAGACAGTACTTCCCTCCTTCCTCTGCTTGTTGAAACGGTAACAGCCATTTAGGCTCCTCGAGCGTGTCGACCAGCCGTTCTACCTTGTCCCGATCTGGATGGAGAGTGACCCGCGCTGCAAGGGTCCCAAGAGCATCGAACACTGCGCGGGCGCGGGCATAGTGACGGATTCGCTCCTCTGGAACCTCCAGTGAGCCGACCGCGAAAAAGCCAAATGGGCTCTCCGCGCCTCGCGGTGGCGACAGACGTTCCTGAACGTGCAAGTCCTCCATCTCACTTGCAAGACTCCAGCAAAAGGCTGCACTCGACCGGGCCACGTCAGCTTGCCGTTGCTTGGCAATGCCGCTCGCAGTCTGCCAGGAAATCAGCCACACCCTGGAAAGGAGTGGGTACGGCGCGCCATATTGTCGCCATTGCTCCAGCCGCGCAAGGGCCTGAAGCGCCGCCACCGTTGATGCATCCCCGACCATGGGCGGCACCAGGACAACCAAGTGGAGCGAAGCGGCCCGCTGTCCTTCCGCGGTCGCAATGAACATGTTTCCGTAGCGATCGAGCAGCAGCCGCGCAAGCAGGTCGCAGAGGTAAGCCGGCTCGACGTAAGCCCCTTGGGCCGCCTGCTCGAGCGCAAGAAAGGCAAAGATCACAAGGCGCGCCCCCCCAGTCCCCTGTTGGGCAAAGCGGGCAACGCGAAACAGCTCGTTGAGCTCCTTCTCCACAGACGGCGCCACGTCTTGCGGGGAGCAAAGCACCTTGGCAATCCATGGTGTCGTCGACGGTACAAGCTGGTCCAGCCGCTCGAGAACCGCTTGGCCGAACCCGTCAACCCCAATAAACAATGTGGGACAAGCCATCGCTCATCCCCCAAGCTCACGGAGCATCACCGGCATGTACTCCATCTCTTCTTTGATAAACCGTTGCTCCGCGTCCCGCTCCTCGACCAACGCCAGCGCCAGCAGGCCCTTGAGCCGTGCGACGTAGGCTTCCAGTTCCGCCTTCAGCTTCTGTCTTAGCCCTCGCTCCGCTGTTCGGTCCTTCCACATGTTGGTCCCAGGTTCCACCAGCATCTCCCTCACTGTCGGGTCAAGCGCCTCGAACCCATCGATCGCCGCAGCACGGTCCTTGCCAAGAGGCTTCCTTGAACCGCTGAAGCTCCAGAAGTACTGCCCCTCCTCTACCACAACAGTGCCCACCAGCACGCACAACACGAAGCTGCGCACCAACGAGGCTCGCTGGTCGCGACGGCACTTTTCCTCTCGCTGCCTCACTTCCTCCTCGCGCAGCTTCTTTATTTCAAGGGGATCCAGATCGGGCAACCCTGGTTGATCTGCCACTCCAGGCCTCCCCTTGATCGGCTCCCAGGCCGCTTCAACGTGCAAAGGATAGGTCCGGCACCTGTCGCTGCTCACCTTGCGGTACGACGGAAGCAACTGAGTCTGGACGTTCCTAAAGTAGTAGATTGGCATGCCCAGCTCGGCACGGTACATGACCAGTGAGTCCGGATCGTCCCAACCGGTGATCACCTGCATGTTGTCTGCAATGCGCCGCACCACCGCTCCCAGAGAGTCAGCCTCGCCCGTGTCGAACCGAGGGGCAAGGCCTGCGTAAGCGACCATGGCAGTCTTGACGTTCTTCATGGCCTCGTCGAGCGTTGCCAAGATTGCGCATTCGCTGAAGACGCGGCCAATCTTGTCTTGCATGCCGCTGCGCACCGTGTCGACGGAGACCTTTTCTAGGGCATCGTCGAACTTTCCCTGGCTGCGAAGCTTGACCAGGTCAACGGCGCTGTTGCGGAGCACAATGTACCGCTGCTCCATGTCGAGCGCGCGGGCCAAGTCCATCTGGAGACTCTCGAGGCCCAGTCCGTACAGCTCGGTAGCCCGACGCTGTAGACGTTCGCGGACCAAAGTCACAATCTCGCTTGCTTCCCTCGCCTTCGGCCGCCCGTCGCGGTCCTTGGCGGGTTGAAAGGCTTCCGTGATCACTTCGAAGATATCCTTGACCTTGAAGAAGCTCGATCGATTGAGGTGATGCTCATAGAAAAGGTCCCATAGGCGCTCCCCCGCCCGGTCGTCGCGCAGCACCTCTACGTCGAGGTAAAACTCTGCCACCTGGGAGTCAGGAAAGGATCCAGGGTCCTTCAAAAACCTCGCGGACTCCTGCTCCGCCAGCACAGAGGCTTCGTGCGCCACCTCGGACACCCTGCGGAAGGAGTCCATCAGGATCATCCCCGCCTTGCGCAGCTCCTCCTCGAAGGCCCGCCAGAAGAAGCGTTGCAACTCCTCACGCGCCCCGCTGCTCAGTCGCTCGTAGGTCCCCTTGGCCTGGCGCTTCGCAGCGAGGAACTTTGTGTTCTCCGAGGAGAACACTCCAAACAAGCCACGGTTGGCGGCTGCGGCAAGCTGCTTGTCCACACGCTCGATGTCCTTCTTTGTCCCATCCCCATCGAGATCCACACGCCCGCCATCGCCGCTCAGGAAACCTCCATCGTCCAGGTCCGTAAAGGGAGCAATAAAAGCGTTGCGGAACATCCGGATCAGAAATAACCGTTGGGCGATGGGATTGACCTTCTCCCCTGTAAAGAACGACACAAGCACCCGACCGTTGCGCACTTCCGCAATCTGGCCCTCTAGGTAGGCTCGCACCTTGCTCCTCGACGCTGCATAGCCGCGCCGAAGGCCGTCCATGGCCGGTGTCATGCTCGGACTCTGTTCCTGCACATTGGCTTCTGGGAACGACGGCAAGTCAATGAGCTCGTCGAGGCGCCCAAAGATCCGATTCAACTGCTCCC
>CAITRH010000398.1 GCA_903894755.1 uncultured delta proteobacterium
CCCCTGCATCCAAGACTGGACTCCCGTGGGGGTCTCCATGGTGATGCGAATGACACCTGAGAACAGGCGCTGCACGAATGCAACCGTCGGCTTCTGAGTAGGCCGCCCATGATGACCAGCAATGGTCTCGTCGGTCTCGCGCAGTCGGTTGCGCAGAACATACTGCAGGATCCGATAGAGCATCAGGGCTATCGCGAAGACGAAGCCGAGCGCCGCGATGCGCAACGGCTTATGCAGAAATATGGGAGTAACCTGACTGGGCGCCTTGATCCAGCGAAAGCCTCCCCGAACCATGGTCGGGCTACGTCAACAATCGCTAGAGGCGGGCGAGCCCTGCGAAATGCGAGTAGATTAATCCCCCCCAGGGGTAGTTTAATCCCCCCCAGGGGTAGATTAATCCCTCCCCAGGGGGGATCAATCCCTCCCCGGGGTATATTGATCCCTCCCCGGGGGTATATTGATCCCTCCCATCGGTATATTGATCCCCCCATCGGTAGACGGACCCCGGCGACCCCCATGCGTCGAGGACTCGGACGTCAGGCTACTTCGCCCCTATGAGCGCACGCAGGGTCCGGTCGGTGTCCTTGGGAAGCAACGTGATCTCGGCTTGCCCCTCAAGCAGCTTCTGCAACGCCAACAGCTCGAACAGCGCAGTCGCTACCGGTGGGTCGCTCCCTATCGCATGCAGCACCTGACCCACGACCTGAGGACGTAGCGCGGCTGCTTGTGCAAACTCCACTGCCGCATGACGCTCCGCCGTGCTCGCGATCAAATTGACTTGGTTGACTCCATCCTGGCGAATGGTGCTTGTCACTTGACGCAGTCGGTTGATCACCTTCTCCTCGATCTGCCGGATCATCCCAGTGTCACGAAAGTGCACCTTGCGGATATACACCGAGCCCAACTTGTATCCCCACTCGTGCGTCTTGGGCGACACCTCGTTGCGCACATGTGTGCTCATCGAATGACGCGTCTCGAGCATGTCGGACAGTGGCATGTTCGACAGTACCCGCACCGTCGTGGACCCAACGTTGGCTCGAAGCGACCCCCGCGGATCCGTGTTCTTGAACAGGTACGCAATAGGGTCGGAAACAAACATCTCGTACCAGATGCCAATCCCCATCGGAGCCCCTTCCTCTGAATTCACCGGCTGGCTCCGAAGGTACTCTTGGTCAAGACGCAGATCGAGCACATGACAACGTCCAAACAGCTTCACCAAGATCGCCCGCATCCCCAGTGCCGCCCAAAGGAAATGGATCCCAGGCTCGTGGATGGTCCCGATCACGTCGCCAAACAGCACGTACACATGGCAACGCCGCTCGAGCACAATGTCGTAGACGCCAAATAGACGCAAAAAGAAGAAGAACGTTGGAATCCCGAACAGCAGCCCGAGACACACGAAGACCGCAATTATAGGGATAGTCATGGGTTTTGCTCCAATACGACGCGCTTTGCCTTTGCCAGGAGTCCTAAGCGCACACTGCGAAGGTAGGCGTCGAGGGTTCCTGGCCCTGACGCTTGGAGCGCTGAAAGCTGATTGGCAAGCGCTTTGAGCGGCTCGATCTCCGCTTGCACGCGCTGCGTCTCGATTTCCACCGCCGTGCGTGACTGCGTGATGCGCTGGTCGGCCGATGCTTGCGCAAGACTGACCTCGGCGGACACATGGTTGTGTGCCGTGTTGATCGCCGCAAGTGCCGACTCCACCTCGTCAGGAGGATCGATGCTCGTGATCAGGCAAGCGTCGAAGGCTACGCCGTAACGGGCCGAGGACGACTGACTGTCTTGTTCCATCCAGTCGTTCAGGGTGCGCAGGTTTTTGCGGAGATCGTTGATCGACACCCCTTCGATGCGCGAGAGGTGTCCTTGTCCTACTTGGGCGTTTTCTGGAGCCACGAAGCTTGCCATGCGCTGACGTAGCACGGAAACGAAGTACCCGAGGACATGCGCAATGGGTTGCTTGATGCCAAACAGTGCAGCGTAGAGGTTCTGCTCGGCAATGCGGAACCGAAGCTGACCGCTGATCCGGGTCTCGAGCTGGTCTTTGGTCACCGCCGCAAGCTGCGTACCGCCGTTGTTGGCGTCTGAATACTCCGGATCCCATGCAATGCTGGTGGTCACTGTTGCAATAGACACCTTGTGTATCTTCTCCCAGGGCCATTTGAAGTACGGTCCGCCGGGCGCAATGACCACGACCTGAGGGAATGCGTACCGCTCGCGTTCGTCGGGACGAAGCGATTGGGCGGAGGGGAGCTCCAGGGTCGTATGGGCGCCGAGACGCTCGGCCCTTCCAAACACCGTCTTCACGGCCCGCTCGTTCTGGTTGACCGCGTAAAACCCACGCGCCACGAATGTAATGAAAAACCACAAGAGGAGGCCAAGTACGCCTCCCAACAAAAGCTCGACTGGATGGTCCATGCCGGGAGCGTAGCTGGGGAGACGTTCAAGGACCTATTTTTTGCTGGAGGGCTTGGTTCTCGTTCTCGAGTTGCGTCACACGGGTCCGCACCTCCTCGAGCTGGCGTTCGAGATGCGCCATGGTCCGAAGGGTCTCGGGAGCGTCCATTCCCATGCAGTCACGATAGGGGCTCGGGGCGGTCCCCACGATGTCGAGCACGGCCTGCGCAAGCTCGCGCGCACTTGACTGCGCCCCGTTTGCCAGAACCCGTTCGGCCAGGGCAGCAAGCCGTTGAAGCGCAAAAACAGGAGGAAAGTCCATAGACTACTTCGTCAGCAAGCTCGTACCAACCACGACCAACGCACTCGCCGGAACTACCCGTTCGAGCACCTCGGAGACCGTCGCCGACCAGTGCTCGGTGACATACACGACGTCGCCGGGAGCAAGAACGACATCGGGACGACGCCCGTTGAGGATGTCTTTTGCGCGGGCGACGTAGAGTTTGGGACTGGCAAACCCCCCTCGAAGGATCCGTACGTCTTGCTGGTCGGCCGACTTGGCAAACCCGCCCGCGTCGGCCAGCGCTTCGGTGAGACGCATTCCCGCGCGGTAAGGCATGGTCCGGGGACGTCCCACGTTGCCCAGCATGATGACGTGACCTGCCAATGCGGGAGGCACGTAGATGATGTCTCCAGGGCGAATGCGGACATTGTGCCGAGGGTTGCCTTCGAGGGCCAGACGTGCGTCGACGGGAAGGACCTTGCCCTTGCGAACGACTCGGGTGCCGTCGAGATCTCCTAGCGACACCATGCGCTCGTCGCTCGTGATGAGGCGAGGCCCGCCGACGGAGGCAAGGATTTCCGCGAGGCGTGCGTCGCCCACCACGGCAACGTTCCCTGGACGTTCGACCGCACCGGTGATGGTGACGAGGTGTCCTTTGGGGTCGGTGAGGGAGATCGAGGCTCGGGCAAAGCGGTCGTAGCGTTCGACCTGCTTTTGAATCGCGGCCTCCGCCTCCGAGAGGGATTTGCCAGCCACCAGAATGTCGCCGACGAGCGGAAGATGCAGCCGTCCGGACCGATCGATGGGGGCCGAGGGTTGGTCCAAACCGGTGGCTCCGAGGAAGCGCACCGAGACGATATCGCCAGCAAACAGGGTGTCGGCGGGTTGGGCATCGTCCTCGACCAGACCGGGCTTGGGCGGGGTTGGGTCTGCGGCAAAGTCGGCGTCGTCGGTCGGATTCACGGGGACCGGACGAAGCGACGGGCCACACGCGAAGGCCGCGATGCACAGCATGCACGGCATGAGGAGCGACAACCGGTTCACCGTTTCCATGGCTCTCTGTACTAGAGTGCGACCCCGTGCCTTCAAGGCATGGGAGAGTCGACGGTTGCCGATGCGTGGTGCAAGGCGCCGATGCACTCGATCTGGGGTGCTCGAAGGAGCAAAAAGCGAATGGCTTCAGGCGTTCGAACCGTAAAGTTCCCGGGACGGAGGCTCGATAGCGGATCGGGCGCCGCGCTCGGTCCTCTCATGGCGACTGCATGGCAGGAGGGGGCTACGGCGGTGGCGCTGGATCTGTCGAGCGTCGTGTACATCGATAGCCTCGGCATTTCGGTCCTCATCTCGCAGTACAGGAAACGTCCCCCGGAAGGGAAAATCGTACTTTGCGCGCTGACCGACTATGTGCGCGATGTCCTCGAGGTAACCCAGCTCTTTCGAATCTTCGACGCCTTTGACTCGGTGGAGGCAGCCGCAGCCGCGCTCGGCTGAACCCCGATGTTCCGGCCGGAGGCAGCCGACGACGAAGAGACCACCGAGTCTCCCCGGGAACCTCCGAAAACCGAGGTCCCCGAGCGTGCCGGCCTCCCCGTCGACCCTCGCCGCTTCTCGCTCGCCGTGCGTCGAGGATGGCGCTGGCTCGCGGTCATCTCCGTCGCGGTCGCTGCAATGGGCGCTGCCGCAGGTAAGTTCGTCATCAAGAAGACCTATGTCGCGGGGGCGACGGTCCTCTGGGAACCTCCGCAAAAAGCCGGAGCAGACCAGGCCCGCGAGCTGCAAACGATGGCCCAAAGCGTCAAGCTCCCGGTCAATGTGCGAGCTGTGCGCGACCGGGTCCGTCCCAAGGCCACCCTCGAGTCGGTCGCGGGCGCCCTCGACGTTGCCCTTGGGGACAACACCGCACTCATCACGGTCGTGGCCAAAGCCGACGAGCGCGAGGAGTCGGCCACCCTCGCCAACACCATGGTGGACGTGTTCCTCGAGTCGCAGCGCAAGGTGGCGGAGGGACGCCTCGCGGATATCGTTGCAAGCCTCCGCCAGTCGCTGTCGCAGAGCGAGCAAGCGCTCTCCGAAGTCCGAACCCGCTACGACAAGTTCCGAACCGACCACCACGTGGGCGACCTCTCGGTCGAAGTCCAGGGGGCCATCGCCGAGGCCGCTCGTCTTCGCGTGGCTGCCAACGACGGCCGTATCGAGCTCGAAGGGATGAACGCCCGGGAAGCCTCCCTACGCGCTTCTATCGCCAAGAGCCCCGAGACCCTGGTCACGTCGCGCAACCAGCAACGCCCCGATGTCGCCCGCCTCGCCCAGGTCGAGACCGATCTGGCCGCCGCTCGCTCTCGCTACAGCGAAGATCACCCCATCGTGCTGGCACTGGCCGCGGAAGCCGATTCCCTTCGGAAAAAAACTGCCACCGGTGAGGGGGTCATCGTCTCGCAGACCATCGGTCGCAATCCCCTACGCGACAACATGTCGTCGCAAGTAGAGGAGGCCAACGCGCTACTTCGTTCGATCCGAGAGCGCCAGAAGATCGTGACGAAGCTTCAGCGCGACGCCGAAGAACGCGCCGCCAAACTGAGCTCCGTGGAGGGCGAGGCTGCAAGACTTCTAGCGGACGTTTCCGCAAACGAGGGACATGTCGCGAGCCTGCTCAAACAGATCGCGATGGCCGAGGATGACGTGCGCGGAGCAAGCTCGGGATTCCAGATTGTCTCGCACGCCACACCTCCAGATCGCGCCGAGAGGGGGCTTGGACGCATCGTGGCGCTTCTCGCTCCGGTGCTGGCGCTGGTGCTCACAAGCGTGGTTCTCATACTTCTCGAGCTTCGAGGGTTGCGGCTAAAGTCGGGAGCGGAGCTAGGCTTTTGGGCGCAGGCCCCGGTGCTCTGGACCACGACGTGGCCCGAGGGAGGACGTCACGAAGCGAGCGAGCTCTCGAGGGCGCTCGCGGATGCCGTCGAGACGCGCGACGCGGTGATTGGCCTGGCCCCGTGGAACGACAAGGTCGCTGGGCTCGAATTGGCGGAAGCCGTGGTGGCCCGGCTTCGTCAGCGTGGGGATTCAGGTGCGGTCCTTGACAGCCGCACGCTGGTGGCGGGCGAAGAGACCTTGGCGGAGGCACTGGAGCATCGACGGGTGGGGACACAGCTGCGGCTTCTTCGCGCGTCGAGCCGTGTGGTGCTGTTCGTACTGCCGGGGGCGGGGGAGCTGAGCGCGATGCGAGCGGCGATTCGATGGCTCGATGCGTTGGTGGTGGTCCTTCCGGCTGGAGTTGCGCCAGCGTTTTCGATTTCAGGGTTGCGCAGTGCGGTGGGGCTGGCAGGACGGGGGATTGCGTGGGTGGTGGTGGGGGTGCCGACCGGACTGCTCGGCGAGGTTCGCGCGTTTGGGGAGGCGCATTGGATGTGGCGAGGGAGGGCGAGGGCCGAGCGCAGCGACTTTTACGATACCCGTCCTGTAGCTGGCGAACCGCACGCTTCCGAGCCACCGCCCGCCGATGCGGGGGATCGTCCTGACCGGAGACGGAAGCGAAGATATCGGCCGCACTGAAACTCCCCTTAGGTGCCCCGCTCGCGCAGACCTCACCCTATCCAGGAACTTACGCCGCGAGCTACTAGCCGTGGGGGGCGGGCGACGTTGCGTCGGCGATGTCCGTTTCGAGCGCTGCGGCGGCTTCCACCACTTGGTCTGGCTTCAACTCGAGCCGCTTGCGATAGGCGACGTAGGCGGCGTCGAGTCGTTTCATGGACGCGCACATGGCGTTGACCTTACTGGTATCGGCTGGGGACCCGACGAACGTACCGGATGCGAGGCGGCCGGCGGAGCCGAGTCGCTCGTGGAGCTTAGCGACCGCAGTGCGTAACGGTTCAGGAGGCGCCTCGGGGTCGACCCAGCGCGTTACGCGAACGAGCGCGTCGAGCGACTCGATCAAGGCATCGAGGGCCGCGCGAAAAACTTTGAGGCGCTGATCTTTCATCGGCCGACCGTAGCATCCTCTGTGCTCGTGCGTCTCGCCTGCGACCTACGGGCGCATAAGAGGCACGCAAGAAGGCAACGTCACGTCGCAAAACTTCGTGGTAGGGTGGCCTCTTGGTTCGGACTGCTGTGCCAGTTGCGGCCTCGGGTCGGTTCCCTCACGTTCCGTCTCGCGTAAGGATACGAACTTTCAGAACCTACTTTTTACCCGGTGAGGGTGTCCATGGGCACGCGCGTTTACGTCGGAAATCTTTCCTTCAACACCACGGAGGCTACGCTCCGATCGCTCTGCGTCGAGAATGGCCGCAACGTCTCGAAAACCAGCATCGTCACCGACCGCGAGACGGGACAACCCCGCGGCTTCGCCTTTGTCGATTTCGCGACCGAGGCGGACGCGCGTGCGGCTATCGCGGCCATGAACGGCGTACTGCTCGACGGACGGGCGCTCATCGTCAACGAGGCCCGTGAGCGCGAGCCGCGTGGAGGCGGTGGCGGTGAGCGCGGCGGTGGCGGCGAGCGCGGTGGCGGCGAGCGCGGTGGCGGTCGCGGCGGACCGCGGGGCGGACATCGGGGCTACTAAATGCCGATGGAGCTAACCCCAACGCACGACACGGTACGCGCCTATCTCGGACAGATCGGTCGTCTCGGACTGCTCACCCGCGAAGGTGAGATCGAGATCGCCAAGCGCATCGAGCTGGGCGAGCATGCGGTCCTCCACGCCGTCGCCGCATGCGACACCGGTGCACGTCAGATCCGCCTCATCGGCGACCGACTGCGAAGCGGTAAGGTGCGGGTGCGCGATCTGGTTCGAGGCGCTGTCGAAGACGATGGCACGTGGGAGGACGCCGAACGGCGCCGCATCCTAAAGCTCGTGGGGACCATCGGTCGAATTGCCGCGCAGCGAGAGACCGCAGAAGCGGGCCGCCGCCCATTGCGATCCGTAGGGCAGAAGCCCTTGGCGCCACGCAAAGGACAGACCGAGATCATCGAGGCGCTCGTGGCGCTGCGTCTCAACCAGCGGACCGTGGACGTCGTAGTCCATGCGCTCAGTGAGATCGAAAAAGAACCCTCGGGACACCCGGTCGCGCCGCTCGAGGCCCGTCGCATCCGGGAGTCGCGCATCGCCATCGCCGAGGCACTTCGACTGGCAACGTCCGCTCGCGCCGAGCTCGTACAGGCCAACCTCCGACTGGTCGTCTCCATCGCAAAGCGCTACGCAAACCGAGGACTCCAACTGGTCGATCTCATTCAAGAGGGCAACATCGGGTTGATGCGCGCCGTGGAGAAGTTCGAGTATCGGCGCGGGTATCGATTTAGTACCTACGCAACCTGGTGGATAAGGCAGTCGATCTCCCGAGCGATCGCCGACCAAGCCCAAACCATTCGGCTTCCAGTGCACATGTTCGAGTTGGTCGGCAAGATCCGCCGCGCAAGCCAGGCCTTGGTCCAGGAGCATGGAAGGGAGCCGACAGCAGAAGAAATCGCTTTAAACCTCGAGGTTCCCGTAGCCCAGGTCCAGATGGCCCTGCGCTCGATGCGTCAACCCGTCAGCCTCGAGACACCTCTCGGCGAAGACCACACGATGGTCCTCGGGGATGTCCTCGAGGACAAACACGCCCCATCGCCTCTCGAAGAGGCCGCGCATGCCAGGCTCTCAAAGCAGACAGAGCTTCTCTTGGCGACGCTAACGCCTCGGGAGGCCACGGTGCTTCGCATGCGCTTTGGCGTTGGAGAAAAGGGCGAGCACACGCTCGAAGAAGTAGGCCAGCGTTTCGCCGTAACGCGCGAGCGTATCCGACAAATCGAAGCAAAAGCTCTCGGCCGGCTACGGGATCATGGACAAGCACAACACCTAAAATCATTCATCGAAGCCTGATCCCATCGGGTCAACAACACCGCTTCTGCGGCTTCCACCCGGAGTCTCTATCGATGCCGACAACCCCAGCCAAACGCCAGAAGGAAAAGAACCGCCAGGACCGTCAGCGCGACAAGGACGCAAAGCGCGACCAGCGACGTAGCGAGCGAGCAAACCAAGAACCACGGCCGGCCGGAGAAGACCCGGATATCGCCGGCATCGTGCCCGGTCCCCAGCCGCCCCTCGAAGACTGACCAGTATCCACGGAGAGCGAGAGGATTGTGCACAATTACAGGAGACAAAGCGAAGCGTCGCAGCGTTACGCCGAGCGACGCAAACGTGAAGACGAGGCACCAAGACTGGCCACAGAGCTGCCTCGTGTAGAAAGCCTCTGCCTCGAAATCGAGGAGCGCAGTGGCGGCAACCTCGTCGCCGAACCGGTCCATGTGCGCCGCATCGTCGTCGAGCATGCCCCCGCGTTGTTCGTGCTCCCTTGCGGCGATACGCGGTGCAAGGACGGGGGCCATGACATCACTCATGCAATCCTGAGCCGCCTTCGCGCAGGGGATTCCCGATTCGAGGGGGACGACATCTGCGCCGGTTCGCTCGGATCGAGCCAGTGCTCCCGTACCCTGCACTTCGTCGCTACCGCCACCTACCATCGATAACGTCTCGCCTTGCCCCGGCGATGTTTTGCCTTGCTCAGGGGTTTTCCTCACCCGATGCGGGCTGCTGCAACGAACACCCCAATTGCCCATAGGCAAGCTGATCGAGTACCGCGTTGACCTCTGCACCGATCAGCACCACCAGGGACGAGATCCACATCCAAACAAGAAATACGATAATGCTTCCAAGTGCACCGTAGACCACTTCGTAGCGTCCGAAATGTTCCACATACTGGGAAAACCCAATGGACGCGGCCACCCACCCCAGCGTTGCCGTCACCGACCCCGGCGTGATCCAACGGAATGGCTGCTCGACATTGGGCAGCAAATAGTAGAGAAACGCTAGAATCGACATCATGATCAGCGTCGAGACCGGCCAGCGTAACCAGAGAACCAGCGGGCCAAAAGGTCCCCCAAACCGTGCGGCCACCGCAGGCGTGGCAATCGCAAGGACCGACGCCGCAATGACCAACAGCGCCGCCGCAAAGGTTACTAGGATAGCCATGCCGCGCGTTTTCCAAAACGGTCGTGACTCCTCTACGTCCCAAGCCGAATTGAACGCCGTCGTGAGCGCTGCAACGGCGCCGGAAGCTGTCCATACGGTCCCCACCGCACTGGCAGTCAGGAGTGCGGGTGGCGTGCCTGACGTCAGCGCGTGAAGACGTTCCACCAACAACTCCGCCGCCTGCGACGGGACCAAACGGCGAATCTGCACCACCAGCGTATCCAGTGTTCTTGGGTCGACCACGAGGCTTGCAAGGGCGACGGCAAACAGCAAGAACGGGAAAATAGCTAGAAACGCTGAGAACGCTACAGAGCTCGCATAATCGAGGAGATTGTCTTTCAGGATCTCACTCCAGAGACTGACCCAAAACTCCTTCCATGGAATGTCCCGTCCCGGTAGGACCATCGGCCTGCGTGACCGCATCCAGCTACGAAACGACGCAACATGGCGCCTCAGGTTTGCTCGATGCCTCACGGAAGCCGCGCGCGTTTACACAAGATGGCCTTCATCGGACCACTCGGTTACACCACTCGAACCGGTGCGACAACTTGCTTTCCGCCAAAGACGCCCTACGTAGCCATCCGTTGCCCCCCGTGCCCAAGACCTACCTGCTACCGCTCGTGTTCGCGGCGATGCTCGTGCCACGAGGAGCTCTCGCGGCCGCGTGCTGCACCTCTGCGACCTCCTTTGGCGTTGGACGGCTGCTCGTATGGGAGGACTTCGCCATGGGCCTTCAGCTCTCGCACGCACGCAGCCTGGGCCAGTGGAGCGCGGCTGGCACGCTCCGATGGAATCCAGCGGGCTTTTCTGATGGTCTCACGCAGGCGCTGCCATGGACCATCGTGCGCCTTCATGAGCGCGTGCAGGCGCAGGCGTGGGCTCCAATCGTGCTCAACGACCGCTGGTCGGACGGCACCAGCCAATTCGCTGGGGGCTTCGGTGACCTTGGAGCCGCAGTCCGGTTCGAGGTGCTCTCGCTTGGGCAATACGTTGGACTGCCGTCCTTCGCGGTCACTGCTGGGGTCCTCGCGCCGACAGGCAAGCGTGTCGAGGATACGAGCCCGCCTCTCTTTGCAGGGACCACAGGACGCGGCACCTGGGGAACGTCCTTGGCCGTGGAGCTCGAATTCGCCTTCTTGCCCTGGTTTGTCCGCCTCGATGCGGGGGCCTGGCGCTTTTTCCCCTTTCAGCGCAGCGATACAACGCAAAAGCAGCAGTACGGTTTCTTGTACGTGGCCAACCTGTCGATGGGGGCCGAGGTGGTTGCTGACCGCGTTGTCCTTGCCGTCGCTCTGCGCGGTGAATGGGAAATGCCAATTCGCATCGAAGGCATCTCGGTCCCCGACTCGGACGCACACATCTACTCTATCGTCGGCTCCCTCTCCTGGCGCGTCGATCCCCATTGGACCCTCATTGGCGCTGCCACCAACTCCATCTGGCCCGAAGGAGGGGGCGCAAACCGCGACGCTCGAATCGGAGCCACCCTGGGACTTCGCTATGGTCACTTCTAAACACCGCATGGGACTCCCACTGCACTTGACCCTTGGGATCTGGCTTTTCCTGCTTGCCGCGTGTGCGTCAAGCCCAACGTCGGTTCACTCCGGACCCGCACTTACGTTGACATCCCCCGAGGGGACTCGGTTTACACTGGCAAAGCTTTCCAGCGACCGGCAAGCCACTGTGCTGGTGTTTTGGAGCGCGACCTGCCCTTGTGTGCGTCGCTACCAGGAGCGCGTGGACTCGCTGCTCGATCGCTATCCGCAGGTGCGCGTGTTGGGGGTCTCCAGCAATGCGGGCGAGTCTGCTGCAGATGTACTGCGCGTAGCCAACGAACGCCGCGTGCGTATTCCTATTTACCGCGACGACGGGGGCGAAGTTGCCCGGGCCCTTGGGGCTCGCAGTACGCCTACGGTGGTGGTCCTCGACGCGCGCGGCAACGTGCGCTTCCTTGGCTGGCTGGACAACGAGCGCCTCCCAGGTGATACGGGACGGCAGCCTTGGTTGGACCGCGCGCTGCAAGGGATCCTCGATGGACACACGGACTTTTCCAGCCGCACCCCAACCTACGGCTGCACGATCACGCGGTCGCTCTTTGGGGCCCCATCCAGCTCGTGTTGTTCTCACTAACCATGGAGATGTTCATGCTAC
>CAITRH010000399.1 GCA_903894755.1 uncultured delta proteobacterium
ACCCTGGGTCGCGGGTGTCGCGGGCTCGGCTGCCGGCTGCCCGGCTGCCCGGCTGCCCGGCTGCCCGGCTGCCCGGCTGCCCCGGAGTGTCCAAGGACTTCCGCCGCGAGCTACTAGGCTGGGCCGGTGGTCGATATGCTTCCTCACGGGAATGAGGCCAATTGAACCGCGCCGCTGGCCCATCGACGCGGCCGGGAGGCTCCTCGACGCGCTCAGGAGACCTATCGACGCGCTCGGGAGCTTCCCGCGCGCGTGTCGGAGGCCATTTTTCCAGTGGTTGCGACGCTCAACTGGAACCGGGTAGCTCACGAGCCCGCGTCGAAGGCCCTTTTTGCCGCGTCGAAGGAGCTGCCGATGGGGTCGGAACGTCTCTGAGCGCGTCGGAAGCCTTCCATGGCGACTCGAAGGTGAATCGGGACGTCAGCGGGGGGTGAGGTAGGCTCCCCCCATGCCTCGTCACCACTTCAACACGGCTTTCCCTTGTAAACTGGCCCCTCAGTTGGTACTGATGGCGTTTCTCCAGCGCATCGTCAATGGTGGTGGCTATGTGGACCGCGAGTACGGCATTGGACGCGGGCGTATCGATCTGTTGGTCCGCTGGCCCTACACGGACACTGCGGGCAAGCGGGTGTGGCAACGGGAAGCCTTAGAGCTAAAGACTTGGGCGGACAAGAAGGCCGACCCGCTGGCACAAGGGTTGAAACAGTTGGAGAGCTACTTGGATCGTCTCGGGCTGCAGGAGGGGGGGCTGGCGCCCCCTCGCGTGGCTTGCGCCTGCGCGCTGTTGCCCATGCTGCGAGAAGGGCTCCGACGCACAAGCCAAACCGTCGCCTGCGGAGGAATGCCACTGCGCCAAGAGCGAGCAGCATGAGACCGGAGCCGGTGGCAGGCCGCGGTCCAGTCTGGCATCCCTACCACGAGGTAGCCCCTCAGTTGCCCTTTGAGGAACGTGGTCGCTTCGAGGAGGCGTCCACGGCCAAGGTCGCCCACCGGAGGCCTCGCAGGCCTCCGCAGTAGCCTGCCTGGAATGCCAGTTTGGTGGTCTTATGTCAACGCTAGTTCTTCACAAGAAGCCCCCGCAATGTCTTGGGATCCACCCGGTACTCCTTGCGGCAGTAGTCGCACGCAATCTCCAGAACCTTCCCCCCACCCACCAGCTCCTCAAGATCGCTCTTGGGAAGACTCGCAAGGCTCGTCACCACGCGCATTTCGCTGCAGCCACACTCGAAACGAACTGTGCTCTCCCCCACCCGCGCGTGTGGCATCCCCACCAGCAGCGCTTCCAGCCACTCCGCTGGCTCTGTGCCGCGACTTAAAAGCTCCGCCATGCTTGGAAAAGTCCCTAGACGCTCGGTCATCACCGACAATACCTCGGCGTGAAGCTCGGGAAGAAGCTGCACCAGGTAGCCTCCTGCCGCTACGATGCCCCCCTGACCAGCCAGCGAGCCCACCGCCACTACACACGCCACTTGCTCGGAAACCTGCATGTACTGCATAAGCGCCGCGGAAACGCTCCCGGAAGCCTCGACAACCCCCTGATGCAGGGAACCGTTATGCAACGTGCGCATCATCTGAAGCAGTGCCCCAGTCCCGAGCAATTGCCCCTCCCCCTGTGCCAACCCTCGCGTCGCCCCCTGCGGGTGCGCGTCCGCTACCATGCGACTTCGACCGTTCGACCCCTGGAGAATCCCCTGCACCCTCAGGTCCGGGGCCATGGTCTCGCGCACAAGCACAGTACCGGTCAGCAGATCGGCAAAAACCCTCGCGCTTTCCCCCGAAAGACCCTGAAGCTCGCTCGCTCGAACCACTGTGTCCGTCGTCCGAACGGCCATCACTCGAAAGGCTCCATCCTCCGTGATCGCCCGCAACGCAAAATCTGCCATTACTCCTCCATCAGCAGTCCAAAGAGCCCTAACCCCCCCGCTACCGCCACCACGTCAAACACCCCCAGCAAAAGCAGGTAGTCGCCAAGCTCCGCAAGATCGAGTGCCAATCCCACATTGGCGGCTGCGCACAGATCCTTGGTCGCCGCTACCCCCGTCACAAGTGCCGGTGACAGCAGCGGAAACAATACCGTCGCAAGAACCAAGTCACGCGCCCGTGTCCGCACGGTCATCGCCCCAAACAACGTTCCTGTCGCCGCCACCCCCACCGTGCCTAGAACCAATACTGGCGCTAGACCAGGCCCCACCAGCGTCAGATCCACATGGAGCAATAGCGCTACAAGTGGGATCACCAAGACCTCCACCAGCGCAAGGAACACCAGAACCCCAAGAGCCTTGCCAACAAAAATGGATGCCCTTGGGATGGGCGCGAGCAAGAGACCCGTAAGAGCCGAATCCTCCCGTTCCCGCTGCCAGGTGCGTCCTACCGCAAGAATGCTCGCAAAAGCGATGGAGAGCCAAATGGCCCCAGGAGCAACCCTGGCCGTTTGTGTGGTCCCCGCATGGAACGCTACGGAGGTCAGCACCGCGACGAGCGCCGCGAAGAAGCCACCGGTGGTGACGATCTCGCGGGTGCGAAGCTCGATGGTGAGATCCTTGACAAACAGAATCCATGCGGCGGTGGCAAAGGATGGAGGTTTCAATTGAGGAGCACCAATACTGTACTGTCCTTGCCGCAGACCTCCGAGCTGCCGTCGTAGCGGTTTCCGCAGACAGGGCACATTTTACCGCGTGCGGGCTGGGGGGCGAGGGGGACAAGTCGGGTTGCGTCGTGGGGACAAAACAGACTGTGGGAGGGAAACTCGCGCTTGCACGACGGGCAAAACATGACTCCGTCGGCAGCTTGCTGGGCAACAGCAACGCTTTCGAGATGGGCTTGCAGTTGGACTTGGTACTGCTCCTCGTCTGCCTTCCTCTGGAGCGCTAACGCCTGCAGCCGTTCTTCGTGGCGCTCCTTTGCAGCGCGCTCAAGTGCCTTGACCCGGCGCGCTCGTAGGAATCCAACCATGGCAACCCCACCCAGCAACGAGGCCGCGGCCGCAAGGATGGCAACAAAGAGGAGACGCCGGCGTTTGGAGAGGTCCTCGGGACGTGCATCGGCGCCTCCAATGGAGCCTTTGGCCAACACGGCAACGGAAGCTTCGTTTTTTTCCCCCTCGGCGTTGAAACCGGGCTGCGTGAGGAGCTCCCCGTAGCGTGTGGCAGAAGCCACGTCGACCGTGACCCGAGTGGTACGCCCCGCTGCGGTTACGGCGATGACGAAGCGTCCATCGGTGCAACCGGTGGGAACGGTGATCTTTCCCTTGGAGTCCACAGTGGGCCGTGGGGTTTCCCCTTTGACCCCCTCGAGGACAAACGTGAGTGCAGTGGTCGTGGGGCATCCGTTGTCGTCGCTCACCACGGCGCGCAAGACAAAGGTTTCACCGGGACGCATCAGTTTTTGCGAAGGACGCACCTCGAGACGCACCGGATCGCCAGGGCTGGTGCAATCGGTCCGTTCGGGGGGCGGAGGCGCGGAGGGTTGCGGAGCAGGCGCTGGAACTGGCGCGACAGCAACCGCGACGGAAGGTGCAGGGGGGGGGCCGGCGCGTTCGAGGAGCGTCAACATGGAGCCACGACGCACGTCGGCGATGCACTGGCCGTCTTCGAGCGTGATTTCGTAACGTCCAGTCTCGACGATCTGGATCCGAGTGTCGCTAAGGGCGTTGACGCTGGTGACGATCGCGGCGCGTCGAGGGTCGCCCGGCGGCGTGGAGCAGCGCGTTTGCCAGGAGCGGGGTGAGGCCGAATGGGCGTCACGATGGAGTGTGGGCATAGGGTCCCAGCACTGGGTGGTCCGAAAAACCCGTCCGCCGACGAAGACGAGCTCGCTCCCCTCGGAACGGATCGTCACGGTGCCTCCACCGCCCGCGGAGCCGGAGACGGGAGGCGGACCGCATCCAGCGCCCCACTTTTGCGGGGAATACGCCTCGGACATCGGGCTCATGGACCATTTGCCGTCAAAAGGACCCTCGGCCCGGACGATCGAGTCGACGAGCAGAAGAGAGACCACGAGCCCGCTGCGTAGGAGGAGAAGGCGCAACGCGTCAGTGCTCCTGGCGCTTGTCCTTGGCCTCGACCGCCGCGGCGAAAAGCCTCACGTACTGCGCAGCGCTCGCCACCGAGAAGACAAGCGATATGTAAACAAGAAGCTGCCCGACATGGACAAAGTCGATGACGCCGAGGTCCATTCCAAAGTACGACATCTGGTAGGGGTACCCGATGATCAGCGCGATGATGCCGATCATCTGAAGCGCTGTCTTCGTTTTCCCCTCTTGCCCTGCGGCAATGACAACCCCCTCGCTCGCCGCCACACTGCGAAGCCCAGTGACGCTGATCTCGCGAGCGAGCAGCACCACTACGGCCCACGCCGGAATCCGTCCCATCGGAACCATCCAGATAAGTCCCGCCATCACAATCAGCTTGTCGGCCAGCGGATCGAGGAACTTGCCGAGCACGCTCACGATGTCCAGCTTTCGCGCGAGGTAGCCGTCGAGCATGTCCGTGAGAGCCGCCAGCGTGAACAGAATCGCTGCCCAGAGCCCGTCCTTCGCCGTCCCCCGATGCAGGTAGAAAAGGAACGCAGGGATCATCGCGATGCGCCCCATCGTGAGCAGGTTCGGGATATTCAACGCGTCGGCCGCAAGCGACCGCCGTCGAGCCGCCCGGTCCAGGCTCGGCGTCGACTCCGTTGCCGCGGGGACGCTCACGTGCCCCCCTTGGCCGCCATGCGCGTGCCGCCCACCGTGATGGCCCCGATCTTCACCGTGGGACATCCCACCCCCACAGGAACACTCTGGCCATCTTTGCCGCACGTCCAGATGCCGTCCGAGATCCCGACGTCGTGGCCGAGCATCGTCACCTTGCCGAGTACGTCAGGCCCGTTGCCGATCAAGTTGACGCCTTTGAGTGGAGTCGTGAGCTTGCCATCCTCGACCAAGTAGCTTTCGGTGAGCGCAAACACGAAGTCGCCGTTGCCGATGTCGACCTGTCCCCCGCCGAACTTCTTGGCAAACACCCCCCGCTTGACACTTCGCAAGATTTCTTCGGGGTCGTGGGGTCCTGCCAAGAGAAGCGTGTTGGTCATGCGGGGGAGAGGCGACGCCGCGAAGCTTTCCCGTCGCCCGTTGCCGGTCGGGACCTTCTTGTAGAAGGCGGCGCTGAGACGGTCGTGGAGATAGCCCACAAGTTTTCCCTGCTCGATGAGCACGGTGACGCCTGGTTCATGCCCCTCGTCGTCCACGTTGATCGAGCCGCGCCCCTGGAGGATTCGAGAGTCGTCGACGACGGTGCACAGCTCGCTTGCGACGGTGTTTCCTATTTGACCGCTGTAGCGGCTGGTCCCTTTTCGAATGAAGTCGGCTTCGAGGCCGTGTCCGACCGCCTCGTGAAGCAAGATGCCGCTGTCGCCAGGAGCGAGAACCACCTCCATGGTCTCGGCCGGTGCCTCTTGGGCGTCGAGCTGGCGGATCGCTAAACCCGCAGCCTCGCGTGCGTGCCACTCGGGACTCTTGCTGACGAAGTAGTCGAGCGTGGTGCGTCCGCCTCCACCCGACGAGCCCTCTTGACGCTTGCCGTTTCGCTCCGCGATGGCGCGGATACCGAACCTGAGGAGCGGTTGGGTGTCGCGAACGAGGATTCCGTCGGAGGTGATCACCAGGATCTCGCGGAGCTCTTCTGAAATGGAGGCTTCGACCTTGGTGATGAGGGGGTCGAAGGCGTGAGCGGCGGCGGCGGCACGTTCGAGGAGGGCACGTTTGTCGAGCCCGGGGGCGTCGAGTGTGACCTGTTCGAGTTCGTAACGGCGCGGGAGGGTCTTGGGCACGGCGAGGACAGGCTCGGAGGGGGGGCCATTGGCGATTTGCGCGGCGGTTTCGGCGGCGCGTTTCATGGAGTCCCAGTCGAGCTGTTCGACGTAGGCGTAGCCGGTGGCGTCCCCCTTTTGGACGCGGACGCCAAGACCTAGGGCGACGCCGCGGGAGGCGCCTTTGAGGATCCCGTCGTCGAAGACGAGACTGGAGGCAGCACGGTATTCGAAGAAGAGGTCGGCGTAGTCGCCCCCTTTCGAGAGGGCGACCGAAAGGAGGCGAGCGCCCAAGACAGCGTCGATGTCGTTAGGTCCGTCTGGGGTGAAGGGGGCGCGGTACAGCGCGGACCGGGTTCGGGTGTGCGGGGTCATGGCGGGAGCGTAGGCAGAGGAGGGGACGGCGTCGACGGCGATTGTTACTGGGGCCGGCGACGCGTTTCGGACGACGTCGAGCCGGTGGGATCAAGGCCCACCTGCCCACCTGGAAACCTAACGGGTCAGGACTTCTTCTTCTTGGCGTAGAGTTCGTCGAGCACGGTTCCGTAGACCTTGAGCACCTCGCGGCGCTTCAACTTGAGGCTGGGGGTGAGCATTCCGTTTTCTGTGGTGAAGTCCTCCGAAACGAGCGCGAAGTCTTGGATGGACTCGAAGCCTTTGAAGACCTCGGAGTAGGTCTCGATCTCCTCTTTGTAGAGGGAGCGGACCCGGCTGTCCTTGAGAAGTGCGGCGACATCGTAGGTCTCGATCTGCAACTGCGCGGCCCATTCC
Organism: uncultured delta proteobacterium; assembly: GCA_903894755.1. Taxonomy (GTDB): domain Bacteria; phylum Myxococcota_A; class Polyangia; order Polyangiales; family Polyangiaceae; genus CAITRH01. Next base: position 6,559 of record CAITRH010000399.1, read on the forward strand.
TTGAGGGCGGGGACATTGGCGACGAGGATCGCGACGTTGTAGGCGCGGTTATCGCCGTAGACCATGACGTTAGCGACGTACGGCGAGAGCTTGATGGCCTCTTCGAGGGGGGTGGGGACGACGTATTTGCCGTTCTCGAGCTTGTACTGTTCCTTGATACGGCCGGTGATGTAGAGGTAGCCGTGGGGGTCGACGTAGCCCATGTCGCCGGTTCGGAAGCCGCCGTCCTTGGTGAACGCGGCGGCGTTTTCTTCGGGTCGCTTGTGGTAGCCCCGCATGACATTGAGGCCATAGACGATGATCTCGCCCTCGAGACGCGTTGGTTTGCCGGATTCCGCGGGTTTACGTTCGGCCGTGGCGGGGTCGATCTCGACGCGGCTGCCGGGGACCGCGCGTCCCACCGACCCGATACGTCGCTCGCCCGGCACGTTGGCGGTGGCGATGGGGCTGGTTTCGGTCAGCCCGTAGCCCTCGTAGACTGTGATGCCGAGGCTATCGATGAACTCGGCAACCTCGCGGGAGATGGCGGCGCCACCGCTGAAGGCGTACTTGAGTTTTCCTCCGAACTTGCCGCGGACCTTCGAGAAGACGAGCTTGTCAGTGGCCCGCAAGACGGCGAGCTCGTGAACATGGAGACGTTCTCCGCGGCGCTCCTTGGCTGCGTACTGGAGAGCGTGTTTGACCATGACCTGGATAGGTTTGGGCTTGCCGGCGATCTGTTTTTGGACACCGGTGTAGATCTTGTTGAAGATCCTGGGGACGCTGAACAGCAGGGTGGGCTGGACCTCGGCGAGGTTCTCGATGATTTTTTCGACCGACTCGGCAAACGCGGTGCTTCCCCCCATGGAGACGAGGGTGTGGAGCTCGCAGGTTTGGCCAAAGGAGTGGGCCCAGGGGAGAAACGATAGAGACCGGTCGTTGGCCTCCATGGGGAACACCTCGTGGACCGCACTGACGTTCGACGCGAGGTTCAGATGCGTCAGGATCACCCCCTTGGGATTGCCCGTCGTGCCGCTCGTGTAGATGAGCCCGGCGATGTCGTCCTTGGAGGGATGAATGATGGGGGCCGTCTTGCCCGCGTCGATCATGGCTTGGTAGCTCTTGACACGCGGGTCGCCTGGGGTGGTTCCGTTGGCTTTCCCCTGGAGGTTGACGATCAACTGGAGCGAGTCGACGGTGTCGAGCATCCCCTTGGTCTTTTCGAGAATGCTGTCGTTGGCGACGATGAGCGCCTTCGCGTCGCAGTCCCGGATGATGAATTCCCAGTCTTTGGCGAGCTGGGCCTCGTACATGGGGACATACGAAGCGCCACGGCCGTAGATGGCGTAGGCGGCAACGGCCCATTCGACGCGGTTGTTGGAGATGATGGCGACAGAGTCGCCGGGACCGATACCGAGGTCGCTCAAGGCGCCGCGGAACGCTTCGACCTGACGGCCGAATTCGGCATAGGTGATCCAATGCCAGGTGCTGCCGCGTTTGGTTCCGAAGAGCTCTCGGCTCGGGAAACTGCGGACGGCGTGTTCGTAGATGTCAACTAGGTTTTGGAAACGCGGTTCAAAGGCCATGGAGTCGAGACGATAACGTCGAACGGAGCTCATGGGAAGCGTGACGACCCACGCCGGCTTCCGACCAGCTTTCGCGACAATCGTAACGCTTCAGCGCTACCCTCGGCACCATGAGCGAAGACACTGGCTGGGCCATCGTCACCCTCGACGAAAAAGTAGCGCGACGTTACGGATTGCCCCCGCAGGTTCCCGTACCCAAAGGCGAGTTCGAGTCCCTTGCCGACAAAGGGATCGGCATGGACGCCGCCAGGAAATGGATCGGCGCGTTTCTGCAGGCCGCCCCCAACTCGTGGCGTGGGCAAAATGGTCCACTCGCGTCCCGCTTCGACGCGTTCCTAGGCAAGACCGCTCCGTGGGCACGTGCCGAAAAAGCCTTCGCCGCTGGAGACTTCGCCGCAGCTGCCTCCGCACTCAAACTGATCGCCCGCCTCGATCCCAATGACCACGCCGCCAAAATGAACCTCGCCATGGCACTCGCACGTTGTGGCGATGTCCCAGGCGCCAAGGCGATCCTCAACGACATCCGCGAAACCTTCGCCGGCGACGCCGACTACCACGTGACCTTGGGCCACCTCCTGATGGGGGATGACCGCGAGGCCGCCATCGGCGAGATGGTTCTGGCTCTCGAAAGCAAGCCCGACAACAAAGCCGCCCTCGACGCGCTGGTGAAACTTGGGGTGCTTTGTCCCGTGTATGAAAATGCCCGGGACGCGTCGTCGCTCACCTATGTCCGCGCAGACTCGGTGCTCACGTACCTGACCGGGGTCTGGGATCAGGAGCCTCGCACCGCCGAGTTTTTCCTCGATCAGTTCGTGTACCACGAGTCGGAAGGCCGCTTTGAGCTCGCCCTTGGAGCTGCCGAAAGAGCCATCGCGAATTCCAAAGCCGCGGGAGCTGACGTGGGTCCAGAGCGCGCCGAGCTCGGTCGCATCGCCTGCCTGAGGGGGCTAGGAAAACGCACGGAAGCGTCCGCAGCGGCCGACGCCTATGTGGCGAGATGTCCCGAGTCGGCAGGTGCTTACGTCGAGCGCGCGGCGAACTTGGCGGTGGAAGGCAATACCGTTGAAGCTCGCGAGGCTCTTGATCGCGCGCTGTCTCTCGACCCCGGAGACCAACAGGCGCTGGTCGCGCGGTTCTGGCCCGAGGACCGCGACGACTTGACCAAGGTGAGCGAAGCCATGCCGACGCTCCAAGCGTTTGCGGAGGCGCATCCGGAGTCTGCCGGGGTGTGGCGATCGCTTGCGCGGGCCAAGCTGATCATCGGAGGGGCCGACGAGGCCATCGTGCTTCTCACCAAGGCGGTGCGGTTGGCCCCGACGGACGATGACCTGCGAGCCGAACTGTGGGCCGAGCTCACGAAGGTGCGACGTCTCGACGAGGTGCTAGCGGACGCGGCGACGCTGGGGGACATGCGCTCACGTAGTTGGCGTCTTCGCTGGGGCGAGGCGGAGGCGTATGCGGGGCTTGGGAAGAAGACCGAGGCGCAAGCGACGTTCATGGCGATCAACCTCGACACGTCGCTCCATGTGGACGTGCGTCGACGGGCCAAGCGCGCAGTGGAGCGTGTGGTGGGGGCTCAGACGAAGGCGTAGTCGGCGACGCCGTCGGGGGGGACATCGACGATGGCGTGGCGGTACTTCGTTCCGGCCTCGAGCATCGCCTTGACTTGAAGGGTGGTGCTCGGCACGGCGACACGCAGACGAAGCGTTGCGGTCTCTTCGAGGGGGCCTTCGTAGAGCATGTCGCCGGTCAGGAGCGTGACGGTGAGATAGGCCTGCGCACCTCCAAGGACAGCAGGACTCGCATGGACGAACAGGTCGAGCAGGCGCATGCCTGGGCCGATCGACACGTGGTCGACGTCAGGGGTGGATGCGGGAGACTCGGTCCCATCGAGGACGCTCAAGTCGAGCTCAAGGAAACTCTCGTTAGGGGGGACCACTCGTCCCTCTGTTAGCAGAGACGGCGATGGGCAAAGCGGCCGCGCGCAAGCCGCGCGCAAATAGGTAGCCAAGTGTCTCTAAACCAAACCCATCTTGAAAACCGCAGGTTCCGAGCCGCGGACCTCACCCCCCCAGCCCCCCTCTCCCTCGACATTTTCCTTGCCCATTTGGGCAAGTAAAATCGTCTTCGAGCGAGGGGGGAGGAGAGCCACTTGTACCGCGGT
>CAITRH010000400.1 GCA_903894755.1 uncultured delta proteobacterium
AACGGTTCACTTTAATTTCTGTTTTGAGGGAATTCCTTTCTTCCCGGGTGTCCCCAACGGAGAGATGGATCTGATGGGTAGCTCTGGTGTATTTATTTCCTAGGGACTACCTTAGTTTAGACCGGCGTCGTCGACGTTCCGAAGGTGACCTTCAGCATTGACAGGCGCCTCGATCTACGCTGTCATAGGCGTTCTCCATATGGGGGTACCTATGACCGAACGAACAAGTCGAAAAATTCCTGTTACCGAACGACAATTTCTCTGGGTCCAAGACGACGACAAAGGCGAAGTCACCCTTCATGTCGGTCCTACGATGGTCTCGCCGACGGCGGCCGATCGCGTGGTGGTCGACGACGGCGAAGGGGGATTTCGCGAGGATGTGAGCGGAAGACCTCAGTCTATGATCGAGCTGGGCGACAGCCAGTACGCGGTCATGTCCAATCCACTTCTTGAGGCCGATCTGGGCCCAAACGGAAGGTTCAAGTCCGGACGCAACGAGCCCCGTCCTTTGCGCAACGGCACGCGCTCTATGATCCCGGGCCCGTGTTCGTTTTACCTGCGCCCGGGACAGCGGGTCGACGTACGCGACGCTCACGAGCTCGCATCGAACCAATATCTTGTGGTCAAGGTTTACGGCGAGGTGGACCACACCGCGCCTTACTATGAAGTCACCGGGCGCTCGGCCACCATCACCCGCGCCACTGCAGAACAACTCGACGAGGCTCGTCCAGTGCAGTCTGCCGAGGTCCCGCCGGTCGAACTAAAACGCGGCCAGCTCATTGTGATCCGCGGCCTCGACACGCAGTTTTACATTCCACCTACCGGCGTCGATATTGTCCCAGACACGTCCCTCGACGACTCTGGAGCGTCCGTCAGCGCCTCGGCGGCAAGACAGATCCTGGCTCAGCTCCCTCCCGAAGTTGTCCCAGCACCTCCACCGCCAGAACGCAACTTGGATCAGACGGCAATTGCGACAGAAGAGGAAGCCGATGACTACGCTCCACGAGGCGGCGGGGGTCCAAGAAGGCAAGTGGCAGGAGCCTATGTTGACCAGTCCGCACGAACGCGCGGACGGAAAATGGCGGCTCCACTACCGCCTGGTATGATGGCCCAAGCGCCTGCTCCTGCGTACGAGCAGGCCAAACCGATGCTTCAGGAGCCTCCTGTCAATGTCCCCGACGGTCTTGCGGTTCCTGCCATTCGACGCGCTCTCGAGAAGGAAGCTCGTCAGGCCCGACTGATTCGGCGCGCAGTGGTGCTCGGGGAAAAAGAGTACTGCGTGATCATCGATCCGGACGGCAAGCGCGAGATCAAGGTGGGTCCCGCCCGAGTGTTTCCTGGGCCATACGACACCTTCATGACTGTGGGCTCACGGCAGCGGATCTACGACGCTTACGAGCTTCTTCCTCAGCGCGCGCTCTGGCTGCGGGTGATTGCCGCCATCTCTCGCGCGGACCTCAGCGCCAAGGTTCCTCGAGGCTTTGCGCTCGACAAGGACCAGTACTATCCCGGGGACGAGGTCCTTCTCACTGGCGTTTCCACTTTCTTTTTCCCCTTCAACGAGATCGAGGTGCTGTCCCCCGAAACTGGCGAAGCAGTGGTGGGCAACGACCATTCGAGGGTCTTTATCGAGGCCATTGGAATCGACCAGAAGAGTGGGATCTATGTTCGCGATCTGTCGTCAGGAGAGGTGAAACTCATTCGAGGACAGCAGTCGTACCTGGTGGATCCACGCAAGCAGGTACAGATCACGCGGACCGTGGCGCCCGACGACTGGAATCTCTGGATTGCCGCCAACGAGACGCACAAGCGAGTTGTAACGGCAGTGACGACTCCTTGGGCGCTGTCGATTGGGGTGCCTAACAACTTTGCGGCGCTGGTGACGTCAGCCAATGCGCGTCGGGTGGTCGAGGGGCCTTGTGTTGAGCTTCTAGGGTATGAGGAAGCGGTAAGCGCCATCTCGCTTTCGACGGGAACCCCCAAGTCGACCGATAGCCCGCTTCGCACTTGCTTTTTGCGCACTGTGGGCAATCGCGTCTCCGACGAGATCCATGTAGAGACCTCGGACTTCGTGAAGATCGCGGTGACTGTTTCCTACTCGGTGACGTTCCTTCGGGAGCACAAGGACAGTTGGTTCAACCATGAGAACTATATCCAGGTGATGGTGGATCATCTGCGGTCCATTGTGCGTGGGAGGTGCCGGACCCGGTCGTTGTCGTCGCTCTGGCCGGAGCTTCCCTCTGTGGTGCGCGACACGATTTTGGGAGAGCGCAAGGATGGCGCGGGACGTCCAGGGCGCACGTTTGCGGAAAACGGCTGCATTGTGACGGAGGTGGAGGTCCTAGCGTCGGAGATTGAGGATGAAGACGTTGCAGAATTGATGCTGCGGGTGCAGACAGAGTCTGTGACGCTGACGATTGGGGACCGCCAGGCGCAAGAGTCGCTGGTATCGGCGCGACTGAGGGCACAGATCGACACGGAGACGCAGCGGTTGGCAGAGGAGGCGAATACGCGTGCGGCAAAGCTGGAGGAGTTGAGTCGGCGTTTGGCACACGACGCTTCCTTGGCATCGGCACGGGAGGCCGAGCTTTTGGCGCGCGAGCGGCAGCTTCTTGCAGATCAAAGGGAGGCTGCAGCCCTGACTTCGGCGCTGGAGCGTCAGACGGCGGCCAAGGCAGCGGAGCTGAAGATAGTAGAGGAGGAAGCGCGCATACGAGCGCAGGCTGTTCGGACCGAGGAGGGGGCGAAGCTCGATGGGATGGCGCGAGTTCGCGAGCTTGAAATTGCGGTCATCAATGCGCAGTCGGCGGCGCAGGTGGCCGAGAGCAACGCGGTCCAGCGAGGACTGATCGAGGCGTTGGCGTCACTGGGTGACAAGATCATGCTTGCCGATGTTGCACAAAACATGAATCTGGTGTCGCTGTTCAAGGGCAAGGACATTGTGACTGTGTTGAACGATGTCCTGGGCGGGACCAAACTGGCGCCAACATTGCGCGGACTCGCCGAGAAGTTTGGGGAACGTCCTAAGAAGACCTGAGCGCGACCTGAGCGGGCGCATTTCTAACCCGGGGGACAAACGGCTGAGTCGATGCTCTAGAGGCACCGAAATGAATCCCGCTATGGTAGGCTACATTGATTTACGACTTGTACATCCGCAGGACGCTTCCTGTCATGGACGGGAGCCATGGAACGGGGTTCCTCTGCCTGCGCGTGTTCGGAGCGGAGCTGAAATGGGTGCCAAAGGCGATTCTCTGAGTTCCCCGATTGGAAATTGGAAAGGGACAGCCCTTGGAAACGGACAGCCCCTTGCGCGGGCACTGGACTCTACACTGCAGGTCCGTCGAACAGCGAGCTGTATCGATCGTTCATCCACATCTGTCGCAGGATCAGCAAGCGGCCAAAGCCCTGCTCACTCCATCGCATGCCTACCCCTTTGAATCGTTGCT
>CAITRH010000401.1 GCA_903894755.1 uncultured delta proteobacterium
ATGTCGAGGGAGAGGGGGTTGGGGGTGAGGTCTGCGCGAAATTGGGGCGCGGAAGGGGTAGATCGGACCTGCGGTTTTCAAGATGGGTTTGGTTTAGTGGCAAGCTACTCGGCGCGTCGGGAGAGCTCGGCTTATGGGATAAGGCGTCCAATCCCAAGACCGCGATGGGAAGTGGCGCCGCAAGGAGCGAATTGGAGCGCAGTGAGCTTCCCGCCTGGACAGCCCGAGCCGATCGCCTGCTGCTCGGTGCGAGTCGAGGGCTCGGTTTGGCGGGGGCGACAACGCCATCGAATGTCCTTTCAGAGCGCGCACGTCTGATTGACGCGTATCCCGAGCTTCGTCCCCGCTGGGTCTATCAAGCGGTGCGAACGAGCCCGCTTCGAGAGCACTGCGACGCGCTTCTACGTCTTCTCGATCAGGTAGGTGCGTCGCCCCTTGGCGATCTGTATCGGGCCCGTGCCGAGGAGCTGGCGTTGGAGCTTGCGCTGGTCGATGCGATGGCGACGTCCAGGTTCGCGTCGCTGGCTCGACGGCGGTACGCGTACATGGGGCCGTCGCGAGAGGTTGAGCGGCTTGCGAGGGAGTGGGCGGGGCAGGTACCGGAGGCGAGCGAAGGGCCGCGATGGGAGAGCGACGGGCCCGGTCCATGTTCGCTGTTGGGACAGCTTCGAGCGGCGATTGGACGGGCGCGGGTTCCGTTTCGGGTTCGCGTCAGTGGGGAGCTGTCATCGCTTGCGGCGACGGGCGATGGGGTTGTGTACGTGGCGCCGGGGCGATGGCTGACGGCAGGCGAGGCGCGACGGACGGTGCAGCACGAGGTGATGGGCCATGTGATGCCGCGGGTGCGAGCGAGGGCGATTGGCCTGGGGCTACTGGAGGCGGGGACTGCGCGTGGGGCTGACGATCAGGAGGGGGTTGCGCTCTTGTGGGAAGAGCGCGCGGGGGAGCTCGATGCGGGGCGGAGGCATGCGTTGGGACTACGCCACGAGGCGGTGAACGCGATGGACTCGGGGGCAAGTTTTGGCGACGTGGTGCGGTGGCTGGTGGAGGAGCGAGGCGAAGGGGTACGCGAGGCGGTGCTTCTAGGAGAGCGTGTGTTTCGAGGGAGCGACGGTGACGGTGGAGGGTTGGGGCGAGAGCGGGTGTACCTTGAGTCGTTTGTGCGTGTGCGAGCCTGGCTGGAGGGGCACCCGGACGATGAGGTGATCCTTGGGTCGGGGCAGGTAGCCTTAGAGGACGTGGCGGTGCTGGGGCCGTTGGTAGGTGAGAGGGCGACAGAACAGCACTACGTGACCATAGGAACTGCACCGAGAGGGACTACGGGGTGAGGCTGGCTGGCTCGAGGCGCTACTTGACACGCTTGCGCAGGACACGGACCTCGCTAGCGGCCTCCACGTGCTTCGGGCTCATCGCGAGCAACATGGAGAAGTCGCTCAGCGCCTCCTCGAGACGTCCTGAGCGCTTGAACAGCTTGCCTCGGTACAGGAGGGCCCGTTCGTTGGTCGGGACCCGGTCGTGAAGCTCGGTAAGCCGAGTGATCCCTTCCGCTAGAAACGCTGGACCCGCCCCCAGCGTGCGTACCCAGGCATCGAGCGCCGCGTAGTCGGCTTGCGTGCCGTCCATCGCCAGCGCATGGGCGGCCAAACGTTGCGCCGTCGCAAAATCGCTCCTTCCTAGCGCGGCCTCGGCCAAGCGAAAGTCCGTCATCGCCTGGAGCTCTCGCTCCTCGTTGCGCTCCTCTTCAGGCACTTCGGGCACTTCGGGCACTTCGAACTCGACCTCGATGGTCCCCTCGGAGACGGGCTGCACGCGACGCGACATGGAGCGGACTGGCGCACGCGTCGTTTCCGTCGGATCCCCCTGGGGCTCGACGACGGCAGGCAGAACAGAACGACGTTCCCGGTTTTCCGAGGGCGCAACAGAGAGCGCCGCTCGCTTGGTCGCCGACAAGTCGAACTGCCGTGTGAGCGCCAGCACGTACACGAGCCCTTCGGCCGCCTCCGCCCCTGTACCCACGAGAAGGGCCTGGAGCGGCGGGGACTCGGCACGGAGGATCGCCAGGCAACCTTCTTCGTCCTCGGTCAGCACCAGGCCCGAGAGGTCGACGTCGCCGCCGAGCTCGAGACGCTGCACTGCGAGGGGGGCGAGGGTCGCACGGATCCGCGAGCGGTCTTGCCACGCGCGGACGCTCTCGAGCAGCGGTTGGAGTCGATGACCGCGTGGTGGTGATGGCGTGACTGCGGTCTCTTCGTAGAACGCGTAGGTCGTGGACATGGGGAGGTTGACGATGCGCGCGAGGTGCTCGCCGAAGGCGTCGTCGGAGCCCTCTTTTCGGGCCTGCCACGGCGTGCCCTGGGCAAATGCCAGCGCGGTGCAGCCGGTCGGATCGTCGACCACGAGAGTTCCCGTGAGACCCTCATCGAGCATGTAGACGAGCACGTGAACGAAGGGGGTGGTGGCGAAGGTGCCGCGTGCGGTGGGTGTTTTCTCCTGAAGCGCGGCGAGACGACGGGACTTGTCCATGGGGCGTGTGGCGTGGAGAGTGATCGAAGCGGGCACTGGAATGCAATGGAGCTGCATTGAAGCGATCCCGAACGGCGATTTGCGGCGGGCAGCAGCTTTTCGGATGACGTCGGCTCGACGTGGGCCGAAGGCTCCCGTAACTTGGCCGCGCATGGACGAACCGACCAAACAGCGACTTCTGCTAGGACGCGAGCACTATGGGCGGCGCGAGTTTGACGAGGCCGAGCCGCTTCTTCGCGAGGTGCTTCGGGTCGAGGACCGCTTGGCCGACGTGCACAACATGCTCGGTGTCATCGGTCACAACCGTGGAAACCTGGTCCAAGCCGCCTACCACTTCGAACGCGCCCTCGCGCTCAACCCCGGTTACACCGAGGCCGGACTGAACCTGGCTGTGACCTACAACGACCAGGGCAAGTACGAAGCGGCTCGGGAGCTTTATGCTCGCCTTGGTGACGGAGCGGCTCTCCCGGGTTCTACCGGCCTCGACCCGTTTGCACGCGGCAAGATCGCGAACATGCACGGCGATGTGGCCCAGGCCTATGCCGACGCAGGCTTGCCCGTCGAGGCGATCGTCGAGCTTCGAAAAGCCGTGGCCCTCTGTCCGGAGTTTCCGGACCTCAGAACGCGCCTCGGCAACCTCCTTCACGAGGCTCACGATCTCGATGCGGCCCGAGCACAATACGAAGCCGTGGTGACGGCGCGTCCCGAGTATGTCCCCGCGCGTCTGCAGCTCGGCGTCACGCTCTTTGCCATAGGGAACGTCGGTGCCGCCGAAATCGCCTGGAAACAGGTCCTCGACGTGGACCCCGACAACGTACGCGCTCGCATGTACTTGCGCGCCCTCGACAGCCAGCGTTCGGTCCTGCTTTGAACCTTCGATCCAACGCGTTCTGGCTAGGCGTCTTCTTTCTGGCCGTCGGCTGTAAGGACAAGCCCGAGGCCATCGTCGACGCTGCAGTCCCCGTCGAGGTGCGCCTCGAGGGGATCGATTCGAGCGCTCTGACACCGCGCGAGCGACGCGAATGGAGCGCTGCGGTGAGCGAGTTTCGTGCCCCGTGTCCGTCGGTCCCCGTGTCGCTGGCGCAGTGCGTGAGCGAGCGTCGGTCGTGCCCCAAGTGCCTTGCTGCGGCCAAGTTCCTCCTCAAGGCCGTACGTATGGGGAAAGGCCGCGATCAGATCGATCGCCTCTATCGAAACCGGTACGACCCCGCACAGGTCAAGGATGTCCCCATCGACGGCTCTCCGACCCTTGGTCCCGAGACGGCGTCGGTGACGGTGATCGAGTTTGCCGACTTCGAGTGCCCCTACTGCGGCACGATGGTTGGAGCGCTCGATCGGCTTCGCGAGGCCCACAAGGACCGGCTTCGCTTGGTCTACAAGTTTCGGGTGTTCCCGAGCCATCTCCACAGCGAGGCGGCCTGTCGTGCGGCGATATCGGCTCATTTCGAGGGGAAATTCTGGGAGATGCATCACAAGCTTTTCTCGAACCAGCAGGCCCTGACGCAGAGCGATCTAGAGCTTTACGCCAAGGCGATCGGTCTGGACCCGATCAAGCTGCCGGGCACGATGAAGGACCCGCGTGTGGGGGAACGTCTCTCCAAAGATCGCGCCCTTGGGGATCTGCTCAAGGTCAACTCGACCCCGACGATCTATGTGAACGGGCGGGAGTTCGACCTAGGGGACGACCTCGAGTCATGGGTGGCCGAGGAGCTAGGCGATGCGCCTGCGACAGGGGTTCAGGACGCCTCGGAGGGGGGGTAGCGATGGCGCTTCGTTGGTGTTGGGCGGCGACGTTTGTTGCGTGCGTTGCGTGCGTTGCGTGCGTTGCGTGCACGTCGACGCGTCCCGTGTCTGCGCCGAGCGGGTTTGATCTGAGCGAGCTGACGCCACGGGAGAGGCGCGAGTTCGATGGGCACCTGAGCGCGCTCGGGGCTCCGTGTCCTGGGGAGACGCTGTCTCTCGGGCGCTGCCTGACCGAGCGGCGAGCGTGTCTGTTGTGCGAGCCCGCGGCGCGTTTCGTATGGAAAGGCGTACGCGATGGGCTGTCGAAAGAGCAGGTCGAGGAGCGTTACGCGGAGCGGTTCGACCAGAGGCGGGTGAAGGAGCTGGAGGTGGACGGGGCACCGTCCATCGGTCCCGAGGGGGCGCCGGTGACGCTGGTGGAGTTTTTCGACTACCAGTGCCCGGTGTGTGTGGACGCGTCCCCGATCCTCGAGAAGGCGGTGGCGAGGTATCCGGTGCGGGTGGTGTTCAAGTTCTGGCCGCTTCCGATGCATGCGAAGGCGGAGCCTGCGGCGAGGGCGGCGTTAGCGGCGCATGCACAGGGGAAGTTTGCGGCGATGCACGCGGTGCTTTTCGCGAAGAGTCCGGCGTTTGGCCCGGAGGATTTGGAAGAGTACGCGCGAGGTTTGAAGCTCGACATGGTGCGGTTCCGAGCGGACCTGAGCTCGGCTTGGGTGACTGCGCAACTTGCACGCGACAAGGCGCTTGCCAAGGCGCTGGGGCTGCACGGGACCCCGACGATTTTCGTCAACGGGCGGCAAGTTCCAGTGCGAGGCGATCTCGACGACTGGATCTCGATGGAGCTTGCGGTGCGGCGTTGATTTGGGGATGCGCAGCGGGGGTTGTCACGCTAGGGATGCGCACACCGCATGACCCTTGGCGACTACTAGGGGCTGCTCCCACGAAAATGGATGACGCCCAGTGAACTTGCCTTGTGCCCCTAACGGGAAGGGGGAACGATTCCGTATTCTCTCCCGATGCCTGGAGTTCCTTTGACGATGACACGCCCCTTCGAGGTTTCGTTTGTATGCGCCGTAGCAGTTACTCTTGGTGCCTTTTTGGGGCGAGGAGCGGTGGCCGCGGACGAGGCACCGGTCGTTGCCCCTGACATGTCTTCTCATGGGTTGGCTCACGAGCCGGTGGACGAGCCTGCACCGTCGGCCGAGCCTCACCCTTCTGCGGTTCCGTCAAGTGCGAGCTTTGCTCGTCCATCGGTCGCCGCGAAGGACGGGATGGTGCGGATTCCGGGGGGACGGTACACGATGGGGATTGGCGACTCTCGGGCGCCGTTGAACGAGCGGGCGGGCAAGTCGTCGACGGTGGCGCCTTTCTGGATGGATCGGACCGAGGTGTCTGCGGGGAGCTACCGTCGTTGTGTCGACGAGGGCCATTGCGAGGCACCGCAGCGAACGAGCACGACGTGCACGTACGACCTTGGCGACCCGGAGCTTCCTGTGTCGTGTGTACGGTGGGACGATGCGGATCGGTATTGCCGAGCGGCGGCGAAGCGTCTTCCGAGGGAGATCGAGTGGGAGTTTGCGGCCCGTGGGGTGACGGGGCTCAGGTATCCGTGGCCTGGGGCGGCGCCGGACTGTTCGCGGGCGGTGACGCTTCAGAGCGAAGCTACGGGAACGAGCTGTACGTCGGTGGGGCATCCGACGCGGGTTGGGTCGCACCCTGGAGGGGCCAGTTTGTACGGGGTGCAGGATCTGAGCGGCAATGTCGAGGAGTGGACCACCGATTGGTACGTCGAGCGCGCTGGGCAGGGGCCGGCGCCGCGGGCTGGGGCGAGCCATGTGCTGCGAGGTGGGGGGTGGTTATCGCTTCCTTCGATGAGCCGCACGACCAGTCGGAACTGGGGCTCGGCGGTGGAGGCGGGGCCTAACGTCGGGTTCCGCTGCGCTCGTGACGAGTGAGGGGGACTCGCGAGCTACTAGGGTTACCACCCTGGGCTGTTCTGATTCGCCCCTTCGGGGCTGCCACCGGAGCCCCCGTGGGTAAGAGATGAGGGCGTCATGCGTTG
>CAITRH010000402.1 GCA_903894755.1 uncultured delta proteobacterium
ATGTCGAGGGAGAGGGGGTTGGGGGTGAGGTCTGCGCGAAATTGGGGCGCGGAAGCGGTGGATCGGACCTGCGGTTCTCAAGATGGGTTTGGTTTAGCGCCCACCGATCACGTCGCCCACGTTCACAACGGCCATGGCCGAGTCGGATACCACACCCGTGCGTTGAGGGGATCAGGAAGGCATATCGCCGCCCAGCCACTGACGGTGGGTTTGAATATGATCGACCAAGGCGCGCAGCGTGGTCTCGTCGGCATTCTCTACGAGGGTGCGACGCTCCAGGGAGAGCTCGATGTCCAGAACTTTGCACAACGAGGCGACGGTCGCGCGGAGACCTTTCATCTCGCCTTTTATCTCGCCTCTTATCTCGCCTCTTATCTCGCCTTTTATCTCGCCTCTTATCTCGCCTCTTATCTCCCCCTTGCGAATGCGATCCATCAACACCGGAGTGCGCTTCGCAAGCAGCGCCAAGGCGACCTCTCGATCCGCATCCGCGGCCTCGAGCAGCGCCTTGATCCCAAGAGGACGCACAAAGCAAGTGGGGTCCTCGATCACCTTGGAAAGTTGGTTCCAACGCCCCTGGATCCACTCGGATACAGTGGCTGCGTTGATGTCCAAGATGAACAGCCGTCGGACTCCACGTTTCTTGAGGAGCCGTACCTTCTCGGTCACGTTTGCCACGGACTGCGAATCGAGCACCTCGAACACCAGGTGTTCCAGTCGACGCCCCCCAGCCAATGTGGGGGCCTTGGGGAAGACGCAAGCGTCTGGGGCCACGTCGCTGTAGCGGTCGGCGCGTGTGAGCATGTCCACGGCGGCGTCGAACTCGGGACGAACTAGAGCGGAAAGGATGTAGGCAAGCCGTCCCGTGGCAATAGCGTGCGGCTTGTGCGAGCCCATCATCTCGTAAACCTGGCCGTGCATCACCTCGAAGCGACTTTCCGGCTGGACAATGCGTTCATCGACAGGGGGAAAAGGCGGTTCCCGTCCAGGGCAGACGGCGGCGTGACCAGAGGTCGCAGGTCCAGGCGCAAAGAGTTTGGCGGGCGGTGAAGACGAACGGTCCATGGGGAGAACCTGGCACGCGAATCGGGAGAAGACAACCCTCGGGCCACGCTCGAAACGCTTCATCGGCGGCCTTCAAAGAAAGGGAGGCGTCCCGAGAATCCGCAAAAGCCGCAGACCGAGAGCTCGCCGCCTAAGGTGCAAGGACACAAGCCGATGACCGAGTCCCAAGGGACCTCACCGCCTTGAACAGAAGTGGACAACTAGAGGCTCGTAGACGTCACAGACCCTGCCGTCGTCGACTACCCGAGACATCGCCGACAGCACACAGCCCGTCGTGAGCCGACAACACGACTTCCTGGGCGTCCCCGAGGGCCCGGTTGGCCGACAACGCAGGCATTCCGTACGTCCCCGAGGGCCCGGTTGGCCGACGACGCAGGCATTCCGTACGTCCCCGAGGGCCGGTTGGCCGACGACGACGCGTTCGTAACGTCCCCGAGGGGCCCGGTTGGCCGACGACGCAGGCATTCCCTACGTCCCCGAGGGCCCGGTTGGCCGACGACGACGCGTTCCGTACGTCCCCGAGGGCCGGTTGGCCGACGACGCGGGCAAACTGCGGTGTGTTGGGGTCCTGTGGGGCATTTACGGCATGGCAAGGGGCGCGGTACGCGCCTTGGACGATCACCCTTGCCCTCGGGGGTCGCTCGCGAGTAGGCTGGTTTTCCGATGGCAGCACCTAATGTAGACATGACAGCGCCCACGATGACGCTTCTCGAGCAACTTATTTACACGCTGGCTTTGCTGGAGGCGAATCCGCTTACGGCGTCGTTGGCCCCCCCTTTCGAGGAGCTTCAGAAGTCCTGGGAGACGCTCTCTCTTGACGAGGCTGCGCAGCTCGTCGAGGTGTACCGCGCGGATGCTCTGGTGGTGGCGGCGGATGATGCCCTTGATGATTTCGTTGATGAGCTCGACAAGGTGCTGTTACGTCTTGTGAAGAACAATCGCGACGACCTGCTCTACGCGTACTATTTCGGCGCCAAACGTCCATTTGTTTTGAAACGTCCAGTGCTTGGTGGGCAGCTTGAGACCATGCGCACGTGGATTCCGTCGCTTTTGAGCGCGTCGGACCCTGATCTGGTGTTGCTTGGCAAGCGGCTCGAGGTGCTGGTGGCTGCAGCGGATGAGGCGTTGGCGAAGCAGGCCGCGGCGAAGGAGGCGGTGAAGACGTTTCGGGCGCTTGGGGGGCGAAAGTCGTTTATTGACCGGTTCAATGCGGTTCGCAAGTCGACCGACGGCAAGTTAGCGGAGATGCCGCATGCACGTCCTGAAGCGCGTCTTCCGATGGATTTCGCGTCACGTTTTTTCAAGCACGAGTCGAGGCGGAGCAAGAACACGTCCAAGGAGCTGACGAGCGAGGGGCTCAAGGCGCAGATCGAGGATACGAAGGGGCAGCTTCACGCGCTCGAGGGGCAGCTTGCGGAGGCGATTACAAAGGACGAGGCTGAGGATCGCGCCAACAAGCAGGTTCAGACGGACCGAGCGGACCTTGCGGCTTCGGAAAAGGCGTACGAGGCGCTAGCGGCCAAGATGGCCGGGCTACGCGCAAAGCTTCCTCGGGGCTAAGCCCAGACCTCGACAAAGGTATCTAAACCAAAACCATTTTGAAAACCGCAGGTCCGATCCACCGCTTCCGCGCCCCCATTTCGCGCAGACCTCACCCCCAACCCCCTCTCCCTCGACATCCTCCTTGCCCATGCGGGCAAGGAGGATCGTCTTCGAGCGAGGGGGCTCGGAACCGCGGTACAAGTGGCTCTCCTCCCCCCTCGCTCGAAGACGATTTTACTTGCCC
>CAITRH010000403.1 GCA_903894755.1 uncultured delta proteobacterium
ATGTCGAGGGAGAGGGGGTTGGGGGTGAGGTCTACGCGAAATTGGGGCGCGGCAGCGGTAGATCGCACCTGCGGTAGGTTTGGTCTAACCAAATTCTTACTTAGCCTAGTTCAGGCCCGCAGCAGTTGGTCACCAAGCTTTTGCCCCAACTGTTCCGCCTCTTCGACGCTCGCAGGCCATGGCGCTACGCGCTCTGCAGCTCGGTACGAGGAGCCATCGGCGGCCGCCACAAAAGCTCGCAATCGAAAGGTGCCATCGGACATCCGTTCTCCAAGGGCCCCCAATGGAGTTCGGCAGTCGCCACCAAGCGCGCGCATCACCGCTCGTTCAGCGGCCACGCACACCCAGGTGGCATCGTCATGAAGCGCTTGCAGGAGCGCTCGCATGCGGGAGTCGTCGCTACGACACTCGATTCCCAGTGCTCCCTGACCCACGGCCGGCAGCACGACCTCCGGAGACAACACTTCAGTAGCGCGCGCTGCAAGCCCAAGACGCAAAAGACCTGCCCGTGCAAGCACAATGGCATCGCACCCTCCCGAATCGACCTTGCGTAGGCGCGTGTCCACGTTGCCCCGAAGCGGCGCCACTGCAAGATCTGGACGGGCCAAGTGCAGACATACCGCACGTCGAAGGCTCGAAGTGCCTACGGACCCGTGCTGGGGGAGCGCTTGAACGGTCGCGTACCGCGGCGCTACGAGCACATCGCGCGGATCCTCGCGGACAGGGATACAGGCTAGCAAAAGGCCCTGTGGAACCTCCGCGGGGACATCTTTGATCGAGTGCACCGCAAAATCGGCCTCACCTCGCAAGAGGGCTTCTTCTATCTCCTTGACAAAGAGCCCTTTGCCCCCAATGTCGGCCAGGGGACGGTCTTGGATTCGGTCACCGGTCGTCGTGACCGTGAGCTCCTTGGCTTCGAGGTCTTGGTGGTGGGCTGTCAGAGCGGCAGCAAACGCCCGGGATTGGGCCAGTGCGAGGGGAGAGCGACGGGTGGCGTAGACAACGTGCGGCATGTGGCGCGCAGGTTCGCACAGTTCATAGCGACAACGCAAACAGGACCTGACCGACTAAGCTGCCGGCCCATGACCTCCGCTTCCCAAGCTTCCCAACGAGCCCTCGACCTCGCCCGCCTCTTCGTGGAGCACTCCGAGCGGCTCAATGCCCGTTACCGTGCGGGAGACATCCATGTGCACGTCCCCGCGGCCCTCATGGACGATGCTCCGCTCGAGGAGCTGCTGGCGCAACACTGCCAAGCGTCCGAACGCGCCCTGCGAGAAGCGTCCCAAAGCCTGTTTTTCTCCCTTCCGCTTGCCTTCGACCCCTCCGAGTCGGTGGGTCCCTACCTTGCCGTGCTCGATCGCGACCCGGCCCGAGAGCCGTACCGGTGGCTCGACCTCGGTGCGCTCATTGCCACGCAGGCTTTCGGTGAGAACGAGCCCACTGTCGTCAACGCCATCCTTCAGCATCTTGCGTTTGCCGTGGGACGCTACGCGCACTCGGAATACCAGACGGTCCTTTCCCTCCAACTCAAGGCGCGCCTGTCGTCGCTGGCGCCCCATGGAACTCCTCGCCACTTTGTCGTGAACACCGGGGCGGAGGCCGTGGAAAACGCAATGAAGTCGGTGCTCCTAAACCGAGTGCGAACTGTCGGCGACCCCCACGCGGTCTACTTCCTGATCTCCTTCGAAGGGGCGTTTCACGGTCGCACCCTTGGATGTCTTGCGGTAACGCAGCGGAAAAAAGCGCGCGTTGGCTTTCCCACCTTCGACTGGCCTGCGGTGCCGTTCCCTTTCAACGATCCTGCGTCCCCCGCAGAGACGCGCAAACGGGAAGACAAAACGCTTCGCCTGCTCTGGGACCTCTTGGTCACCGCACGTCAACCCAACGTCGTGCGCAACAAGGACAGCTACCTTCGCGACATGACGGCGCTCGAGGCAATGCTCGTTGCACCCCGAGAGCAGTTGCCGACGCTTCTGACAGAGGCACGGGCAAAAATTCCCGAGGAGACGCTGCGCAGAGCGCAACGGGTTGCAGGGGTGCTCATCGAGCCGATCCAGGGGGAAGGAGGGGTTCGCGAGGCCCGTCCCCGCTTTTTCCAGCTTCTTCGCCTGCTCACGCGTCTCTACCATGTCCCGCTCCTATTCGACGAGGTTCAGACGGGATGGGGGGTTACAGGAACACTCTGGGCCCACGAACAGTTTGACCTGCCGTTTCCTCCAGACATTGTCACATGGGCCAAGAAGGCGCAGAACGGAATCCTTTTTGTAAGTGAGGAGCTGGCAACGTTCTTTCAGGAAGAGAAGAAGTTCAATACGACCTGGGAGGGGGACTCGGTGGGCATGGTGAGACTCCTTGCGCTGATGGATCGGCTCGATCTTGAAGAGACCCGCAAGACAGGCGCGCAATGTCGGGCGGGTCTAGAGCGTCTTGCAACCGATTTCCCTGGGTTTCTTCAGGGGGTGCGAGGGGCAGGCTGCATGCTAGGTTTCGACGTAGTTCGTCCAGACTGGCGCGATGCGCTTCGGGACCGTGCGTTCCGTCTGGGTCTTCTGCTTCTTCCAGCGGGCGAGCGGACCCTACGCTTCTATCCTAGGTACAACATGGAGCCTTATGCGGTGGAGGAGGCGTTGCTACTGCTGCGACGTGCGGTAGAATCCATTGTGCAAGGGCAACGAGAGGAACTTCCTCGCGGTCCGGAGCGTCGCCTTGGTCTTCTGGACGTTCCTATAGCTGGGGTGCAGTGGTTGGACCTGAGTGCCGAGTGGTTTCATGGGCATGCAGCGGAGCTGATGGCGATTGAGACGGAGCGTTACGGAGCCATCGCGCAGTATCCGGCGAACGTGCTGCGCGAGGGGAGACGTCCACTTCTTCAGTACCCGCGGGAGGTTCTCGAGGCGACTGCTGCGAGTGCAAGGAGCGTGGGGGTTGGGGTTCGCGATCGGGTTTCACGTCGTTTGGTAGCGTATGCACTGGGGTCGGTGCTCGAGGGGTTTGATGAGGAGGGGGTTCGCGATGATGGGCATCATGGCGAGGGGGTGACGTATTATCTGCAGGCATTGGCGCTATTGCCGTCGGTGCGCAATGCGCGCGAGCTGCAGACCGCGCTTCTAAACGAGCTGCGCAAGCGCGTCGAAGGGGCGGGATACGAGCGGTTTGCAGCGTTGATCGAGCGCCGGGTAGTGGAAACGGGGCCCATGTGGGTGGTCCAGGCGCCGGTACTTCGCACGGTGGAGAACTACCTGGGGAGCGGTATCTGCTTTGTGTATTTGTCTACCGCACTCGGGCACGGACTCACCCCATGATCTTGTCGAGGTAGATAAACCACGTCCAGGTCGAAACCCGCCATTCCCGCCATACTCCGTTTTGGCCTGCGGTGCCTGCTCACGTACTTCGAGTACGCTGCGCGGGCTCCTCGGCCAAAGCCTCGTCTGGCAGAAATGGCGGGTCTCGACCTGGACGTGGTTTAACCCTTGATCCCATTGGACGTGTAAGCAAATGTGCCGGGGTGCCAAAACGACGATCACCGCGCTCGCCACATTTCCTAGACGAAACTGCCCAACGGGCACCCCCCGCCGTAGTGCCCGTTGCTGCCACGTCGTTTGTGCTCCGTGACGACGGCTTGATCGAAACGCCCGAGAACGTTCAAGCCAGCACGCAAGAGGCGTCCACGCCGCCTTCACCACCGAGACGCGCTTACTACGACGACGCCCGGGGCGTTTGGCTCTATCACGGCAATTGCCTCGAGCTCTTGGACGCCATTGCCGCCAAGTATCCCGAGGGCCGGTTCGATTGCATCTTCGCCGATCCTCCATACTTCCTCTCCAATGGTGGCATTACCTGTCACGCCGGAAAGATGGTGAGGGTAGACAAGGGTACCTGGGATCAGTCGCGAGGCCCGGAACTGAACCACGAGTTCAATCTCGAATGGCTCCGTCGCTGCCAGTCCGTCCTCAAGCCCAATGGCACCATCTGGGTAAGTGGCACACTTCATGTCATCTTCTCCATTGGCTACGCGATGCAGCAATTAGGCTTCAAGATCCTCAATGACGTAACCTGGGAGAAGCCCAATCCACCTCCCAACCTTTCCTGCCGTTACTTTACACACTCAACAGAAACCGTGCTCTGGGCCGCCAAGAATGACAAGAGCAAATACTGTTTCAACTACGACCTGATGCGACAGAGCAACGGTGGCAAGCAGATGAAGACTGTGTGGACCATGACCGCGCCAAGCAGCGGCGAGAAAGAGCACGGCAAGCACCCGACCCAGAAGCCCGTGGCCCTAATTGAGCGTTGCCTGCTTGCGTCTTCGAATGAAGGCGACTTGATTCTCGATCCGTTCCTCGGAGGCGGCACGACGGCAGTAGCTGCCGTTCGACTCGCGAGGCGATGCGTCGGCATCGAGGCCGATGAGGCTCACCTCAACTTGTCCATCGCTAGAGTCGACGCCGCCGGACGAGACACCGGGAATCTGGTCACCACCGTACTTCCGGACGGCGCAGCAGGTCCGAACCGCACCACCCGCGACCCAGGGTTACCCACCCTGGGCTGTTGTTTTGACTCGCCCCTTCGGGGCTGCC
>CAITRH010000404.1 GCA_903894755.1 uncultured delta proteobacterium
ACTCCTCTACGGGGTCTTTTTGGTGGCGACCATCCCCCGCTCGCTTCCGCCGCTCAAAGACACCTAGCGAGGGGGTCGAGTACATCAACCCCGACGAGAGTCAGCGGTGAGGTTCAGGAGGCATCGTCACCCGCACCACCCGCTCCGCCTGCTCCAGCGTCGCACTGCACGACTCCGGCGACGGCGTCACATTGGCGAACTTCACCAGATCACACTCCTCCAGGAACAGTCGAATCTCGGGAAGCGCCAACCCAAAATGCGGAACGCGATCCATGGCCCTCAGGATCTCCGCAGACGTCGACTCGAGCCCGTCAAACCCATACCTCACCCCTAGGTACCGACGTACGGCGTCGCTCACCCTGTCGAAGTACTCCGCAAACCGCCCCGCCTCGAGCAGCCCCGCATGCCGAACCTCGTCCAGTGCCTCCAGTGCAACCTCCCACGCTGGACGAGGCGGAGGCGGCGGTGGTACCGGCTTGGCTCGCTTTATATACCGGTAAAGTAGGTACGCAAGCAGCGCTCCCAACGCCGCCCCCGCAGCCCCCCATCCAAGCGCCCGCTCGAGCGCCTCCCACTCCTCGCGTTGAGCAAGCGGCTGCGGATTCGGCCTCGGCTCCGCATCGGGCGTCGAGGACGTCGGATCCTCCACCACCACCGTGTGTGGCTTCGTGCACAGTGTCAGCACCTCCCCGTTGGCCCGCGCCACAGACACTGGAACCGAAGGCAACACCAACCGATTGCGCCCAGGGCTCTCAGGAAGCGGCACTAGAGGCAGCCGCAACCTCGTGATGGCCTTGTCGCTCTTGTGCTCCACCACCACCTGCGCACGTCCGCCGCCATCCTGGTCTGGGATCACAAACCCCGCAGCTCGAAGCGCCTTGGCCGCCTCACTCGCACTCTGTAGCTCGAGTCCCGCAGGAAGGACCTGCTCGCCTTTGCCATGCTCCACTGTAACTTCCAGGACCGTCGCATACCCGCTCGTCCCGCGCTCTGGAAACACCTCGGTCATCAAAGGACGTGGCACGCCGTCGGCAATCCGCTCGACGCATCCGCCCACCGCCGCAGCCTCGTCAGCCCCCGCGCCCGCGGAAGCCGACAGAACCACCATCGCCAACGCCAAGCGCCTCATCGCGTGTGTACCCGTCGTGCCCGCCGCGCAAACAAGTCACGCAGCGGACGCACGAAAGACCCGCCTGTCTCGATCTCCACCGAGTCGAGCCCCAGCTTGTTGAACAGTGTCCGTCGCTGCTCCCCAAGGCGCTTCATCGCGTCGGCGTAGTGGGCTCGCACGCGACGGTCCGACGTGTCCACAAGCACCGTTTCTCCGGTTTCCAGGTCCTCAAAGGACGCTAACCCCACATCGGGAAGCTCCAAATCGCGCGGATCCACCAGCACCACCGGCACCACATCGTGCTTGGCCACCGCGTACGCAAGCGGTCGTTCGTAGCCCTCGTCGAAAAAGTCGCTCACTAGAAACGCGATGCTGCGACGGTGTGAGACTCCCACGAGCGCTTCGAGTGACGCTTTCAAGTCCGTGCCTGCCCCTAGTAGCGGAACCCCGTGGGCGTCTCGGCTCCTTTCGGGAACCGCCCACGACGGTTCGAACCCGAGGATCTCACGGACTACCCGCATCACGTGCTTCTCCCCCTTCTTGGGCCTGACGATGCGTTCGATCCGGTCGGTGGCGACGATCAATCCGACGCGGTCGTTGTTTCGAGCCGCGCTGAACGCAAGCAACGCCGCGACCTCGGAAGCCACGCGGGTCTTCGGGGCGCGTCTTGTCCCGAACCTCGCGCTCGCGGACAGGTCGACCACCAACATGACAGTCATCTCGCGCTCCTCGACGAACACCTTGACAAAGGCTTCGTTCATGCGGGCCGAGACGTTCCAATCGATCGTGCGGACGTCGTCGCCAGGCTGGTACGGGCGCACTTCGCGGAAGGCGAGTCCTTGGCCTTTGAAGCTTGACGAGTAGGTGCCGGAGAGCTGCTCGTTGGCGAGGTGCGCGGTGTGGATCTCGATGGTGCGCAGTGCGGCGAGAAGCTCTTTGGGGATCACGGGACCTCGACGACCTCGAAGACCCGTCGCACCACGTGTTCCGCCGTCACCTCTTCAGCGTCGGCTTCGTAGGTGAGCACCAGCCGATGGCGGAGCACGTCGGGTCCGATGGCTTTGACGTCCTCTGGAGTGACGTAACCTCGACGTCGCAAGAAGGCATGGGCGCGTGCGGCCAGATTGAGCGCGATGGAGGCTCGTGGAGACGCGCCGTATTCGATGAGAGGTGCGAGGTCCTTGAGCCCGTGTTTTGCGGGCTCGCGGGTGGCGAAGACGACATCGACGATGTACTCCTTCACTTTCTCGTCGACATAGACCTGCTTGATGATGCGGCGGGCGTCGAGGAGCTCCTCTGGCGACACCACTGGGACCGCACGAACTGGATCGCTGGCGGTCATACGGTCCATGATTTTGCGTTCTTCTTCGCGCGACGGGTAGCCGACCTTGATCATGAGCATGAAGCGGTCGATCTGGGCTTCGGGCAACGGGTAGGTCCCCTCTTGTTCGATGGGGTTTTGGGTTGCCATCACGATGAAGGGCTCGGGGAGCGCGTAGGTCTGATCGCCGATGGTGACCTGGCGCTCCTGCATGGCTTCGAGCAGCGCGCTTTGGACTTTGGCAGGGGCGCGGTTGATCTCGTCGGCTAGAACGAGATTGGCGAAGACGGGACCGAGCTTGGACGTGAACTCGCCACGTTGCTGGTTGTAGATGACCGTTCCGATGACGTCGGCGGGGAGCAGATCGGGGGTGAACTGGATACGTGCGAACTTGGCGTGGATAGCGTCGCAGAGGGTGCGGACCGTGAGGGTCTTGGCAAGGCCGGGGACCCCTTCGAGGAGCACGTGTCCACCGGCGAGGAGGCCGATGAGAATGCGCTCGACCATGTAGGTCTGGCCGACGATGACCTTGCCGATCTCCGCGGTAACGCGGTCTACGAAGGCACTTTCTCTGGCGACAAGGTCATTGAGCGCTCGAACGTCGTACATGCGAGGGTCCTCTCGAGAAGCAAACGCGCCTAAGAAACAACGCAGAGGCGCTTAGAAGAGACCACGCAAACGCGCAAGGGCATCCCGCAGCCCTGCATCATAGAGCGTGGACGTTCGGACTCGACCAGGTAGGGCGTGATCGCGGTCGGAGTTTGCAGAGTAGAGTCGGTCCCCATGCCGCGCCCATCGACTCTTGCCTTGACCCTGGTTTTCCTTTCCCCCCTCGCCCGCGCCGCCGAGCCCCCACCCCCACGTGCCGAGCGCGTGGCATCGCCTGGACGAAGCGCGGTGAGCGACGACAGCTCCGAGGCGCTGTCGCTCAATCCTGCCAACATTGCCTTTCTTCCTGGTGCCGAGGCGCGCTTCTCGTTCCTGCGTTGCCCCAACGACGCACAGAAAGTTGGCTGCGGCTATTCTTGGAACCTTGCCACCCCCCTCTTCTTAGGTCTTGCCACTGGGTTTCGCGTCGACTATGTGCGCCCGCCTTGGGGGAACGCTGGCGAAGGGGTCGGATTCCCCTTTCGTGGCTACGATTATACCTGGCTCACCTGGGGTTTGGCCTTTCGTGGCTCCGATGCGGTCTCGCTCGGGTTTAGTGTGCAACATGCGTACTCTAGCAACGCATATGTGGACGGGATGACGAGCCTGACTGCGGCTCTCTCGGTCCGTCCTAGCCCCTACTTGGCCCTTGCTGCGGTGGCCCACGACTTCAATGGCCCCCGCTCCTCGGCGCTTTCCAACTCCGGGTTTCCAGTGCTCGACCGAAGCTACATGGTAGGCGCCACACTGCGTCCCACAGCAAAGCGTTCCATCGAGCTGGGAGTCGAGCTGAAAGTGCTAGAAACAACAGGCCAGGCCCTTCCACGTCTCACCGCAGGGGTGGACATTCCTGGGTTTGGACGGGCCCGGGGAGATCTCGAGGTCGCGCATCTCGAGAGCGAGTCCCGTCGCAGCTTCATTGCCAGTCTAGGCCTCGAGGTGGCGATCGATCGCATCACCGTAGGAGGAGGCGCGTTGGCAGGCAACGGCCTTGGATCGTCCACCACCATGGCGCAATACGGCACCGTGTCCCTTGCTGGGTTTCGCAGTCCTGGTGTAAGTCTTTCCAAGCGCGTCGTCTCCATACGTCTCGAGTCCACTCCAGGGGTGCGGGGTCATGTACGGCTGTTGCGAAAGCTGTGGCGGCTTGCGGAGGACCCAGAAGTAGCTGGAGTCATGTTGGTGCTTCGCAGCGAACCAGCGAGCTCGTTGGCGCGGGCCGAGGAAGTCGCCGATGCCCTTCGGCTTCTTCGGGCCTATGGGAAAAAGAGCGTGTGCAGTTGGGAGGATGCCGGCCCAAAGGCTCTTTATGTCTGTGCCAACGCAGACAGAACTGTGGTCAACCCTGCGGGAGGTCTCCGCTATGCTGGGCTCAAGTCCCATTACTTCTACCTGGCGGGACTTCTGTCGAAGGTGGGGATCCGGGCCGACTTCGTACGTCGTGGTCCGCACAAGTCGGCACCGGAGCAGTTTACCAACGAGGGGGGGAGCGACGTTGCAAGGGCTGATCACTGGGACCTGCTTCGCAATCAGGAGGCGGTGTTCGTACGCAACGTGGCACTTGGAAGGAAGCTGTCCGAGAGCCATGTGCGAGCCATGACTTCCAAGGGCCCCTTCGTCGCAGCAGAGGCGCGTGAGGCGGGTTTTGTCGATGGGGTTGCGTACGACGACGAGCTAGAGCGGGTTGCACAGGAGGTCATGGGGACATCCATGCGGGTCGAGAAGTACCAAGACGACACTCGGGCTCCGCTGCGCAACGGTCTTCAGCCCAGGATTGCGATCCTCTATGTGGAGGGGGATATCGTAGACGGTCGTTCGCAGCGGGTCCCCTTGTTGTCGATGCACCTTGCGGGGTCGTACAGCATTGCGGAGGTGACGCGAGCTTTACGCGAGGACTCGACAGTGCGGGCGGTGGTCTTGCGCATTGAGAGTCCTGGGGGCTCCTCGATGGCTTCGGAGGTGATGGCGCGAGAGTTGTCTGAGCTGGCCAAGGTCAAGCCGTTGATTGTGTCGATGGGGTCAGTGGCCGCGAGTGGTGGGTATCACATTGCGACAGCAGGCTCGGTGATCTTTGCGCTTCCTTTGTCGGTCACAGGGTCCATCGGGGTGTTTTACGGCAAGGCGGATGTGAGCGGTCTGCTTGGAAAGCTTGGAGTGAACGTGGAGACCTTTCGGACCACGTCGCGAGCCGACGCAGAGACGTTGTTTCGACCGTTCAGTCCAGAGGAACGTGTTGAGCTCGATAGGAAGGTAGGACAGTTTTACGATCAATTTGTGGAGCGGGTGGCACAGGGACGGCATCTGACCAAACAAGAGGTCGACGCAGTGGGGCAGGGACGGGTCTGGACAGGGCAGCAGGCGCTACAGCACAAGCTCGTCGATCGTCTTGGGGGATTGCGTCATGCTCTCGAGGCAGCGCGGCAGGCGGGGAGGGTACCGAGTGATGCGCCGATTGTGGAGGTGCCGTCCGCCGAGCCGACGTTAGTGGAGCGTCTCATTGGGCTTGGAGGGGAGCGTACGTCCGAGATGGCGGTCATTCCCGCGGAGCTTCAGGCAGTAGTGCGGGCACTGGCGCCATTGGCGGTACATCGGGCGGATGCGCCGCTCGAGCGCCTCGAGTGGGGTGGTTTTGAGGAGACTGAGGAGGAGTGAACGGGGGAGTGAACCGAGACCCCGGGACAGAGCGCGGCGCTGTAAACAATAAACAATGACCCGCAACGTCAACGTCCGCCTCGCCCGTCCAGAAGAAGACCTGCTCGTGGGCGACCTCCTCGTCGACGCCTTCCTGAGCGCCTTCGCTAGGAAACTTCCCGACGTCGTCTACAACGACGACCGCAAACGACACCTCCGCGCCGTCGCCGAAAAACGCACCGCCGGCGTCGTCCTCGTCGCCGAGCTCGACGAGGAGGACATCATCGGAACCGTCACCGTGCTCCCTCCTAGATCCCCGATGTCCGAGGCGTGGCTCCCCAACGCCGCCGACCTTCGCCACCTTGCCATCGCGTCTAGCCATCACGGAGCTGGACTCTCGCGATGCCTCCTCGATGCCGCCGAAGACCTCGCCAAGAGCTGGAACGCCTCCACCATGTGCCTTCACGTTCGACGTGGCGCCGTGGGCGTGGCGCGCCTGTACGAAAAACGTGGCTACCAACGCGACGCCTCAGGGGATCGCGACTTGACCCCCTTCGTCTACCTCGAGGCGTACGCGCTCCCTCTCCTCAACGATTGAGGATATCCGTCGCCTGCCCCAGACCGTGCAGACTCGCCTGCATCAGCCCTTCCCCCAACGTTGGATGTGGATGCATCGTGAGTCCGATGTCCTCGAGGAACGCATGCATCTCGAGAGCAAGCATCCCCTCGCTGATCAGGTCCGTTGCTGACGGCCCCACAATATGGATCCCCAAGACTTCGTGCGTCTTCTGATCCGCCACCACCTTGAAGAAGCCGTCCGTCTCGCCCACCGCCAACGCCCGTCCAAGTGCCGCAAAGGGGAACTTCCCCACCCGCACCTCCACTCCACGCTCTTTCGCTTGCGCCTCGGTCAGCCCCGCCGTCGCTACCTCCGGGTCCGTGAAAATGGCCCCTGGAATTGCTACCCAGTCCTTCGCTGCCTTGTGCCCAGCGATCACCTCCGCAACCACCTCGCCCTCCTTGCTCGCCTTGTGCGCCAACATCGGAGGTCCGCTCACGTCCCCAACGGCATAAACGCTCGGCACGTTGGTACGCCCTTGCGCATCGGTCGGAACAAACCCGCGTTCCACTTTGACCCCTAGCTCCTCGAGGCCAAGTCCCGCGCCGTTGGGACGCATTCCGACCGCAACAAGCACCACGTCGCACTCCACACTCTCGTGCCGCGTCGCGCCCCCTTCGCTCACCTCGAGAGAGACCAACACGCTCCCGTCGTCGTTTGCCTTGTAGCCCGTTGCTTTGGTCCCTTTGAAAATCCTCGCACCGTGCTTGACCAGCTTCTTCTCCACCACCGCCGTGCACTCGGGATCGACTCCAGGCATAAGCCCAGGGGTCATCTCCACCACCACGAGCTCGCTCCCAAGACGCTGGTAGACGCTGCCAAGCTCGAGACCGATCACTCCGCCGCCGATGACCAGAAGACGCTTGGGGATCTCGCGAAGACTTACAACGTCCTTGGCCCCCAGGATTCGCTTGCCATCGAACGCAAACCCCGGGATCTCGATCGTCGTAGAGCCCGTGGCAACCACGATCGCTTTGGCTGAAAGGGTCTCGACGGTCCCTTCTTTGGTGCGGACCTCGACGGAGCTTGCGCTCGTGACTCGGGCTTCGCCGTACAAGAGCTCAGCGCCGTTGCCTCGGAGAAGGCCGCGGATCCCTCCGGTGAGCTTCTTGACGATGCCGGCTTTCCAGTCCTGCATCTTGTGGACGTCGACGCGAACGTTGTCGGCCATGAGCCCCATGCTCGCTCCGGACTTCAGCTTCTCGTAGCTGTGGCTCGTGGCGATGAGCGCTTTGCTCGGGACACATCCCCAGTTGAGACAGACTCCTCCCACCTCGTCTTTCTCGATGCAGACAACTTTTTGCTTCAATTGCGCGAGGCGAATGGCGCAGATGTAGCCGCCAGGTCCTCCGCCGATGACGATCGCGTCGTAGGTCTTCATGGACGCCTCTTTTACTCCAAGTCGCGACGCAAGGTATATCGTGGCGCCGTGAATGCACGGGAGGTCCTGGGTCCTGGGTCGCCGCTAAGCCGGCTCCTCGATGGCTACGAGAGCCGTCCAGGACAGCTCGCCATGGCCGAAGCCGTCGAAGCCGCCCTTCGTGACGAAAAACACCTGCTCGTCGAGGCCGGTACCGGCACCGGCAAAACGCTCGCTTACCTTGTCCCCGCGGTGCTCAGCGGACGTCGCGTGGTCGTGTCGACCGCCACCAAAGCGCTGCAAGAGCAGATCTTTCTCAAGGACATCCCCCTAGTAAAGGAGGTCCTGGCGCGTCACGGCATCTCGTTTCGAGCCGCGCTCATGAAGGGACTCTCGAACTACCTTTGCAAACGTCGTTACCAAGAGCTCCTCGCGACGGGGATGGTCGACCCGATGCTCCCGCGCCTCGCCGTTCTCGACCGAGACAGCGAAACGGGAGACCACGCCGAGCTCGAGGGGCTCCGTGAGGATGCCGAGTTATGGCGTGAGGTCTCCTCGTCGACCGACACGCGCATCGGTCAAGACTGCCGCTACTTCGACGACTGCTTCGTGACCCAAATGCGCAAGCGCGCCGAGGATGCGGAGATCGTGGTGGTCAACCACCATCTGTTCTTGGCGGACCTGGCCCTGCGAAGCGCTCACAAGGGGCACGCGACCGCAATCCCAAGCTACGACGCGGTGGTGTTCGACGAGGCCCACCAGCTCGAGGACATCGCCACCGACTTCTTTGGAGTGCGCGCATCGACCACGCGTGTCGAGGTGTTGCTGCGCGATGCCGAGCGGACCCTGGCCGCTGAAAAGAGGCTGACCAAGCAGGACGGTGCACGTGCGCTTCTGCACCAGGCGATGGAGGCGGCACGGCGTTTCTTTGGCTCCCTTGGACAAGAGACTCAGCGCTCGACGGACATGCGTCGTCCGCTTCGTCCCGAGGACTTCACGCCCGCAGTGCTCGAAGCGTTTGGCTCCCTCGAAGCCCGACTGCGAGCGATCGAAGCGTATGCGGGGCAAGGCGGGAGTGAAGCCGTGGCACTCATCGCGCGTCGTGCGGGCGATCTGCGCACGGACCTGACCGAGGTCGTTCGCGGCAACGACGCCAGTGAGGAACGTCACCATGGGCCTCGGGTGGTGTGGATCGAGCATCGCGACCGCAGTGTATCGATCGGTGCGAGTCCAATCGACCTGGGGCCGACGCTTCGGGAGCGGCTGTTCGATCGGGTAGCGACGGTGGTGTGCACGAGTGCGACGTTGGCAACGGGAGGGGGATTCCATTTTGCGAAAGCGCGTCTTGGAGCACCGCCGGAGGTGAACGAGCTTCTGGTGCCGTCTCCTTTCGACTATGCGAGCCGGGCCGCGCTGTACCTTCCCAGGGACCTGCCGGAGCCTGCGGATCCGACATTCGACGCAGCGTCCGCGTCACGGATTCGCGAGCTTGTGGCGTTGACCGACGGGGGCGCTTTTGTGCTGTGCACGTCGACGCGAGCGATGCGGTCGATCCATGCGTCGTTGGTGGGCCATGTAGGGGAGCTGTTGGTACAGGGGGAACGTCCCAAGCACGCCATACTGTCGCGGTTTCGGGCGTCTGGGCATGCGGTGCTGGTAGCGACGATGAGCTTTTGGGAAGGGGTGGATGTTCCAGGGCGTGCACTGCGGCTGGTGATCCTGGACAAGCTCCCCTTTGCGGTTCCGACAGATCCGGTGGTAGCAGCGCGGGCAGCGCAGATTGAGGAAGGCGGGGGCAATTCGTTTGTGCAGTACTCGGTGCCAGCTGCAGCGATCACGTTGAAGCAGGGGTTTGGGCGACTGGTAAGGAGTCAGCGCGATGGTGGCATTGTAGCGATTCTGGACCGACGCATTGTGACGCGTCCCTATGGGAGAGTCTTAGTTGCAAGCCTACCTCCTGCGAGGAGGCTGACGACGCTGGACCAGGTGCGGGCCTTCTGGGAGGAGCTTGCGCCGACGCTTGTGTGACAACGAGCGCACGGACGATCTGTTGCGTTCGTACCACGTCCGTGGCTCGCTTCCGTACGGTAAAAAGGCGCTTTTGTACCGATCCATGGATCAAGTGCACGGCGCGATGGATCAAGTGCACAGCGCGACGGATCGAGTGTACGGCGCGATGGATCAAGTGCGCGGCGCGATGGATCTAGTGCGCAGCGCGATGGATCTAGTGCACGGCGCGATGGATCTAGTGCACGGCGCGATGGATCAAGTGCGCAGCGCGACGGATCAAGTGCGCTGCGCGATGGATCTAGTGCACGGCGCGACGGATCAAGTGCACGACGCGATGGATCTAGTGTACGGCGCGATGGATCCGGCGGGCGGCGCGACGGATCAAGTGTACGGCGCGATGGTTCAAGTGCACGACGCGATGGATCCGGTGGTTGGCTCGATGGAGACACTGTATGGCGCGATGGATCCGGCGGGCGGCGCGATGGATCCGGTGTGCGCCGCCATGGATACGCTGTATGCCGCCATGGATCCAGTGGTTGGCGCGCGCGTCTGGCAGATCGGCCGCGGTGCTACGTCGCAAGCGTGCGAGAATTGGGGGACGCCAACGAGTACGTGCAGCAACGGGATGTAGAACAGATGGAGCTCGTGTGCGGGTGAAGGGAGGGATCCCTTCACGACGCCGAACTGTGGAACCGGCGCGCCCAGTGCGCCCAGGTTCTCGTCGAGCTTCATTTTCATGCTGCACCACGCGCCGGCAGCACGAGGTGCTCGCGAGATCGTTTGGCGCCGTACGCGATGCAGGCGCGGATGTCTTCCTCCACCAACCCTGGATACTGCGCAAGCACTTCGGGAATCGACATGCCTGAAGCGAGAAGGTCGAGAACGAGCCATCCAACGGCCTGTATTTCAATGAGTTTTCTGTCCACTGCGGAGTGAACTCTCGTCACTTGGCAGGCCGTTGTTTTTTGTCGAGTCACCTCCGCGGCGTCGCTTGACGTATCGGGGGGACGGCGTACGGTGACGCTCCGCTATTGCGCATGGCGCCAGAACTCCTGATACGTGTGGAGGATACACGATGAATGACCTACCGTCGATCATGAAGCTCACCCTGCTCGGGCTGTCGGCTCTCCTGCCGTGCTTGCCCCTCGGCTGCGATGGAAGCAGTGCAAATCCGTCCGGCCCTTCGTCCGCCCTGTCAGGATGGGTCGTGGCCTACGATGCGACGGGAGGCGACGTCGAGCTCCTCACCCAGGAAGGAACGGTCCTGGCTCGATCCCCCAACGCGGTCCAAGCCGACGGCTCGTTCCGCATCACGGTCCCGACCCCGACCGGTTCCTACCAAGTCCTCAGGGTCACCAAGGACGGTCGGGTCGCCCGGGCCTTCGTCACGGGGTTTTACGGACAGCAAAACTACGCCGGGCCAGACACCTACGTCTCGCCTGCCACAGAAGCTGCGGTCATCGTCTGTTCCCTCGAGACCCCGGTCGAACAGGAGGACTACGGGGCGTTCCTCAAATCGAGCTCGGAGGGGGTCTTCCGGCAGGACGATCCCAACGCGTTCGAGTTCGCATTCCGCGACGTCATGCCCGAGCTCATCACAGAGGTGTCGTCCTACCTTGCAAAGGCCCGGGCGACGGAGCCGTCGGTGGACGAGGTCCTGAACATGGTACGTGCGAAAAGCCATGTCCTGCCCCTCAGCCTGCCGGCGGGCGCTGAAACCGTTGAAGGGGTCCACAAGGCCGTAATCACGTCGGACAACAGCGACGTCATATACATGACGTACAAGCCTCAGGGCTCGGTGATTGGCAATACACCGGTACGACTGGTCCGGTCGTCGGGCACGGAGGGCAGTTTCGCCTGGACCAGCTACGACTTGGATGTTGGAAGTAGCACCCTCGCGTCGCTCCGCGTCGTGCTCGCCGGGACTCTCCTTGGTCAGCCTGTCCCCCTTTCGTCCCTCCCCGCGATGCTGACGAAGGAGTTCGATACGGCCACGGGGGTCGTCGAGATCACCGTCTCCAATGCTGCGACCCTCGTCGACGAGGACCGGTCCGGGATCGCTCCCGATGTGAACAACACGACAGGAACGTTTGGCTTGTATTTCAACGGTTCCGTCGAACCGTCGAACGTGGCCGCGGAGTTCTCCCTGTTGTGTCCGGGTAGTAAGAAGACCACCGTGTTTGACACGGTGCCTGTCACGGCTGGGACCGTGGTTCAGAGCAAGTCCATCAGCCTAGTGGCTGCGGAGAACCAAGACTGCCTGGTCCAATCAGCTCTCAAGAGCGGGAAACGCACACTGTTCACGCTGACCGATGTCATCGACAAGACGCGCTATCAAGACAGTTTCCCCATGATCGCTGCTCGGAGCATGCGCCAGACGCGTGTCGCCACGCCGGCGAACATGGACAACAACTTCCCGAACAGCAACGACAACGACATCGAGCCGGTGGTGAGCGGCAACACCTATACACATTACATTCTGGACCTGGACCGGTTGATGGGGAAGAACATCTACCCGGCCTGGGACCAGACGAGCTACGGCAAGGCTCCACGGAAGGATACGGGGCGGATTCCCCTCGTGCTGGTGCATGGGTGGCAGAGCCTGATGGGGACGGGATACCGGAGCGCCGCCCGACTGTCGCAGTGGGACGCTTCGCCGGTGCTGTACTTTCACAAGTTTCTCAGCTTCTACCTGGCCACACCGGAGTTGCACGATCGCTATCACGTGTACCTCGCGCGTTGGCCCGGTTACAAGCATCTGGCGTTCAGTGCCGGCTTGCTGACGCAAATGCTCAAGGAGCTCCCTGGCAGCCAACCGACTACGGATCTCGCGCTTGGCATGACGGACCCGGCGAAGGGGCTGGTCTTCATTACGCATTCGACGGGAGGCCTCATCACGCGTTCAGCGCTCGAGATGTACAACCTGGCCGCCACGGCATCATCCTCCCACGCCCTGTTGCGCGGGGCCGTGCTCCTGGCGAGCCCCAACCACGGGACGCCCGCGGCATTGAACATCGCCCCCAACAACCAGCTCAAGGACGTGGCGAATCAATCTTCGGCCGATCTCTCGTGGGACTCCTTCGATGGCGTGTTCTCTTTCAAGACGCTGGGCCTCTGGACCTACGACGACCTGAAGGACATGGCGTCTTCGCGCTGGGTGCCGACCATCCAGAACGTTCGGGAGTACGATATCAACTACCTCGCCAAGCTGGCGTTACCAACCCCGAGGACGTTCAATCCTTGGCTCCTCTGGCTGAACCAGGGTCTTGCGGGGCGCAGCGATGGCATTGCGGACAAGTACGTTGTGTACAGCGGCTGGACGAGAGCCCTCAGGGAGAGCGGCAACTACGTCAACAATTCGGCGGCCATGGTGGTGGCCGCGACCGATCTCAAAACGTTCGGGTATTTCAACGACAGTGTCCTGCCGATCGCGTCGACGCTCCTGGCAAAGAGCAAGACCGATACGAGCTTCGTGCTCGACACGTCGGCGGCCATTCCCACGCAGGCATCGTACCCGAAGTCCTCGATGACCTTTCTGGAGTCCTTCCCGATCCTGACCGTGGGCAGCGCGGAGGATCACCCCTTCCACTCGCGCTTCCGTCTGTTCGGGGATTTCGATCACCTCGAGATGAACGCCGGGGCGTTGGGCGGCTCGAACGACGACGTCATTTTCTCCTACCTGACTGCGGGGGAGGAGATCCCAGGCGACGCGGTTACCGATTTTGCGTCGGAGACAAATCGCCGCGAATACATTCGTGCGGCGCTTGCTGCCAGCGGCGTCGACCCAGGTCCGGTCACGCAGACGCTGAACCCGCTCCGCTACGATCCGCTGTTCCTTATGATCAAGCAGGATCTGCTGGATCTGGCGCGTTGACCCATTGGATTACCTTTCATGATGCCCATCAAGGCGCTTGCCGTCGTTGTCGTCACCGCAGGCCAAAACGGAGATGGCGGGAATGGCGGGTCTCGATCTGGACGCGGTTTAGGCGAGCCGGGCAGCGCTGTATCTTCCTAGGGACTTGCTCCCCTTTGCGGTTCCGACCGATCCGGTGGTAGCGGCGCGGGCAGCGCAGATTGAGGAAGGCGGGGGCAATTCGTTTGTGCAGTACTCGGTGCCAGCTGCAGCGATCACGTTGAAGCAGGGGGTTGGGCGACTTGTGCGGACTCAACGCGATGGTGGCATTGTTGCGATTCTGGACCGACGCATTGTGACGCGTCCCTATGGGCGTGTCTTGATTGCAAGCCTACCTCCTGCGAGGCGGCTGACGACGCTGGACCAGGTGCGGGCCTTTTGGGAGGAGCTTGCGCCGACGCTTGTCCGATCACGACCGCACGGACGATCTGTCGCGTTCGTACCACGTCCGTGGGTCGCTTCCGTACGGTAAAAAGGCGCTTTTGTACCGATCCATGGTTCAAGTGCACGGCCCGATGGATCAAGTGCGCAGCGCGACGGATCAAGTGCACGGCGCGACGGATCAAGTGCACGGCGCGACGAATCAAGTGCACGGCGCGATGGTTCAAGCGCACGGCGCGACGGTTCAAGTGCACGGCGCGATGG
This sequence comes from uncultured delta proteobacterium, assembly GCA_903894755.1. Taxonomy (GTDB): domain Bacteria; phylum Myxococcota_A; class Polyangia; order Polyangiales; family Polyangiaceae; genus CAITRH01. Next base: position 14,259 of record CAITRH010000404.1, read on the forward strand.
ATCAAATGCACGGCCCGATGGATCAAGTGCACGGCCCGATGGATCAAGTGCACGGCGCGACGGTTCAAGTGCACGGCGCGACGGTTCAAGTGCACGGCGCGACGGTTCAAGTGCACGGCGCGACGGTTCAAGTGCACGGCGCGGCGGTTCAAGTGCAC
>CAITRH010000405.1 GCA_903894755.1 uncultured delta proteobacterium
ATGTCGAGGGAGAGGGGGTTGGGGGTGAGGTCTACGCGAAATTGGGGCGCGGAAGCGGTAGATCGGACCTGCGGTTTTCAAGATGGGTTTGGTTTAGCGTCGGCGATGAAGGTATGAAGTATGTCGATGAATACCGCGATCGCGAGGCGGTTCACAAGGCTGCGAGGCTGCTAGCCAACGCGATCCGCCGTCCCTGGCGCATCATGGAAGTCTGCGGGGGGCAGACGCACGCATTCGTTCGATTTGGAATCGACGCGCTCTTGCCGTCCCAGCTGACGCTGCTTCATGGTCCTGGCTGTCCGGTGTGCGTGACTCCCGTGGAGCTCATCGACCTGGCCATCGCGCTTGCGGCCGATCCGAAGGTGATCCTCTGCTCGTTTGGCGACATGCTTCGCGTACCGGGCTCGAAGGCCGATTTGTTTGCGGCCAAGTCCCTCGGAGGCGACGTACGCGTGGTGTATTCGCCTCTTGACGCTCTTGCGCTGGCAGAGAAGCACCGAGAGCGTACGGTGGTATTTTTCGCCGTGGGTTTCGAGACCACGGCTCCGTCGACAGCCGCGGTGGTTGTGCAGGCGCGTCGCAAGGGGATGATCAACTTTGTCCTGTTGGGGGCCCATGTGCGTGTCCCACCGGCTCTCGAGGCGCTTCTGGCCGAGCCGGACGTGACCATCGATGGGTTTCTTGGACCTGGCCACGTTTGTGCGGTCATGGGGCTTAGTGAATATGTGCCGCTTACGCACAAGTACAGAGTGCCCTTGGTAGCCACCGGGTTCGAGCCGCTCGACCTTCTTCAGGGACTCACTCGTTGCGTGGAGCAGCTCGAAGCGGGACAGAGCCAAGTTGAGATCCAGTACACGCGCGCGGTTCGATTCGAAGGGAACCCGGCGGCTCAACGGCTTATTGCTGCGGTTTTCGAGCCGGTCACGCGCGTTTGGCGCGGGCTAGGAGCTATCGCAGACGGTGGTCTGGGACTTCGCAGCGTCTTTCGCGACTTCGACGCAACGGCGCGTTTTGCGTTACCGAAGGTGTCCGAGCCGGAGCCTTCCGAATGCCAAAGCGGCCTGGTGCTTCAGGGACGTTGCAAGCCGACGGACTGCGCTGCGTTTGGCACGCGATGCACGCCGGAACATCCGCTTGGAGCCACGATGGTTTCGTCGGAGGGGGCATGTGCGGCGTACCATCGTTATCGGAGGGCCGAATGACGTGGTGCTCGGCGCCGTTCGAGTCGAGGACTGTGCAGCTTGCTCACGGAGGGGGCGGAAGGGCGATGAAGCGGCTCATCGACCGGATGTTTCTTCCGGCGTTTGCTGCTGCTGGCGATGTTCCTCACGACAGCGCGGTGTGTGTGCTCGGGTCCGAGCGGATCGCGTTCACGACGGACAGCTTCGTGGTAAGCCCGCTGTTTTTTCCCGGGGGCGACATCGGAACGCTGGCAGTGGTGGGGACCGTGAACGATCTCGCGATGGCGGGAGCGGTCCCCAGGGTGCTTTCGGCGGCGTTTATTTTGGAGGAGGGCTTTTTGCTCGACGATCTCGGGCGCGTAGTGGAGTCGATGCGACGGTCGGCCGAGGAGTGCGGGGTGCGCATTGTCACGGGCGACACGAAAGTGGTCCCGAGGGGCAAAGGCGACGGCGTGTTCATCACCACGGCGGGCATTGGGACCGTGGCCGAGGGAGTCTTGGTACATCCAGGGCGCGTGGTTGCGGGGGACGTCGTATTGGTTTCGGGCGACCTGGGGCGTCATGGGATCGCGGTGCTTTCGGTACGCGACGGGATCGCGTTCGACAGTCCGGTGTCGAGCGATTGTGCTCCGCTGCATCGGCTGACGGGGGCACTGTGTGCGGGAGGCCTTGACGTACATTTCATGCGCGACGCGACGCGTGGCGGGCTTGCGTCGGTATTGAACGAGTGTGCCGAGGGGGCGCGGGTTGACGTGGTGGTGGAGGAATCGGGGATCCCGGTGAGTGACGGTGTGGCGTGCGCGTGCGAGCTCTTGGGGTTCGATCCGCTTTACGTGGCGTGTGAGGGGCGGATGGTGGTGGTGGTCTCTGCAGCGGAGGCGAACGAGGCGTTGGGACGGATGCGTAGTTTGCCTGAGGGGCGCGGTGCGGTGTGCATTGGCGAGGTTAGAGAGGCGCGAGGGAGGGGACAGGTTGCGCTGCGGACGCGATATGGAACGGAGCGTCGTCTGGACCTTCTTTCAGGCGAGCAGCTTCCACGGATTTGTTAGTTGTTAATCGTGGCAGACCCGATTTTGAACCCGGCAGGGCGGGGCGGAGACCTCCTAAACCGCGCCCATCTCGAAACCCGCCATTCCCGCCATACTCCGTTTCGGCCTGCGGTGCCTGCTCACGTACTTTGAGTACGCTGCGCGGGCTCCTCGGCCAAAGCCTCGTCTGACAGAAATGGCGGGTCTCGATCTGGACGCGGTTTAACTCAGAGGCTGTCCTCGAGCGCCTCCCCTTCCGCGAGCAGCCCGGCAAGTCCCCCGGTGTGTACGAAAAGAACCCTTGCGCCCCTCGCGATCTCGCCCCGCTCCACCGCAAGTTTCAACCCGTGCAGCGCTTTGCCCGTGTACACGGGATCGATCACCAGGCCGCTCTGGCGCGTAACCTCCACGAGGAGCTCTCGCTGCTCCGGATCCATGACCCCGTAGCCCGGACCTCGCGCATGATCGTCGACCACCCACGCGGGAGCCTCCGGAAGCAACGGGTCGAAGGCGCGCGCCTCGGCGACAATGCGCTCGATGGTGCGCTCGAAATAGGCGGCGTCGTCGCACACCGCCACGGCGCGCACGGACCGCGCGACGCCGAAAAACGCGGAGCCAAGAGCGACGCCTGCGGCCGTGCCGCCCGACCCGCACGCATGCACCACCACGTCGTAGGGGGACGGTCCCCCGCCGAGACCGCAGTCGAGCTGTTCTCGAACCTCGCGCATGGCCTCTACGTACCCGAGCGCCCCAAGGCCGTTCGACCCCCCCTCCGGAATGACATAGGGACGCTTTCCGAGCTCTCCGAGACGCGTCGCCGCCTCGGCCAGGACAGCCGTGCGGTCGGCGTAATCCGCTGGGGAGATCAGTCGAATCTCGGCGCCCGCCAGCCGATCGAGAAGCACGTTGCCAGTGATCGGCAAGCGCTCACGAGGTGCAACCACATCGGTCCCCGTGGCGCCGCTCTTTACCCGCAGGTAGAGGACCGAGCTGAGACCCAGCTCGGCGCATACGAGCGCGGTCGCTCGGGCGTGGTTCGACTGGATCCCTCCGCAGGTGAGCACGGTGTCGGCCCGCTGCAAGAGCGCGTCGGCGAGCAGGAATTCCAGCTTGCGGATTTTGTTTCCCGCCTCGGCCCCCCCCGTCGCATCGTCGCGTTTGATCCACAAGTTGACATCGAAGAGCTTGTCGAGGTTGGGACGTTTCACGAGCGGCGTGGGCCCATGGACGAGGCGGAGACGCGAAAGGGGCATGAGACGGAGTAGTCTAGACCATTCAGCTGAGACGTCCCTTGAAAAGACGCTATGTGTTCGGACGTTCCGAGGGGTGGTGCCTCCTCAATGCAGGAAACGAAGCTCAAGATTTACAGTGAAAAGGACCCGACCGCGCCAAACGTCAGTCCGTAGTTGTGCGCCCTGAGCGTCACATCGAGTCCAGGAGTGGTTGCAGTCCCCGTAATGGTTGCCGCGCCCGCGAGTCCGATATCGCCAAGAAGCGACGCGGTGAATCCAAAATGGCGCACCGGTTTCCACACCACCGTCGGCTCGAGATTGATCGCAAGCCCCGAATAGGTCGTCGATACCTTGTTGGTCCCCTGCGTTTCACTCGAAAGGCGGTAATAGGTGAACCCACCCCGAAGCCATACGGAAAACTCGTCAGTAAACGCCAGGATATACCCGCCCCGTGGAGTCACAGTCCAAGCCACGGAACTAGGCAAATCGTACTTGTTGCCCAGTGTCTCGCCGGTCCCGCCCCCCATGAAAAACCCCAAAGACCCCCCTACGGTTACCATCCCCGCCCCCACCGGAATCACGTAATCAAGGGCAAGCCGCGGCGTCTGGTAAACCACGGATGGCCCCGGAGCTGGCGCCCCCGCTCCTCCTGCAGCGTCCTGCCGGATCGCCCACAGTAGCGAAAAACTGGTCCCGCTCGACGACCACGTCGCCCCGTTGTTCTCCCCTGCATTGGACCAAAAGTTCAAACCAAACATCCGGTCGGCGCTCACGATGAACCGATCGAACGACGGCTCCTCGCGACGGGGGCGTGATGCCGCCGGAGCAGGCTGGGCCCGCGCCATGGACGAAAGCCCCAGGAAAGCAAATGACAACAAGACTGCAGCGTGCTTCATCACAACGCGCCATAGAACCTCCCGCACCAAGAACCAAAAAAACAGCAGAGAGCCCCATGACCACCGCCAAAAACTCCCCGATGCCCGTCACCGACCAAGACCCCCGCCTCCGCGTTCTCAATGACCAGCCTGTCCGCACCAATGGCGAGTTCGTCTTGTACTGGATGCAAATGTATCGACGCCCCAACGACAACGCATCCCTCTCTTATGCACTGCAAAAGGCAAACGAGTACAACCTGCCGTGCCTGGTCTACGAAGCGCTTCGCCCCGATTACCCCCATGCAAGCGATCGATTTCATACATTTGTCCTCGAAGGGGCACGCGATACGGCAGCCGAGCTCTCACGGTGCGGCCTCCGACATGTCTTCTTCCTTCCGAAGACTCCCAACGAGGCACGCGGGATAGTGGCCAAGCTCGCCGCGCGCGCAGCTCTGGTGGTCTCCGACGATTTCCCAAGCTTCACGATCCCCGCGCAAAATGCGGCCGCAGCGTCGCGGGCCTCGTGTTGCTTCGTGGCTGTCGACGACAACACGTCAATTCCGCTTGCACTTTTCCCCAAAGCCGAGCTGGCTGCGCGAACGCTGCGCCCCAAACTCAATCGCGTGCTCGACACTTGGCTGCGCCCCTTGGAGCAGCCAGAGCCCGCGGTTGCGCCTCCCATGGGTCTTGACCTTCCCTTTGAACCCGTGGCCTTCGACCGAGTTGACCTGGCAGCGTTGGTCGCGTCTTGCCAGATCGATCACACCGTGGGGCCAGTCGCAGATTTCCCTGGTGGGGCCTGCGCGGCGGCGACAAGACTTGAACGCTTCGTGGCCCGTCGACTCTCAGGATTCGACCAAGATCGCAAGACTCTGGACGGGGGCAGCGGCCTGTCGCCCTACTTGCACTTCGGGATGATCAGCGCTCGGCACATAGCGCTGACCGCGCGCAGCTGGGGACAAGAGCATGGACTTTCCGTCGACGCCTTTCTGGAACAACTTGTCGTGAGGCGCACATTGGCGTTCAACTTCGCGCAAGCGAATCCAGACCACCGCACCTATGAAGCGATCCCACAGTGGGCTCGGACCACGCTGAGCCAACATGAGTCCGACCCGCGAACCTCGGTTCTCGACCTGACGGCCCTGATGGACGCCCATTCGCCCGACCCGCTCTGGAACACCTGTCAGCTTGATCTCCGATTGCGCGGGATGATGCCAAGCTACTTGCGCATGCTGTGGGGAAAACTGGTGCTCACCTGGACCAAGACCCCGGCCGACGCCCATGGGATCTTGGTCTACCTGAACGACCGCTTCGCTCTCGATGGACGGGATCCAGATGGCTACGCAAACATCGCATGGTGTTTTGGCTTGCACGACCGTCCGTTCCCACAGCGCGCCATTTACGGGACCGTTCGAAGCATGACCAGTGCAAGCACACAGCGCAAGTTCGATCTGAGCGACTATCTAGGCATGGAGCGACGCTGGCGGCAGGAGCTTGGATTGTAGGGACGGGTGGTCGAAGAAAAAGAGGCTAGGCGCGAGTTTTAGCGCAACGGAAACCCGTCGGAAACGGGTCGCCCCTACACTGGGGACTATCAACGAGAGGATCACCCGCGCATGCACTTCGAGGCGTACGACACTGGCGGTTATTACGACGAAATGTTCGAGGCACGGGGACGTCCTCGGGCGGGTTACGAGCTACTCACCAAGAAGCTCGAGTCTATGGCAGAACAGGACATCCTACGCCGCCAGCTCGCGGCCGAACGGGCCCTGCTCGACATGGGTATCACGTTCAATGTCTACGGAAGCGAGCACGGAACGGAGAAGATTTTCCCTTTCGACATTGTCCCGCGGGTGGTCGAGGCTGCCGAATGGACCACCATCGAGCGCGGGCTAAAGCAGCGCATCCATGCCCTCAACTTGTTTGTGGACGACATGTACCACGGCCAGCGGGTGCTCAGCGACGGTGTCGTGCCTCGGGAGCTGGTCGCTTCGGCCAAGTCGTATCTACAGCCGTGCCAAGGGCTTCGTCCTCCCAAAGGCATCTGGTGCCATGTCGTGGGGACCGACCTAGTGCGTGACCGCGATGGCCAATACTATGTCCTTGAAGACAACCTTCGGTGTCCATCTGGGGTGTCGTATGTTCTCGAAAACAGGGAGCTCATGAAGCGGACGTTCCCACAGGTGTTCGAGGCGTCCCGGGTACGTCCTGTGGAGATCTATCCTGGCAAGCTTCTCGAGATGCTGCAGTCGATCGCTCCTGCGGGGGTGGAGAACCCAACGTGTGTGGTGTTGACTCCAGGGGTGTACAACTCGGCCTACTTCGAGCACTCGTTTCTTGCGCAGCAGATGGGCATCGAGCTTGTCGAGGGACGGGACTTGGTGGTGCGCAATGGCGAGGTAGCGATGCGTACAACGCAGGGACTTCGTCGGGTGGACGTGATCTACCGCCGCATTGACGACGTCTTTCTAGACCCCAAGACCTTTCGACCGGACTCGTTGCTTGGGGTGGAGGGGCTTATGGATGTTTACCGTGCGGGACGGGTGTCCATGGCCAACGCGCCTGGGACTGGGATAGCCGACGACAAGGTGCTTTACGCCTACGTTCCCAAGATCATCCGGTACTACCTTGGGGAGGACGCAATCTTGCCCAATGTTCCGACCTATGTGTGTCGTGACGACAAGGAGCGGGCGTATGTGGTGGCGAACCTGGACAAGCTGGTGGTGAAGGCCGCGAACGAGTCGGGTGGGTACGGGATGTTGATAGGGCCGCATGCGACGGTGGCAGAGCGGGAGACGTTTGCGGGGCTCATCGAGGCGGATCCTCGCAACTACATTGCGCAGCCCATGTTGGGGCTATCGAGGGTCCCCACGATTGTGGGGGATCACTTCGAGGGACGTCACGTAGACCTGCGTCCCTATGTGCTTTATGGCGAGGATATCTACGTATTGCCGGGAGGACTGACGCGTGTGGCATTGAAAGCGGGGTCGTGTGTGGTGAATTCCTCTCAGGGTGGGGGGAGCAAGGACACGTGGGTTCTATGTTGAGTCGAGTGGCAGAGGCCATCTACTGGACCGGGCGGACCATCGAGCGAGCAGAGAACGTAGCTCGTTTCATCGATGTGAACTTTCATCTTGCCCTGGGGGCGTCCAAAGACGAGCCGTGGGGGGCGCTCGTAGCGACGACGGGGGATGACAAGTTTTTCAAAGAGCATTACGGGACTCCTACGAGGGAGCATGTGCTGGAGTTCTTGACCTTGGATGCGAGGTATCCGAATTCGATCCTCTCATGTTTCCGCACGGCGCGGGACAACGCGCGGTCGATTCGGGAGATCATTTCCTCAGAAATGTGGGAGCAGATCAACAAGTCGTATCTGATGGTCAAAGGGGCGTCACTTGCGTCGGTTCTGGAGAGTCCGCATGATTTCTACACGGCGGTCAAGCAGGCGTCGCACTTGTTCGTCGGGATCACGTACCTGACCATGACCCACAACGAGGCGTGGCATTTTTGCCGTCTAGGGCGTCTCATTGAGCGGGCCGACAAGACGTCGCGGATTGTGGACGTGAAGTACTTCATACTGCTTCCTGAGGTCACAGATGTGGGGTCGCCGTACGATGAGACGCAGTGGGCAGCGCTGCTGAAGTCGGCGAGCGCGCTGGAGATGTACCGGAAGCGGTATGGGAGGATATTGCCCGCGAGCGTGGTGGAGTTTCTGCTGTTCGATCGGAAGTTTCCTCGTTCGATCCGCTGGTGTTTGATGAAGGCGGAGCGGTCGCTCTATGCGATTACGGGGCGGTTTCAAGGAATCCCGGAGACAGCCCCGGAGCGGGCGTTGGGACAGCTTCAAGCGCAGTTTTCCTTTGCGGTGACCAAGGAGGTGATTGGAGGGGGGCTTCACGAGTACCTCGATGATTTCCAGCGCAAGCTGAATGTCGCGGGGGATGCAATCTCACGGACCTTCTTTGAGGTGTATTGAGGCCCACCGGTCCCAGCTCCTGGAGTTCAGCGCTGCTCCCCAAGCGCACGGCGAAGTGGCGCTGCAAGCAATACGAACGCAAGCGACGTAGCGGCTCCCAGCGATGCCATCACCAAGAAAAAGCTCTCTTTGGTCCAGCGATCCCAGAACATGCCGAGGGCGCCTGAAAGGTAGTTCCCGAAAAAACTCGAGAGCAGCCAGAGTCCCATCATCATCGACACGAGCCGCACCGGAGCTACCTTGGTCACGAGCGACAACCCCACCGGAGAAAGGTAAATCTCTCCCAGTGTCAGGACTCCTGTCGACAAGATCAGCCACCACAAGCTGGCTAGTCCGCCTTGGCTCTGATGCGCCACCAGCGCCATCACCAGATACGACACGGCAAGAAGACCGGAGCCAATCGCCATCTTGGCCACACTCGACGGCTCCTTGCCTCGCCTTGCTTGCCAGCTCCAGTACGGGTTTACCATCCAGGTGAGCAGGAAGATAAACGCTGGGTTGACACTCTGAAACCACGTAGCCGGCATCTGCCAGGAGCTTCCAAAGATCCCAAACAGCCTGCGGTCGCTGGACGTGTCCACCCACAGGGCCAGCGTATTTCCTTGCTGCTCGTAGACCGCCCAGTAGGGGACATTGAGCAAACACAGTACAACCAGAGCACCGACGGCAGTCCAATCCTTTTTCGAGAGCGGGGCTTGGGTCGTAGAAGCCAAACGCGGAGGTTCGGTACCAAGGGTTGGTGCCCCCAGCACATACACCACGAGCCCTAGGAGCATGCCGATGCCTGCTGCGGCAAACCCCCAGCGCCATCCCAAGGTTTCTCCCAGAGTGCCGCACACCAGGGGAGCGGCCCAGGCTCCCAGGTTGATGCCTACGTAAAAGACGTTGAAGGCGCGGTCACGGCGCGGGTCGTCAGGCGCGTAGAGCGCCCCGACCTGTGTGGAAATATTGGGTTTGAAAGCGCCGTTGCCTACGATGAGAAGCAAGAGGCCAAGGTAGAAGAAGCGCTCCTCCATCAGGGTGAACTGCGCGAGCGCCATGAGGGCGCCACCGAGCACCACGGAACGTCGCGCGCCGAGCACGCGGTCGGCCAGGATGCCGCCGAAAAGGGGCGTGAGGTAGGTCAGAGCCGTGTAAAGCCCGTAGATTTGCGACGCAAACGCTTGCGGCGCGAGGGGGCCGAACACGGCAACCAGGGACGACTCGACGGTACCGTGGCCGAGCACGTGCTCCAGGTGACCTGGGCGAAACAGCTGCTTGGTCATGTAGTACACGAGCAAGGCGCGCATCCCGTAGTAGGAAAAGCGCTCCCAGGCTTCGGTGAAAAACAGGACATAGAGGCCCGTAGGATGGGATCGTGACGACATTGATCTGGCGGTTGTGCGCCTCCGTTGAAGTGACCATACTCCGCTCTGTCGTGTCCCGGTTGCCCTGCCAATGAGCTCCCTTCAACGTTTTCTCGTGCTCGCGTCTGTTCTTGGAGCCTTGTCCGCAGCGGGTGTCGGCGCCTGGGCTCGTTACGTTCCCGCGCCAGGTCCCCTCGCTGGGATTCGGATCGACGGGGTCGTGCTGGGAGCAAACCTTCGCGGGCTTGTCGAGGAGCGTGTTGCGGCGCTTCAGGGACGTCGCGTGCGTCTGGTCCCTCCTCTAGGAGGGCCTGGATTCGAGCCTGTGGAGAAAACTCTGGGCGAGCTCGGCGTCGAGGTGGACATCGATGCGGTGGTTCGACGTGTCGAAGGTCTTGGAGCCAACGCCGACCCATGGACACGGGCGGAGCTAGCGCTGGCGGCGTCGCGGGGTCAGCTCGATGTGCCGCTGCTTGCGACGGTGAACGCGTCGCGGGTTGCCGCGTGGCTCGAGCCGCTCAAGGAAACCGCGGATGAAGCGCCCGTTGCCGCGCGTCTTGACCTGGAACATCGGATGGTGGTTCCGGAGACCAATGGGCGCTACCTCGACACGAACGGGGTTGTGGCGGCGCTCGAAGCGCTGGTCTGGACTCGGGCAAACGACGGCGTGGCAGATCTCGTGGTGCCTGTTTTAGCGTTTCCACCTCGCATTTCGTCGTCGTACCTCGCGAAGCTCGATGTGAGCCATGTGGTGGGGTCGTATGAAACGACCTTTTCGCGAGGGGGGGAGCAAGCGAGACGAGCGAGGAACGTCGAGGTCGCGTCGTCGCGCATCAACGGGGTGGTGGTGGGACCCGGCGAAGCGTTGTCCTTCAATGAGGTGGTGGGGGCGCGGAGCGAGGAGAACGGGTTCAAGAGGGCGGGAGAGATTTTTCGCGGTGAGATGGTGGAAGGGGTGGGAGGTGGGACCTGTCAAGTAGCCTCGACGCTTCATGCGGCGGCGTTTTTCGGCGGGCTGGACGTGATCGAGCGACTTCCTCACTCCCGTCCTAGCGGCTACATCTCGATGGGGCTGGACGCGACGGTGGTGTATCCGAGCGTGGACTTGAAGCTTCGCAACCCGTACGCGTTCGGGGTGGTGATCCACGCGTTCGTGGACAAGAGCGGGCAGCGGTTGAAGGTGGAGCTACTTGGGCCGGCAAAGCCGGTGGAGGTTTCCTTCACGCACACGGTGATCGGGGGGTTTCCGTACAACCGCAAGGTGGTGGAGGACGAGGCGGTGAGCAAGGCGACCTTGAAGCAGCGCGGGATCCGCGGGGTTCAGATTCGGCGGGTGAGGACCTTAGTGTTTACCGATGGCAAGAGGCGGCAGGAGACGTCGATCGATCTTTACCCGCCGACGCAGGAGATTTACCGGGTTCCACCGGGGTTTGATCCTTTGGAGCTTCCCGAGCTGCCCGCCTTGTGACCCCCGACGCTCACCCGCCTCCCAAGTGAGAGGGGGACGTCAACAACGAACCGATCTTTTTGCTATCGGGCGCCATAGCTCCGGCAACGACGGCAGCAGGTGGGGGCACGACGGCAGCGGGTGGGGGAACGATGGCAGCGGGTGGGGGAACGACGGCATCAGGTGGGAGAACGACGGCAGCGGGTGAGGGAACGATGGCAGCGGGTGGGGGAACGACGGCATCGG
>CAITRH010000406.1 GCA_903894755.1 uncultured delta proteobacterium
AACTACCTTGACTGAAACAAGGTGGACTAGGGATCGTGCGTGAGAAATGGGGGGTCGAATGCGGAAAAAAGAACCAAATCGGCACTAATCGGCGTCCCCCTCTTGACTACGACAGGGGGGCTGGGGGTGAGGTCTGCGGAAAGCGGTTCGGACCTGCGATTTTCAAGATGGGGTTGGTTTAGCGACTTCCAAACTCGCGTTTGAGCGCGTCATCCCAGTCGTCTGCGACCTTGCCCACCGTATCGAGCAGGTCCTCGAACTCCTCGTAGTCGAGACCAGACAGACGTCGAAGCGCCCGCACACAAATTTCCTCGCGGTCCTTGTCGATGGCAAAGGCCGCATCGCTCGTCGCCAAGAACGACAGCTCGAGAAGTCTACGGTAAAGCGCCTCTCGGTTTGCCCTTGGAATGCTCAAGACCGGCGCCATGAAAAGTAGCACGCCGTTGGCTTCGAGCACGGTGATTCCGATGCTCGCGGAGCCCTTTCGCACCTTCACATATCCCGCAGGATCGAGGGGCTCGATATGGGTCCCCATCCGCTCTGCAAAGCGCGCGAGGTAGGTGTTCATCATCACGCGCGCGGTCTCGAAAACCTGGCCCGTCTCACGGTCTGCGTATATGGCTTGTTCACTCACGTGGCTCTCCTCCGTTCGGGCTTGCTGCATCAAGCGTCGCCGCGCGAGCATAGCGCCGAGGTTGCCCTGCGACGACCTGTCCTGCTGGCTCTCGCATTGTTGCTCGGATGCTCGAAAGGCGGCAACGTTCCCGACGCTGGCCCCGCCGACGCTTCCACCCCGATCGAGATCGCCCGCAAGCTCGTCGAAACGTCTCCGCTGCCCCCTCGCGCCGAGCTTTTGGCCCTCGCGCATTCCGTCGAAGCCCACGCCATGCGGGAAGGGACCGGCCCGCGCGCTTCCGAGCTCCACCTGCTTTCGGCCCGTCTCTTCGAGCGCATGTGGCGGCTCGATGGACGGGACCAAGACGGCAAAGAAGCCCTCGACTTGTACCGGGCCGCATCGCAACCCGCGTCGTCGCCGGTAGCCTGCGACGCGTCCCTGCGAGCTGCATGGCTGGCCGGGGAGCTCGCCCAAGACCCGTCGATCACCTACGCCGAGGTGTACCGCGCCGAACGCAAGCTGGCTTCCGTTGCGGACGCGGGCGCGTGTTCGCTCCTTCTTGCCCAAACGCTTTCAAGTCTCGCGCCGGCCTGTCCTGCGCGGACTGTGCTCGACGCGATCGATCGTTCGCTGGCCTCCGAAGGGACCCTTACGCGTCCAGCCGTCGTTCCGGTCCGTCCGCCCCGAGTCGTGCGGGTAGGACATTTCACCGATCGCGACGCAGCGCGCATCGTTGTGGAGCTTGACGGGCCGGCGAGGTTTCGCGTGAGCGACGCAGGCGGGACACGGCACACGTCCCGCACCTTCATCGAGCTCGACGGGGTCGATCTAGGCGACGGCGCCGGTACCGTGCAGACCCACGGGATTGTGTCGAGGCTGACCGCGGAGGCGACCATTACGGGAGCCCGGGTGGTGCTGGATCTCGATGGACGGGCCTATCGGCGAGCGTTCCCACTTCCCGAGCCTTTCCGCATCGTGATCGATGTTGCACGACGTCCACCTGGCTTCGAGCGCACGCGAGCGGTGTTGCGGGTGGTATTGGATCCTGGCCATGGTGGGTCCGATCCTGGGGCCATTGGTCGTTCGGGCGTGCAGGAGAAGGAGGTGACCCTCGATATTGCACACCGTGTGGCTCCCGCACTTGCAAAGGATGGTCTGCAGGTGGTGCTCACACGAGACGACGACCGCTTCATCGCCCTCGAGGAGCGGACGGCGCGGGCCAACGCGGTAGCTGCGGACCTATTCGTGTCGATTCACTGCAACGCGTCGGATGCGCCAGGCGCACGAGGGGTAGAGACCTATGTACTCGACACATCCCGAGACGACCTAGCCAACCGCATAGCCGCGCGCGAGAACGCCACGAGCCCTGCGGCGACTGTGGAGCTTGGGGCGATCCTTGCGAGCATGCGGTTGGCTGACCATGCGACGAGGTCGAGAAAGCTGGCAGGACTGCTGCAGCACGCCACGGTCACGTCGCTTGCAATGAAGTATTCGAACGTACACGATGGCGGGGTGCATACTGCGGCGTTCCATGTGTTGGTGGGGGCGAGGATGCCGAGCGTACTGCTCGAGACGAGCTACGTGTCGAATGCAGAGGAGGAAGCTCGGCTTGGAAGTGCGGACTATCGAGAGCGTCTTGCGGATGGCATTGTCAATGCGGTTCGGGCGTACCGTGAGGGGCGGTAGTAGCGCTGCTTGCTGCACTGAAGCTCGGGATAGCGTTACTACGAAGGTGGCCGGGGACAGGGAGAATCTGTCCTGGCCACCCTAGGACGCAATGTCGCATCGGAAATCAACGTACTTTCATTCGGCACGTGTGCTGCAGTGGATGCGGTCATGCCCTCAGCAACCCATGAAGGTCTAGTTACTGCGTTTCGCCATCGCCCACAGTTGGCGCTCGAACTGGTTCGCGGAGCGGGCGGGAGGCCTCCTGCTGCCAGGAACATTACGGTGATGGAGGCCGACCTGGGAAGCGTGGATCCCACCGAGCGCCGGGCCGACCTTGTGCTACGTTACAGCGATCGGAAAGACCGCCCATGTGCGATGGTGGTGGAAGTTCAGCTCGACGTCGACGAGGACAAGTTTTACCGCTGGCCCGAGTTCCTGGCGAATCTAGCGGGACGTCTCCATGCCAAGGTGTTTCTGTTGGTCATTGCGCCCAATGCAAGTGTGGCCGCATGGGCACGTGGCAAGATAGCGCTGGGACATCCAGGTTGGATTCTGGTGCCTTGGGTGATCGGTCCCGAGGAGCTTCCGTTGGATGCAGCCGATTACGCGAACGCCAGCGTCGAGATGGTGCTGCTTGCGTTGGTGGCGCACGGTCGGAAAACGCAAGCGGAGGCTCTTCTCGATGCGTTCGCGCAAGCGGTCGATGACGCAGAAGGCAACGTGGTGCCGATTTACGAGGACGTTGCGTGGGCGGCGGTCTAGGCTAATTACGAGCTGCGGAAGAAGTTGGAGGCAAGGATGGAGACGCATTACGAATTTCAGAGCCCGTTTTACCGACGCATCATCGCGCAGGCGCGTACCGAAGGGCTCAACGAGGGACGGAAA
>CAITRH010000407.1 GCA_903894755.1 uncultured delta proteobacterium
ATGTCGAGGGAGAGGGGGGCCTGGGGGGTGAGGTCTGGAGATTGAGTTTATTCGGAGCGGCAGTAGAGGTAGAGGCGGCAGCCAGCAAGCACCGGGGCGTCGTAGAGGACCACCCGTCCATCGCGCACGGCGTGGTCCCACTCTTGGCCGGGGCTGACCTGGTAGAACTCGACGGTTGATGCGAGGCCGTGTTTGAACGGCACGTTGTCGACCTTGGTGTAGGGGATCCCGCGGAGGGCCCGCTCGTAGACGACGCCGATCCGCGACTCACTGGCGAGCTTCACCCGGGAGACATCGACGGTCATCGCGACCTGGGGCTTTTGCAAGAGCAGGTACACGTCGCGGGCTCTGCGGATGTCCTTTCCGAGCTGGCAGACGAGCATGCCGGTTTCCCGGACGAACTCGACATAGGGGATCGTCTGTTTGTTGATTTGGGCCTGCTCCTCGAGCCAGTCGAGAAGGCCCGCGAAGCAGCCGGCGAGCTCGTCGTGAGCATAGGGTTTCTCGATGACGGTGGGCGAGACGCCACGGTGCACACACAGGTCGATGTAGAGCCCGCGCAAGGCTTCGAAGAGCACGTAGGGGTGTTGGTGGACCCCGGCGCGCAGGTCGCCGAGCAGCGCCTGGAGGCGAAAGAGAGGACCAAGGCTCGCGCGAGCAGAGGTCGAACCCTCGACAGCCAGGTAGTTGTCTTGCACTTCTGTGGTGAGCGCCTGCCGTGTGGCGCGCAGGATGGCATCCATGCGAGCAAGATAAGGCTCGAAGAACGGCGACCGTCCCACCAGCAGGTGCGGCGGTAGGTAGTTTGGGCTCATGGACCAAGTGTTATCTGGTCCACACTGGAAATCGGCGAGGTGGAACGACTGGGCGCTCCCCTCGGCGTAGGCGTTGGTGGAGAGCTGTATTTTCTGGACAATGCGCTCGATGCTCTCGGCGCCGTCGCCGGCCCCCACATCGACAACCTCGAAGGAACTGGCCAGATGCACAAAGACGGACGCGGCAGTTGCGCCCGTTGCGTTCAGGTTGAGGAACGCGGGACCCGTGTTGCCTGGCACGTCGATGAGCGTGCCAGACGGGAGCACGAGGGTCAGCTCTTGGATACTGATGATCCCTTTGAGCAGCTCGAACTCGTCCCATTTGAGCAGTGCGACGCCCCAATAGGGGGCGAGTTGGGAGCGCAGGCGCAGATGGAACTCCTCACGGAGCGACTGCTCTTGCGCGTAGAAGTGCTCTGGCAGGAGGGCTTGACCCATCTGCCAGAACACTCGCGAGACTTGCTGGGGGATCCGTTTCACCGGGCAGTATGGATTAGGTTGGCGCGGGCAACGCAGCGACCGCGGCTTTGCCGACCTTGAGACCCCAGTTCTTAATGAAGGGCGTCGTCGAGCTGGTCGCAAACTGCAGCGAGAAGAGGCAGTTGGCCGCCGGTACCACCTCGAAGTAGAGGTTGTAAACGTTCACGTCGATGTTCGGATGGACCTTCGTGGGGTCGTCTGCAACCTGGAGGCGGATGTCCTTGCCGCCAGGGGCGTTGAGCTGACCATTGACGACCGACGGGGTCTTTGGGTACGCCTCTTCGTACCACACTTTTTTGTCTTCATCGAAGTTCACAATCCACCAGGACAGTTTCTTGATGATCGTGCTCGTGAGCGTCGACTGCATCTTGCCTTTGAGGATTGCGCCGCTGTCCGCGGAGATGTAGGCGCTGATGCAGATGGCATCGCCGACGCCCCCCTCGTAGTTGTAGGCCTCGATGATACCGACGCATTTGTCGAGGTTGGCGGCGGCGCCTGCAGTGAATGTCGAGGCCGCGGTTCCGAACGTGCCCGCGGCCGGCGCCCCCGCCTGGAACGGCGAGAACACCTGGATATCTTGGGCGAGCACCCAGTCATTCCCCTCAAGTGCCAAGAGGTAGCCGACCCGCTGCTTTTGCGACGGGTCCATCACAAAGCCAGCTTTCCAGTCACAGGGATAATTGTGAGCCATGGTTCTCTCCTATGTGTGTGGGTTTGCCCCTCGGACTACCCGAGGCGCGCGTCAACGCGCAGGTCGACGTCGAGCCCTTCGAACTGAATATGGGGAAGCACTGCGAGTGTGCAATGAAACCAGCCGATCTTGCCGGCAACCGGCTCGATCGCAAGACTGTAGGCCTTGAACGGATAATAGCGGAGCGTCAAGTCGTCGGGATTCTGGATAGCCGTAACGTAGCCCGAGATCCAACGGTCGATCTGTGCTCGGATGTACTCCTGGTCCGCGCTGCTGCCGATGTTGTCGCGCATGATGCATTTCAGGTAGTGCGCGATGCGGGTGACCGAGAAGGTATAGGAAAGGTTGGTGACGAGCTGGGAGTTTTCCGAATCCTTCGCATCCTTGAATTTGTGCGACTTCTTGATCGACTGGGCGCTAAAGAAGACAGCGTCCGCGGTCCCTTTCTTGTCGATAAGCGGGATAAAGCCGCAGTTGGCTAGCTCGAACTCTCGGTAGTCAGGCATCGAAACCTCGACACCGGAGCGGAGCTCGTCTTCACCGCGAAGGTTGAACGTGTGCGTCGCAAGGCCAGTGATCAGCCCGCCTCCTTTGACACCGCGGAGATACTGGCACCAACCGGACCCCTCAAAGGAGCGGACCACATTGCGAGCAAACAGCAGCGCGGAGCTCCCCCACAGGTATTTCGTTGCGTCGTCGCCATCGACGTGCTCGTTGAAGTGGATTCCGTCGGCCGGATACACGACCTCGTTGTACGGAGGACGCGCCATGTACTGCGGCAGGACAAGGCCGATGTACGCGGCCTCCTCAGAGTCGCGCAGCTCGTTCCACTTGGAGTAGCGCGGTGTGGCGAAGAGACCCGCGATGTCGCGAAGTTGGTTGACCTCCTCCATCGTATCGTACCCAAAGAACTTGGGCGACACGGAGCCAACGAACGGCGCATGTGCAGCGGAGGCGATCTTGCCGATGGCCTTGAGCCAGGTGATGTCAGCGGGGGTATTGGCGAAGTCGTAAAGGCCGATCATGGCGCCGTAGGGCTCGCCGCCGAATTTGTCGTATTCGGCGAGGTACACCTTCTTGAACAGCTCCGAGCCGGCGATATCTGCGACGTTGAGCTCGAGGTCGTCGAAGAGCTCGTCTTTGGAGACGTCTAGGAGGCAAAGGTCGACGTTTGCATGGAAGTTAGTGTGTCCGACGAGATCCTCGATGCCACGCCAGGTCGCTTCCATGCGCTGGAATGCCGGCTGGTGGATAATCTCATTGAGCTGGTCCTCGACGAGCTCGTCGATGGTAGCGACGAGGTCCTGGATGCTCTGCTTATCGAAACGCGCGTCCTCGGGCTTCATGTTGTAGACAACGGCGGCGAGGCTGGAAGCGAACCGGTCTTCCGCAGTCACTTCCTCGGTGACCTGCTCGAAGTTGGACGAGATCATCGGCGTCAAGGTCGTGACGTCGGGGTTCAGACTTACCGTCGAGAGAAATGTTCTGAGATCGAGAGTTTGAGCAGCCATGTTGTATTCTCCTTAGGTTGCTGGGGTGCCTTCAGCCTCGGCGGCTGGCTTCTTGGGCATCGGAAGCTTGAAATTGTCGAAGCCTTCGAGCTCGTGCATCATCGCCGCGATGGCATCCTTGTCTGTGGCGAGGGCCCGAACGAGAGCGCGGAACTGCTTGCGGTTGTCGTAGTTCGACTGGGCCTCGAGCAGGAGCCGCTTGAGAAGCAGCAGCGCCTTGACCTTCGGTACGTTCTTGGCCACCTCTGCGGGATCGAACGAGTGGACCGAATGGATCGGCAACTCGACTTTGATCGCCCCGTCCCCGCTGTCTGGGTCGATCTTGTTCTCGACGCTGAGCGTGATCGACATGTTCATATCGGCCATAACGCCGCTGAGATTTTTGCCGTCCAGGCCTCGAATCTTCCGCTGCCCGAAGTCGAGCTTGCGTTCACGTGATGTCCCCTCGGAAAGGTCGCCGAGGATCAGCACCCGCAGCGGAAGCACGACATCCTCAGGGTCGCCGCGGACCGTGGTTCGGTACGTGAGCGTGATTCTTGACTTCGGGATCTCGTCGGTAATCGCCATGTTCTGTCACCTGCTCCTAAGTACAACCGCCTCAAACGGCGTGGTTGGTACGCAGGCGACACTGTATCCCGGGTCTCGCGTCGAACGGAACATTTTGCATAAATGATCCGCGCGATCGTGCCGGGCCGGGATCGGCGTCACGCGCCGGCGACGCCCCACGCTTTAACAAGGTGCTGGGTGAGCCCTGTCGAAAACTCGGTGTTGGCCGTCTTGCTCTCTTGCGGGATGATCTGGAACTCGAAGCGATACACTCGGAGGTCGAGGGTGTCGGACACGCTGGTCCCCTCGTTGGCGATAAACATCTGCACCTCGCCGAGCGACGTGTCGAGCAGCGCCTCGACGTAGGTTGCATCTTTGACAAAGGCGGCCTCGTACCACGCCTTCGCCTCGTCATCGAAGGCAATGATATACCAGCCAACTTTGACCTTGGTGTTCGTGAGCGGCTGCGCGAGCGTCGCCCGGATCGATGCGGCCACCCCCTTGCTCACATACGAGACGATATGGATCGGGTCTTCTGCCCCCCCCTCGAAGCTGAACGACTCGAGGAGGCCGCAGCAGTCGATGGTGGAGCCGACCACGACGGTCTGCGCACTCGAGTCCAGCGGGTTCCAGACGGTCATGTCCTGCGGGAGAGAAAGCCCCGCGCAGCCGGTCCAGTAGAGGAGGTAGCCGATGGTCCCCTTGGCCAGCGGGTTTAGGTTGAAGCCGATGCGCCAGTCGCATTTGTAGTCGAGGCTATTGGGCGTTGTCATCGCCGAAGGCTGCCGGCGATCGGAGCGCAAGTCCAGAAATTAGGCCATAGGCATCCTACCTGGTACGACATGGTGGGAGACCGGTCCGAAGGAGGAGGTCGCACCATGCCCCAATGGAAAACCGCCGAGGAGCTCGCTCTAACCTACGTTGTCGGCGAGGAGCGTCTTCTCGACTATGGACGACGCGGCAACCTGCCGATGTTCTGCGATCAGGACGGTACGATGCGCTTCGACGAGCTTTTTGTAGCAAAGTTGTTCCGCACACTGCCCGGTCGCGCCGTGTTGTTTGCAGTCCCGACAGGTCCGAACCTGGGGGTGCTCGGGGTCTCACGCCTAGGAGATGACCCGCGGGTCAGTCCGGCATCGGCAGCATTCCCCCGAGGACTGCGGGAGACGCACCGACGGGCGCTCCAGCATGACGACGTCGAAACACTCACGCCACCGAAGGCGGTCGGTGAACGGGCATGACCGTGTTGTTGTGGCGTCCTATGTTGCCGATCGCCTTGCTGGCCCTGGCGGTCTCTGGATGTGGTCTGCCCGCCTTCACCGAGGCCGTGCGCGACCGCTTCGGACTTGGCGCCGCTGACGTGCGTCGCGTGCAATTCTTCACGTCCGGCGAGATCGTCCTGCGGCGTGAAGTGACCGCGCAAGGCAAGGGCGTCGCCCGTCATGAGCTCGAGCTCGTCAGCGCCGTACGCATCGAAGAAGTGATCATCGCCAAGCGAACCCCCTGCGTCGCCGTTCGAGTCGAGCCAAACTTTATCCTTTGTGGCTTTGCAAGGCAGCGCCCGGACCGGTCGCTTTGGTTCGCCATCAAGAAGCTCGACGACACCATCGCCACCGACGAGCGACGCTACGAGCTCGTACACCTGGAAAACATGGCGGACGAGCCGCGGCCGATGGTGCCACGCTATTCGAAGGGGTTCCTCGTGAACTACGCGGGCCACCAATACCAGGTCGCCGACGGGTTCGCGTGGAACGTGCACCTGCTCTATGAGCTGAAAGAGAGCTTTGAGAAAGAGCGTGTCCGCGAGCGGCCTGATGGGTGGAAGCTCGATGAAGGGCCGCCTCCACCGGATCGGACCGTGTCCTCGTCGCCGCGGTGACTCGACCCTGCGTTTTGCCGCGCTGCCAACCCGATCAGCGGCTTTGGCCGAAATGGCTATCAGCCCATCGAGTCGGTCGGCAGCAGTTTTGCACATTTCATTGCCTTGGATCGAGCCCACCCACGGTGGCAACAGTGTCCATGGCAACGCGAACGCGGCCGACGCTCTTGCGGCCCGGTTGTTGAGGACTGCCGTCGTTGTGCCCTGGCACTCGTTCCGACCACCAGGCCATGAAAGGGAGACTTCGCGTCAGCCGATGAAGAGCGATGCGATGTTTTCCGAAGCCCTTAGCGGCTGGGCGCGTTGAGTGAGCACCTCGAAACCGGTTTTCGTCACCAGCACTGTGTGCTCGAACTGCGCCGACAGCGTGCCGTCGGCGGTGCGGACGGTCCATTTGTCGCGTGCGTCGAGCTTCACCTCGTAGCGTCCCATGTTCACCATCGGCTCGATCGTAAAGATCATGCCCGCTTTGAGGCGCTCGGCGGACCCGCGTTTGCCATAGTGTTTGACCTGAGGCGGCTCGTGGAATTTGCGACCGATCCCATGGCCCACGAAGTCGCGCACGACGCTGCAGCCGCGCTTTTCGACGTATTCTTGGATAGCCGCGCCAACGTCACCGAGGTGAGCTCCTTCGCGCACTTCGGCGATGCCGATGTCGAGGGCCTTGCGTGCGGTTTCGGTGACGTGACGTGCGGCGGGACCGGGCATGCCGACGTAGAACGTGGCGGACGTGTCGCCGTGAAAGCCCTGGAAAAAAGTGGTGATGTCGACGTTGATGATGTCGCCGTCACGGAGCAGCTCGGGCCCTGGAATTCCGTGGCATACGACGTCGTTGACCGACGTGCACACGCTTTTCGGGAATCCTTTGTAGTGGAGCGGTGACGGGCGAGCTCCCTGTTGGATCGTGTTGTCGTGCACCCAGGTGTTGATGTCATCTGTGGTGACGCCCACGCGGAGCTTCTGCCCCACCAAGAGCAGCGTCTCTGCGGCCACACGGCAGCTCGCTCGCATGGCCTGGATGTCTTTTGCGGACTTGATGTCGATTCCCAACGCGTGCTCCTCAGTGCGGCGAAACGGCCGGCGAAACATTAGGGCTTGCCGGCGTCGCCCCCGACCAGCCGGGCGAAATGAGCCTCGGTTTGGATCTGCAGACCAACCTGTTGCCCTTCGCGCGTGAAGGCCATCAGCCAGCGGTGTGAAAGGGTCGCCTTGTCGGCCAAGAGCTCTCCACGTCGCACCTCGAGCTCGCCCTGACCTGTCGATTCGAACTGCGCCATCGGCGTTCCAGGAGCGACTCCGGGGAGCTCTACTTCGGCGCTCGTTGCGTACTCCCGAAGCTCCACGGCCAGTGTCATTCGCTCGCCTTGGACCGCTTTGACTCGGTACGCGCGGTACGAGACGACTTCGACGGCGCGGGTGACTATGCGGCTTTCGACCAGCCAGAATCCTCCGACGCCGACCGGCTTGGGAGGAGGCGGCACGACAAACACCGCGAGGCTTCGCGCCGCCGACTCGAGAGGCACATCGAAGTCGACCCGCGCCCCCTTAGCTCGGTTGAACGAGAGCGGTCCTGGGAGCAAGGAAGCGGGAAGAGAAAAACGAAAATCGCTTCCTTTGAGGCGTTCGAGTTCTTTGAGCAGATCGGGCGGAGGCGCTTCGGTGACGATGGCGACGCGCAGCACCTCGGCGACCACGGGCAGGTCGAATGGGTTTCCCGCATCGACGATTGCTGCGGGCTTTTTCCCCTCGGGTTTCAAGCGGTCGAAGGAGAGGGCCACCGAAAGAGGAATGGCGGCGCGACCTGCGCGCACGGCGACATCGAGGGTGGCGAGCCCTTTGATTTCGGTGCCTCCGAGGGCGAGACGGGGTTCGGTCCCCTGGCTTCCCTGTTCGACTTTAAGCGGCGCGCCTTTTGGATGGAGGGCATCGGCGGCGCCGCTGGCGAAGATACCGTTGGGGGGCGGTCCTTTCGGGTCGGCGGAGCCGGATGCGAAGGCGGCGGCGATCTTGGGGTCGAGCATGGCGTTCTTGTCGCGCTGCGCCCCAGCGTCGGAAGCTGTCGAGCTCTTTTTGTCGTCCTCGCAGCCGGCGAGAGCGACGCCCAGGAGCGCGATCACGGCGAGGCACGAAGTCCGGTTCGAAGCGTTCGTCATTGTCGCGGTGCAATAGCCGACCGGGGTGCGTTGTAAAGGCGGCTGGTCAAGGCGCGGTCAAGGCGCGGAGCGGGATTTCCAGCCGGTGCATTCGAAGCGGAGTCCCAGGCTGGTCATGCTGTTGGCGTCCATGAAGACGTAGAGGGCGCCGGTGTGATCGATGGCGACGGCCTCGTTGGAAGGGGTTCCACCGATGTCGAGGGGGGTGAGCTCGCCGGTGGTCTCGTCGACGCGGTAGGTCGTGGAGCCGTCGTGGACATTGGTGGTGACGACGAGGGTATCGGCGGCGGGTCCATCGGCATGGCCGAAGGCGCAGTCGCTGAGGGAGCGGGCAGGAAGGCGCAGGTGGAGTGGCGGCTTGATGGGGTCGACGCGAAGGTGGTCGTTTTCGAGGACGACGCATACGAGGGTCGACTGGTCTTTGCTTGCGGCGTACCCGGCGCAGCGAGCCGTGGCTCTGGGGGAACGCAGGCAAAGGCCTTCGTAGTTAGGACCGCAGTTGATGTCCGTGAGGCGTCTGCAGCTCGAAGGGGGAGGACCGATGCGGTAGGCGTCCTGGTTGCGCACGAGTGCGCCGTGGCTGTCGGGGGCGAAGCGGCGGACGGCACCAGAAGACGTGAGTACGTAGAGCTGGTGGTCGCGCCAAGCGACCCCTTCGAGGTCGTCGCTTGCGCCCGGGTCGAGGGGGAGGATGGCGGTGCGAGGGGGGCTGTTGGGGGGGCCGTCAAGGATGTCGATGCGCCAGAGTGCGATAGCGCCGTGCTGTGAGGAATCCGAGATGACCAAGAGGTCGTGTTGGCCGGGGCGAAGCTCGATTTCGGCGGCGCCGGAGGCTTCGGGGACGGGGAAGTCTGCGGGGAACGCAGGGTCAGCGGTGCATGCGACGGGGGGAGCCTTGGGGAGGCGGGCCGGGGAAAGGGCGGGGGCGGGGGGGAGGTCTTCTTTTTTTCCGCACGCGGGGGAGGCGCACACCAGACAAAGAACCAGCGTAGCCCGGGTCTTACTCACCGAAGCGAGGCTTTAGCAGCAGCGTCACGCGTGCAAAAGCGCGTCATCGCGAGGGGGGAGCAAAGGACGTGTTGCTGCTGGGACTCGCCTCCGATAAAACGTCGGTCCTAACCCTGTTCGTCGTTGCCCGTCCGCTGACGGAGGCGCCGGACGTCAGAGCGCGGAGCTTCGAATGGTCAGCCCCCAAATGGTGATGTACGAAGAGGAGTTCAAGCACATCCAGTCGGTGTGCGAGCGCCTGGTGCGAGACGCGAACGCCAAGGTCGTTTTCATTGTCGACAAAAACGGACAGCTCATCGCTGCCAGTGGCGACATCGACAACATCGACACGACGAGCCTCGCGTCGCTGACCGCCGGCAACATTGCGGCGACCGGCGGCATGGCCAAGCTCTTGAAAGAGAACGAGTTCGCCACGCAGTTTCACGAAGGCGAAAAGGCTAACATCCACATCCAGCTCGTGGGCCACCGGGTTATCCTGGTGGTCATTTTCGACACGAAATCGAGCCTTGGGCTCGTACGCTTGCGTGTCAAACGCGCCAGCGAGGAACTCGATCACATCTTCGAGGCGCTCCTCAGGAAGGTCGCGCAGCCCGGTTCCGACTCGCCCTTCGCGGAGATCACCGACGAGGACATTGACAACCTCTTCAACGACTGAGCCACCCCAATGAGCTTCATCAACTACATGGCGCGGGAGATCAACTGCAAGTTGGTCTATTACGGGCCCGGGCTCTGCGGAAAGACCACCAACCTTCAGTACATTTACGAGCGCACCAATCCCGATCACAAAGGGAAGATGATCAGCCTTGCGACGGAAACGGAGCGAACGCTTTTCTTCGATTTCCTTCCGTTGTCGCTCGGTGAGATCCGGGGCTTCAAGACCCGTTTCCATCTCTACACGGTGCCAGGACAGGTCTTCTATGACGCGTCGAGAAAGCTCATTCTGAAGGGCGTTGACGGGGTGATCTTCGTGGCCGACTCGCAGATTGAGCGCATGGAGGCCAACGAGGAGTCCCTCGAGAACCTGCGGTCCAACCTAGCCGAGCAGGGGTACGTGCTCGAGAAGGTCCCCTTTGTCCTCCAGTACAACAAACGCGACCTGCCCAACGTCGCGAGCGTCGAAGAGCTGCGGGCTCTCCTCAACACGCTTCATGTCCCCGAGTTCGAGGCCGTTGCGCGCACTGGAATCGGCGTCTTCGACACGCTCAAGTCGACGGCAAAGTTGGTCTTGACCGAACTAAAAAGAGGAAGCGGCACGTAGCGTCGCGCGCCTCTAAACCAAGCCGTCCGAAGACCTCACCCCTCGCTATTTCGCCCTTTCACAGCGCCCCCTCCCCATCGATGGGGAGGGGGACCTTGTGAACGTGCCGGATCGTGCGGGGGTGAGGTCTTCGGGGGCGCCGGCGACGAAGTTGCGGTTTTCAAGATCGGGTTGGTTTAGCTGAACTAGCTTGAGGCGACGCTGGCGTTTGATGTCCGGTCGTGCCAGAACCCGCCTCTCGCCGCTTTCGGCGCGACATTCTCCCCCATGCCCACTCGATTTCACATCGGCGCCCAGAGCTTGCGGGGCGCGATCACGGCTTACGCAAAACGGTTCGATCTGCTCGAAGTACGCGTTGGGCTGGTCCCGACGCCGAAGGGCAAATCCTCCCTTGCACCATCGCTCGCGACCCTGCGACGTTGGCGCAAAGAGACTCCTCCCGCGTTCAGTTTCTGCGTGGTGGCAGGTCCCAACCTGTCGCGGCTCAAACCAGGACCCGAGTTCGACATCGAGCTCGACGCCGCCAAAGCCGCCATCGATGTCCTTCAGGCCCGCTGCTTTGTCTTGCGTACGCCTGCCGAGGTGACTCCCGCCCCCGTGTGGAGAAACCGCATCGGTGCGCTCTTGGCGCAATTTCCCAACGACGCGACCCGTGTCGTCTGGGAGCCCGGCGGAGTCTGGGAGCTCGACACCGCCATCGTTGCCGCGCGAGCCTGGCGGGCCGTAGTGGCGGTGGACGCGTCCCGGGAGCCAGTGCCTCCGGGGCCCGTGGCCTACGTGCGCTTGCGCGGCATGGGCGAAACCCACTCGTACGGCCCTTCGGCCCTCGAGCGCATGGCTGCGTCCATTGGCGATCGCCAAGACGCCTTCGTGGTGCTCGAGACCGACACGGCGTTACGCGAGTGCAAGACGCTTCGCACGGTGGCCGCCGGGGTTGCGGCCCAGGGGGGCATGGGGCGCTTGGTGCGTCCTCATGGCGGGATCGTCGTCGGCGACGACGAGCAAGAGTGACAACGGAAGCCCGGCGAGCGGCTACGTCATCGGAAACCGGCATCGCCGAGGTGGCCATGGAGGTTCTGGGGCGCGCCAGTGCCGTTGACGCGGTGGTGGCGGGCGTGCTCGCGGGGGCGGCGCTTTTCCCAACTGTGTTTCTGGGACCCGTGCAGCTGCTCGTGGGGGGAGCGGGCGCGGGGCTGAGGGCGGTGGATGGTCGCACGCGTCAGCCGGGGTTTGGCCAGCAGCGTCCACGCGGCTTCGTAGAGGAGCGCGAGATTGCGCCGGCGGCGCGGGTGCCGGTCCCGACGCTTCCTGCGGCCCTGGCCGTGGCGCTTGGCACCTTCGGGACCACGACCCTTGGGCGGTGTGTAGGGCCGGCCATCGAGCTTTCGCGGTCGCCCGAGCGGACCGAGATGTTGCGTCGATTTGGGCGCCTCGGGCCCGCGGTGTTGACCGAGCGGAGCGTGGCCGAGGAGCTCGTGGCGCAGACCGGGCGCGTGGCGGGGGGGCTTCTGGGGCTCGAGGATTTGGAGCGTGTGTACGCCTCTGTGGTCGCTTGCCAGGTGACGCGTTACGAGGAGCGGAGTGTCGCGAGGGCGCCCTGGGGGGAGGTGCAAGACGCGAGGCATACGTGTTTAGTGGCGGCGGCCGACGGCAGGGGGCTTGTGGCGATCGCGTGTTTCGAGGCGTCGGAGGAGGGGGTCGAGTTGTCGGAGCTTGGACTCGTGGCGCCGTTTGGGGCCGCGCCGGTGCGTCGAGGGGTCGAGCGGGTACGTCCTGGGGAGCCTTGTCCTGCGCCTTCGCCGATGGCGTTGGTGGAGCGCGAGGGGGCGTCCGAGTTTGCGCTTGGATGGGGCCGGAGTGCGGGGGCGGAGGCGGCGTTGCGTGACCTTCTGAGACGCGGGACTTACAACCAAGACATTTCCGAGGGGGTGCTCGTGGGGGTGTGGAGGAGCCGAGATGGAGCACGTCCTATTCGTCGCGCGTCTTGCCAGGCATCGTCTGATGCGCCATCGTCGTCGCGATGACCCCCGAGTTTACCGTTCCGATCAACGACCTCGATGCGGGAGGGCGCGAGTTTCGGTTTGCCCTGAGCGTCGAGTGGATGCGTCAAGTGTTTCAGGGCCAGGTCGACCCTGCGGGGCCTGATGGGGTCTTCGAGGTACGGGTTTCGAAGAGCGGGCAGGACGTGGTGGTGCACGGCACGTTGCGGGCGCAGCTTGTAGCTCCGTGTGCACGGTGTCTCGAACCGGCCAGCATCGCGATCGACGACGAGGTGAGTGCGCTGCTCGTGCCCGAGGGGAAACTTCGAGGCTCGGAGGGCGAGCACGATGAGTACGAGTTTTCCTCGACCGAGGCCGACATCCTTACGTATTCAGGCGACACCGTGGTGCTTGATGGGCTGGTACGCGACGAGCTTTTGCTTGAAGTCCCGATGATCCCCTTGTGCTCGGAAAGTTGTCCGGGTATCAAAGCGCCCCCTGCGCAAACCGGGAAAGGCGACGGGATCGATCCTCGTTTCGCCCCGCTCTTGAAGCTCAAGGAAAAACTCTAAGCACCGAGGAGAAAAGCCGTGGCCGTCCCCAAGAGACGCACCAGTCGTTCGAAGCGCAACATGCGTCGCGCCAACCACGACAAGGTGATCGCACCGAATCTGAGTCCCTGTCCCAACTGCGGGGAGCCCGTAGTGTCACATCGTGCCTGCGCTGCCTGCGGCCACTACAACGGTCGTCAGGTCATCACACCAAAAACCAAGTGAACCCTCCCAAGGCCCCGCGCAGTCGAATCCTCGCAACGGGCCATTACCTCCCTCCCATCGTCCGCACCAATGCCGACCTCGAGAAGATGGTCGACACGACGGACGCCTGGATCTGGGAGCGCACGGGCATACGCGAACGCCGCGTAGCGCCTCCTGAGATCGTGACCAGCGACATGGCGGCGGCTGCGGGGCGCAGCGCGCTCGATGCCGCGGGGATTTCGCCTCGCGACCTCGACATGATCATTGTTGCGACGGTGACTCCGGACATGCCGATGCCCGCCACAGCGGCCTTTGTCCAGCAGAAACTGGGCGCAACGACCTGCCCTTCCTTCGATATTTCGGCCGCCTGCGCCGGGTTTGTCTACGGGCTCACCATTGCCGACCAGTTCATCGGTTCGGGAGGTGCCGAGCGGGTTCTGGTGATCGGAGTCGAGCTCCTGTCGCGCATCATCGACTGGGAGGACCGAACCACGTGCGTGCTCTTTGGCGACGGAGCGGGGGCGGCCGTCATCGGACCAGCGGAGCCGGCGGGGCCTGACGACGGAAAGCCGCCCCGGGGGATCCTCTCGACCTGCCTGTTTACCGATGGGTCGTTAGCTCCGTCGCTTTGGCTTCCGGGCGGCGGCAGTCTCCATCCAGCGTCGCACGATGTGGTTGACAAGAAGCTCCACAAGGTTGCGATGAAGGGGCAAGACATTTTCAAAGCGGCGGTTCGAAACCTCTATGCTGCGAGCAAGCGTGCGATGGACCTGGCGGCGATGACCCACGCCGACATCGACTGGGTGTGTGCTCACCAGGCAAACCTTAGGATTCTGAACCAGGTCATGGCGCGTCTCGGGGTCGACGAAGCGAAGGTGCTGGCGAACATCGAGCGTGTGGGCAACACGTCCAGTGCGTCGATTCCGATCCTTCTCGACGAGAACGTGCGTCAGGGGAAAATTGTCCCCGGCGACACGGTGCTTCTTTGCGCGCTGGGCGCGGGGGTATCGTGGGGAAGCGCTGTGGTACGGATGTGACGGGCCTGGCGGGCCTGGTCGCTGGGCTAGTGGGTGAAGGGATCTGTGAGCGGGTGAGGACCGATGATCAACGACGTACAGAACGATTTGGTGGGGCGAGTCAGCAAGGCGCACGAGGCGCTCAAGCGCGAACTCCAGCGTCTACGGGCAGGACGGGCCAACGCGAGTCTGCTCGATGGGATCCGTGCCGACTACTACGGCACGATGACACCGCTTGCCCAGATGGCGCACATCAGTGTTCCCGAGGCTCGGCTCATCACGGTGAAGCCGTGGGACCGCAGTCAGATCAAGGCCGTCGAAAAAGCGCTTCGTGAGTCCGAGCTCGGATTGAACCCCCAGCCCGACGGCGATATCTTGCGCATTCCCCTGCCGCCCCTCACCGAGGAGCGTCGTCGTGACTTCGTCAAGCTGGCCAAAAAGCACGGCGAAGAGTGCAAAGTGGCGATCCGAAAGGCGCGCCACGATGCCATCGACCTGTTCGACCAGATCGAAACCGAGGGGGGCGCAAGCTCCGATGAGGTCGAACGAGCCAAGAAAAAGGCCGAAGAAAGTGTGGCCGAAGGCGTCAAGCACGTCGACTCCATGATCGCCCACAAAGAAAAAGACATCATGGAAGTTTGAGCGCAGATGCGAACCATGAGACCGTTTGACAGGGGTGGGGAAAAATGAATTCCCGTCCGAATGCGGAGGAGCGACGCAACGTGATGAGGGCAATTGCCACCGGTATGAGCGACGTCGGGCTCCAGCGGGAGCACAACGAAGACTCCTTTGTCGTGCTCAATGAATACGACCTTTTCGTCGTCGCCGACGGAATGGGCGGGCACCGCGCAGGCGACGTTGCTTCGAAAATCGCTACGGAAACCATTTCGGAGTTCTTCCGGACCACAGCCAACGAGGATGTCACCTGGCCTTTCCATTTCGATACGAACCTGTCTGAAGAGGAAAACCGCCTGCTCACCGGAATCCGCGTAGCCAACAGGCAGATCTACGAGCGCAGCAGTCGCTCGCGCGAGTACCACGGCATGGGAACCACCGTCGTCGGCGCTATGTTCAGTGCCCGCAAGGGGCGCATGTACATCGGTCACGTCGGCGACTCCCGTTGCTACCGGGTTCGTCACGGCCAAATCCAGCTGATGACGCGCGACCACTCGCTCATCAACGACTACCTCCTCGCGATGCCCGACCTTACCGACGAGCAAAAAAGCGAGCTCCCCAAGAACGTCATCACCCGCGCCCTCGGCATGCAAGACCAGGTGGTGGTGGATCTTCAGCACGACGATCCGAAGCTTGGCGACGTCTACCTGCTCTGTTCCGATGGACTCTCGGGCATGCTCACCGACGACGAGATCCAGAGCATCGTCGCCCAGGCCCCCGACATTCGCGAGGCCTGCCGAAGGCTTATCCATCGTGCCAACGAGCGCGGCGGCGAAGACAACATCACTGCCGTCGTGATCCGCATCGACGACGCACCCGACCCCCTCGAAGCCACCGTGGAGTCGAGCGCGATCACCGAGGACTTCGAGTCGCGAACGTTGCCAGGCACCATGCCTGCCCCGCCGTTTCCACGTCCCAAACCCGACGAGAGCTGACCACTGGCCGCGGTAAACTCGAGAAAACTGCCGCCCGCCTCGAGTTGCGCTCAGTGCGACGAGCCGCTCGAGACCACGGGCGGCCGTCGGGTGGTCGGGACTCCCGAGCGCGGGGTTCTCTTGTGTGGACCAGAGACCAAGCTCGGCGAGTTTCGTCATCCCGCCCAGACGGAGCAAATCGCTGCCGCCAAGGGGCCAGAGTTCGTCGTCACCTATGGACCTGAGTGGACCGCCGAGGGACGTCGCCGCGCCGTCGAAGCCGCACGAATGGGACTCCGTCCCTGGATCTGCCAAAAGTGCGCGGGACGCATCTGTCCTATCTGTGGTGCGCCGCTCAGTGTCCCTATTGCGTCGACCTTGCTCAACGACGATGGGCTGGTCAAGCACCTTATGGCGGTCCCTCCCCGCAACACCTGTGTGAACCCCAGCTGCCGCAACGGGGCGAAGGCTAAACCAACCCCATCTTGAAAACCGCAGATCCGAACCGAAGACCTCACCCCCCCAGCCCCCCTCTCCCTCGACATTTTCCTTGCCCATGCGGGCAAGTAAAATCGTCTTCGAGCGAGGGGGG
>CAITRH010000408.1 GCA_903894755.1 uncultured delta proteobacterium
ACTCCGAGGAGTCCGGGAGGAGTCCGGTCGGCCCGGACACCTGAGTGCCCAAATGGGATCCAGAGCGCACGTTGATCGCTCGTTCGCCTACCCCGGAGTGTCCAAGGACTTCCGCCGCAGGCTACTAGGCATCCCATCATGGCATCTAGCCCGCCCTATACGCCTCCGAACACACCGTCACGGACCCCCTTGCAAATTCCTCGCAACTTGTCCCATCGGCGCAAGACCACCATACCAAGCATGAGCTCGACAACGTCATATCCCCAGGACGCCATGCAAGAACCTCGCGTCAGGCCGTCCCCGCAGTGCTTGCGTATCATCCACATACGGTTTCTTATAATAAGATAGTACGCGAATGGCGATGCGGTCCCACCAGAAGCCGTAATCGTATTCTTCCGGACGCTGGCCGACACCTTGTGCCAAAGAACTGCTCTCGGAACGTACCGCAAACGAAGTCTGAGGTTGGCGGCTCGAACGCACCAATCGAGGTCTTCGTAGTACGCAAACAATCTTCCATCGAAGACGCCTACGCGCTGGACCACACTGCGCCGAAAGAGCATGGAGCATCCAGTCAGAAAACCGACATCTCGCTCTTTGTCGTACTGACCAGTGTCTTTTTCACCTTGGCCGGTATGCGGTGATTGCATAGTCCGCCAATCAATATATCCGCCAGCGTACCACAAGGTGTTCCTGCACCCTTCGTAATAAATTTTAGGAGAGACGGCGGCGATCGTGACATCCTGTTCCATGACGTCCAAACATGCCGTCAGGCACCCCGATTCCACGATTGTGTCGTTGTTCAGGCACCACAGGTAATCAGCGCCATCGGCCAGCGCAATTGCAATGGCGAGATTGTTCGCGGCGGCAAATCCGAAATTCTCGCCAAGGCGGAGGAGTCGTACGGACGGAAATGCTTCTTCGATGTGGCGGTCCGAGCCGTCCGTCGAGCCGTTGTCGACCACGATAACGCTGTCGGGGATCCTCGCTCCGGACAAAACTGATCGGAGACAGGGCTCAGTAATGCCCCCCCCGTTCCAGTTCAGAAGGATCGCCGCGACTCTCGACATGGTAACTTGCTAGCACAGCATGCGTTCCACAGCCATCATCAAGGATGGACGTTCCACGGCGAGAATTCCTGCCCTGGGGCAGGTTGATCAGCACCTGCGACTACTAGTTGGGGAATCCAAACTGGTGCACCTAACGGGGGGCATGCAGGCGGGCTGCAATGTTGTGGTTCTTGAACGTTGCGTCGAAAAGGGAGACGGCGGCTTCGAGCTGGGCCCGCGCACCGAAGCGCGTCGGGCCTTTGTCCGGGCGAAAGAAGTCGCGGAAGTCATTGACGGTGGCGGACATTTGCTGAATCACGCGCTTTCACTCGGCCACTGCGCCGTGCAGGAAATCTGCCGTCGTTGAAGGTTGCGGTCGGAAGAACGAACTGCTGCATTGGCTGAACGAGATGCATCTCATGCTGAGCTATCGAGAGCTGAATCAGCCGAGAAGCGTCAACGGTAGCTCTACGAACAGGATCCAGTAGAAACATGGTTTACGAGCCCAAGGGAGGAACGGAGCGCGGGGACGACGGAGAAATCGCTTGACAGGCGAAAACAAGTTGGACCGAGCACAGATTCGCGACAAGAGTCACTAAGTCCCTTCCCATTCCAATTTAGGCTGGCCATGGATTGCGAGGTCATTTGACACCATGATAATGGATTGAAACCTGTACTCGACCCAAAGAGAACAAAATCGGGACCCGCCAGACTTCCGCGGAGTTTGGGCGATCGCTGTCCAGTCAAGAGTTGCTTCAGTTACCCTTGAAGTTGCGAGCATTGACACCGCCGACCGCAGAACCTTCACTGGGTCCAAGTGAGCGGTACACGCGGTCCCGGCTTCTCCAGAATAACGATCGCACTTCCTTCGTTCTCAAAAACTGCGGATGAGGCCGGCCACTGCGCCTTGTCCGCCATTGCTTGCAAAGCCTTGTCACGTTCCATTTTCGTAGGTCGACGAAATCGGACACGGCCAAAAAAATAGTTAAGAATCTCAACATCCCGATACTCGATGAGCGTAGGAGTGAACACGTGCGCCGAACAATCCGCCGGGAAATACTTGATGTACCTCCTGTAATCAAAGCCTGGCAGTTGACCGCTCATTATGAGCGGCCGGGGATTTTCGTCCGATAAGCTCAGCCTATCCTCCATCCGGTTCACGAGTCGCCCAATAGCGGCCAGTTCGTAGGTCTGTTTCAAAACCGCAGCATTGCTCGCCTGTGTCGCCAAAACAAAGAAATAATACAGTGCGAGCCCGGCTGTTGTCGCTGCGAACCGTCGCAGCCACAGCCCATGTGATCGGAGCCCCAGCGCCACAAAGGCAACAAAGCAGTAGCCGTGAGCACTGACTATCCGCCCTGCCGATGCCCAGCTTTCGTCGTTCGCTAAAAATGCCGCATCGATCGCGATTGGAACCGCCAGTAGGCCACCAAGCCCCGCGAGGGCTCGCCCGAAACTTCTTTTTGCAATATACATTACGAATGATGCTGTCCCCGCTATCACGGCAAGCGCAGGTAACACGCGCAAGGCACTGGGCAGACCAATTTCACCTCGGGCGAAATACCGGTAGAATTTAGGATAAACTAGCGCGAGCTCTGCGCCAAACTCGGACAGACTATTCGTATGAATCCGCTGTGACGCTACGTCGACACCATGCATCATCAGTTTCGCTATCAAAGCATAGGACACCAGAGCACCCCCCACTGCAACGAGCATCTTCAGTAAATCCCGCAGCACCTCCCGGCACCACGGATCCGATGTGGGCGATGCAACGGCGCATTTTTCCCAGCGAAGCACCAATGCGAGCACCGCCCCAAGCCCTACCAGTGCAATCTTCGGCTGATAACAACCAATGCAGAGAAAGTAGAAAACCGCCGCTCTCCCAAAGTGATGGATTCTCGTGCCACGCAGGATCGATAGGGCTCCCAAGATCGCCAAGGTGTCGCCGATGACAAAAGTAAAGTGATCGATCGCGAAGGAATAATAGTCGAGAAATGCTGGATAAACGCAAAGCAGCGCCGCTACCATGGTGCTCGCGACTTTCCCTTCGATTCCGAGGAATTCCGCCCACAGTAGCCCGTTGATGGCCTGAACGAAAGTCGCTGCGAGCATCTGAAAGGATTGGACACCGCTTCCCCCTTGCATTTGAATGATCAAGTCCGCAATCCACCGACCTTCGCCTCTAGACTTGAAGCTCGGATAGGGATACAGCAACACGTTTGGCAACGTGTGGTTGGTAAAGATCAATATAAAATAAAAGTAAGAATACGCTAAGTATTGCAGAATAAGCAACACAGCCGCTCGCGGAGCTCGTTCTACCAGCCAACGTGCGATGGCCCCATGGCCATCGAATCGGGTGAACCGCTCGGCAAGTGCTTGCAACAAAGGGCTGTCCCGTTCAGTGTTCCTCGTCATCGGTCAATCTGGCTCCCCAGTCCTGTGGTTGTGTGCTCCAACAAAATGAAAAAGTGAAGAATCGCCTCGTCAGTGGTCCAGCTTGAGCCTGAGGAAATCACGAGCCGCACGAAATTTGTGGATAACCTTTCTTAGGTCACGTAGCACAGGTGTTCTGAGAATGTTCGTCCGGATGCGGGACCGCATGATAGGCTTGTGGGCCTCGAACACGGATTGCAAATCTTCCAGGAAAAATCGCTCCTTGGACACGGTCGACTCACGCTCAGCTCTCATCTTCAAGGGCTTGTCTCGGTGCAGTTTCGCCTGCAGCGTCGCCTCCAGGAACTGATGCCCGTACTTCCTGTCCGGTTCGAGGTGGCACCCTTCCGCCCATTCGGTCCAGGCGGTGATGAACACAATCCCTTGCCGATCTGGGAAATCCTCGCGTGTCTTGCGGATGGCCGAGGCCAGCCAGGACCGATAGTTGTGCGGGCTGGAATGGATCAGGATAAACGCCCGGTCGCGCACACGAGCGGTATTGTCCCACGACGGCACCACCGTCAAATGCACGTCGCGCGATGGATAGCTCCTCGTCAGATACGAATGCGCAAAGTCGATGTAATCCATGGCGAATCCTTTGAAAGGTTCATAAAAGTGGATCGAAGTATTGAGGGCCGGGATGCGGGGAGCATGCGGCGGGAACTGAACCCCGCTGTCGAAGCCGTTCGATGCGTAATCGTCATTTTCGCAAACGAGCGCAGCACAGAGGTGGATCTTCTCTATGCCGACGCTCGCGCAGTATTCGCGCCAGATCCGCGTTGTCCGCTGCGGGTCCCGAAGATGCTGAGGACGATAGACGATCAGGATCGGGCCCCCATCGAGCTTGATGTAGCGCGGGTCCTGGAAATATTTCACCATATCCTTGATGAAATTGAGCGCGTCATCGGGGTGATAGCTTTGGCTGATGAGTACCTCATGCTCCGCCCCATCCCATCGGCGCGTCCAGTTCTCGTTTGCCCAGCAGAAGCAATAGGGCATATCCGCTTCCGCATCGGCATACATGTCATCGATGGGCTTATTCAAGAGACGCTTGCCGGAAAACCAGTAGTAGTGGTAGCAAAAGCCATCGATACCGTACTGCCGGGCAAGCTGAATTTGCTCATGGCGGATCTCTCGCAGGCGGAGGTCATAAAACCCGAGATCTGCTGGAAGATGCGGTTGATAATGCCCCTTGAACAGCGGCTGCGCCTTCGTGACGTTCGACCACTCGGTGAATCCCTTGCCCCACCATCGGTCGTTCTCAGGAATGGGATGAAATTGGGGAAGAAAAAAAGCGATGAGTCTAGGATTCGTCAGGGGCGGGGCGTTCAGAGCGAGCTCGGTGGCATCGGGTGCAGCTCGCTCCATAGCGACGTCGCACCTCAATACCCGGCCATTTATGCCTATTCACCGATTGGTAAGCAACGTTGAACACGCGCGGAGATGTGCGCGCCTCCGCTGACGCGGAAGTATAATCGTGTACGAACAGC
>CAITRH010000409.1 GCA_903894755.1 uncultured delta proteobacterium
CCCTCGAACATCGAAAGGCGCACCGAGCAGGTCGCGCTCCCCGGTTCAAACCCTTCGGACTCCACGTTGACGGTATCCTAACTAAGTTCCTAAAGGTGCGCCTTCAGCCACTCCACCGTCGGCTGCCACACAGCCTTCGGTGCCGTCGACCCCGCCACCACGCCTATGTGACCTCCGACAACCTCTCGGTAGGACTTGTCCGTAGACCCCACCAACTCGAGGATCCCCGCCGTCGACGCCGGCGTCGCAATGTTGTCGGTCCTGCCCGTGAACGCGAGCAGCGGACACATCACGCGTTTCATGTCGGCCTGCCGGTCGCCAAACGTCAGCTCGTTTTTCAACATCTTGTTGCCCGCCACCACATCGTGAAGCATCTGGCGGAATGCCTCCCGTGGGTACGGAATCATGTTCCCAAGCCATGTCGCGATCGAGTCGAACCCTCGTACGTATTCTTCGTCGTAAAGGTTCGCCAAGAGACCGGCCCATTTGGTGACCGCTCGGGTGCCGCTCATCAACTTGAAGCTCGTACTCGACAACAGCCCTGGCACATTCCCCATCCTGTTGAGGAGCGCATCCACAAAGGGGGCTCCGAGACGCGCCGCCACCGTTAGAATCCCCATCTTCTCAAAGTCCACCGGAGCCGCGATGGTCACGATGTTTCGTACGCGTGTGTCGCCAAAGGTCGCCACATGCAAAAGTGCAAAAATGCCCCCCATGCAGTAGCCCACCAGCGAAAGCTCCTTGGCCCCCGACGCGTCCAGCACCGCCTGAATGGACGCAGGGATAAAATCCACTACGTAGTCGTCCAGACGAAGCTCCTCGTCGGTCTTGTCCGGCACCCCGAAGTCAACGTAGAAGACATCGAACCCGGCGTTGCGAAGGGTCCGTAGCATCGAGTGGTCTGGACGAAGGTCGTAGACAAACGGACGCACCATCAGCGGCGGGATCACGAGGATCGGCACGGCAAACTGCGGCGCCTTCGGTATACGAAACTCGTCGTGCCCCAACTCGAAAACCTCGTCGGCGGGACGGCGCACGCGCCACACCACGAGCTTTCCGCGTTGAAGTACCGCCTCCCGTGGAACACTTCCAATCTGCGGTTTCGCGGCGCCGTCGATCACGTAGACGAGGCCGTTGACAATGGACAATACAGCCCGATCAACGACGCTTTGGGCAAAACGTCTCCATCGGCGAAGCGAACGAGTGCTGGGAAATCGCATTGAGGCCGCCCACCCTAGCGCACTCTCTTGGCCTTCGACGTGACCGCTCTGGTAGCCTTCGAACCCGTGGGACTGGGGCTCAAACTGCGCGTGACCAATACCCAGGACAACACGGTCACGGAGCGCGTGTTCGATCGGTTGCCCGTGCGCATCGGGAGAAACTCCCTGAATGACCTCGAGCTGCCCTTCGCGTTCGTGTCGCAGTTTCATGCGGTCCTCGAGCTGCAAGGCCAAAATCTCATGCTGCGTGACCTTGGAAGTACCAACGGCACCATGCTCCGGACCACCGGTCGTGTCCCCCCAAACGCCCTCGTAGACCTCGGTCCTCACGGCTACGAATTTGCGATCGTCGGCCTGCGCTTCCAGGCCTTCGCGTTGCAAGACGTCGCCGCGCCCCCGGAGAAGAAACGTCGCGGCGCGGTCCTCTCGATGAGCCAGGAGGAAATGAGTCGAGCCTTCGACCCAGCCAACCTACCGTCGTTCGTCCCCCAGTCGCCCGCCACCGAACAAGCCGCCAAGCTCTCCTCGCAGCTCCGCCCCTCGTACGTCGCCTACCGCACCGCCTGGACCGAGCTTTATCGCGCTGTCGCCACCGCAGCCAGCTCCCTCGATGGCACCACCCGAGCGCAGTTTCTCGAGCAACTCTCTCGCGACCAGCCCGCCCTCAATGCCGAACCCGACTTCCAGCGCCTCTCGCAAAGCTTCGGGGCCAAACTGGCCCACGCCCCAAACCTGACAGGCTCCCGCAACGAAACCATCGCCCTCCAAGCCATCAAAGACCTCGCCGGCAACTTCCTCCCTGGACGTCCCATCGAAAGCGTCGTCGACGTCGTCGCCTTCTGCCAGAAACTTCAGGACGCCCTCGACGTGTTCCTCAAGTGCTTTCTCCCCCTGCGCGACGGCTACAAACAGTTCGAAACCCAAATGGATATCCGTCGCACCGGACGGACCGCGGGGACCCACCCCTCCATCGAGCAGCACAAAGTCGACCTCGCCCGCGATGTCCGCGAGCTCTCCGGAGCTATCCTCGATTGGAGTGACCCGTCCCAAGAAGGCCCCCGTGCGGTCGAAAGTACCTTTGCCGACTTGATGGTCCACGAGGTCGCCATGCTGAACGGCGTCATGACAGGGGTGAAGTCCCTTCTGTCCGAGTTGTCTCCTGCGGCCATCGAACGCGAATTCGAAAGTCCGAAGCGACGAGCCACGCAGGGGCTCCAAATCGGTCCATATCGATTCAAGCAGCTCTGGGAGATCTACCGGGAGCGTCACGGCGACTTGGCCGACGACGAAAAGTCTACCTTCCGCGTGATCTTCGGCCCCCAGTTCGCCCAAGCCTACGAGCGCCTCGCTGGAGAAGCCGTACGTCCTGCCGGCTACATAACCAACCGCCCTCCACCGATCCTCGGCGCCCCTCCCAAGCGGCGTTGAATCCACCGAATCTTGCGCACCTAGGAGAAATTGCGTGTTTCCGCACGAGCAGGTCCCCAGCGTGCTCAAAGACTACGAGATCCTCGAACGCCTCGGCGTAGGAGGCGCAA
Organism: uncultured delta proteobacterium; assembly: GCA_903894755.1. Taxonomy (GTDB): domain Bacteria; phylum Myxococcota_A; class Polyangia; order Polyangiales; family Polyangiaceae; genus CAITRH01. The sequence goes on from CAITRH010000409.1 coordinate 2,759, forward strand.
GCGAGGTCTACCTCGCGCGAAGTCCCGGCGGACGCCTCGTGGCCATCAAGGTGCTCGGCCCTCGTGAGGACCCCTCCTCCGACAGCCTCGCAAGGGAGGCCGCCATCTGCACCCGCTTGTCCGACCCGTGCATCGTCGCCCTGCGTGCGCTCCTCGAAGACGACGCCTGCTCGGCCCTGGTGTTCGAATACGTTCCTGGTGTGGCGCTGGTGCGGGTCCTCAGACTTGCGGCCTCTCGAGGCGTGCGCCTTCCAGACCCTGCAGCGTTCCACATTTGCGAACGGGTCCTTTCGGCCCTCGCCTGCGCCCACGCACTGGTCGATGCGAAGGGACGTCCCACGCCGGTCGTTCACCGCGACCTGTCGCCCTCGAATGTTTTGCTTGACTGGGAAGGCCAAGTGAAGCTGGCAGACTTCGGTCTCGCAAAGATGCTAGGCGCCAAGTCCAACACGCGTCTCGGCCTCATCAAGGGGACCCCAGGCTGGATGGCCCCCGAACAGGCCCGTGGCGAGCCGGTCACCGAGAGAGCCGATGTCTATGCGGCGGGCCTTCTTGCGTGGCGCCTGCTGACTGGACGGTCTCCACTGGCGCGCTGGACGGGCGACGAGTTCGAGCTGCTTCGGGCCATGCGAAGCCCCAGGATCAAGCCGCTTGCAGTGCTGCGTCCCGATCTGCCCCGCGCCGTTCTCGACGTTGTGCAACGTTCACTCGAGCCGGATCCCGAAAAACGTCTCCTCGATGCAGAAGCATTCCGCGCCATCATGGCGGCCTACGCCGATGTCCAGGCGAGGCAGACGTCGTTGAGCGAGCTGCTCGCGGGATGGCGTGGGGCCTTGGAGCAGGCGGTCAGCAAGGCCCCCGAGACCGATGTGGAACATGGACTTGCCGTTCACACCACACGCTACGAAGAGGCCGCCCTCGCCTTCGACACCGAGGAGGGGGAAGACGTTGTCCCTGCTGTCGACCTTCCCAGCGACGCTGCCCTCGGTGTAGCGGCTTGCCTCGAAGACCCGGACGTTGAGTCTTTTGCTCCCGAGCCCCCCAAGAAGAGCGGTCCCCGCCTGGTTTGGATTGTCGTGCTCCTCGTGGCTGTGGTCGTACTCGTTGTGCTCCTCTTAGGGATACGCTGACGGCTCGATGGCCTTTTGGTTATTCTAAACCAAACCCATCTTGAGAACCGCCCCTTCAGGACTGCCAATCAACGCGTGGGGACAGAGAGAAAAACTCGGGTTCCCCCGCTGCAACGGCGCACCATAGGACGACATGCGTTGATTCCAAGCGGACGCCCCCACCGCCCATCAGCACGACTACCAGAAGTGCTCTCGTCTGGGTCGTGCAAGGCTTGGCAGCACCAGCCATGCAAAGTGCTGGGCGCGAGCCCTTGCTGTTTGGCGAACTCGCGTGCCGAGGTTGGCTCGCCTGCCGCGCGGCCTCCAGGCCGATTGCCATACCACGGCAACGCGATCGTCCCGTTGTCGCGAGGAAGAACGGCATTGATAATCCGCAGGGGTAAGGCCAGGGAAGGCGCGGTCCTCCGCGAGGATGCGGTGCAGGATCTGCGGGGGGAAGAGGCCACCTTCACTGGTAACGCAGGTAAGAAGGGGGGGGCTCATGGTTCAAACCGCGTCAGGTAACCCAGGGTCGCGGTAGGACGCAGTACCGTGTCGAGATGGCAACCTGGGGTTTTCAATATGGGCTTGGTTTAGGATCACAAAAAGTCGAGGAACCTTTGTCATGGGGCCTGATCGGTACCTCTACAGGGGTCCTAGTCAAGAAATACATCCACCGAGCTGGTTTCTGATCCCTCCGAGGAGGGATGTGATCAGACCGAGGAGGAACGTATATCCCTCCTAGGTCTGATCAGATCAGACCAAGGAGGGACGCGATCCATCCGAGGACGTGATGTATTCAAGGCGAGGAAGGAGGTGAAAATGCGGTGTAGGAACAGTGCTGCTCATGGCTCAAACCACGTCGGGGAGGAACACATAGACACCAAGCAGGTTCGGCGGAGGGTGCACCCGCACGGACAGTCCGCCGAGCCGCCCCTTGGTGGCCTTGCGCACCCGCCAATGGGCATCGAGCAGCGCTTCGCCACGGGACTCCGCCCGCTCGCGGATGGGTGCAGCTCGCTCCATAGCGACGTCGCACCTCAATAGCCGGCCATTTATGCCTATTCACCGATTGGTAAGCAACGTTGAACACGCGCGGAGATGTGCGCGCCTCCGCTGACGCGGAAGTATAATCGTGTACGAACAGC
>CAITRH010000410.1 GCA_903894755.1 uncultured delta proteobacterium
CGGGCTCCTCGGCCAAAACGGAGTCTGGCAGAAATGGCGGGTCTCGATCTGGACGTGGTTTAGCTGCCAGCTTGCTCGCTGGCCGTCGACGTCACGCTTGCATGCCCGGCCCCGTCCGTGTGAGAAGCGCCCGCGCTGACCTGGGTGAAGCTCAACGAGCTGGTTACGGTGGACGGCGCCTGGCCCTGGGCGTTCTCGCCCCAGCAGCCGACCGTGCCATCGGACTTGACCGCGCACGTGTAGTTGCGCCCCGCGCCAATGGACACTACCCGCGCGCCGCGGGTGACCCAAGCCGCCTGGACTACCGATGCGGTCGGTCCCCCCTCGACGTGAAAACTGTCGGCACTTTAACCCATGGAACCCTGCGTTTAGCAGGTCTTGACGCACCACCCGACGTGCGCACACCAGAACTTCGACAGCTGGCCCCATCTCAACGCTTGAAACGGCCGCATAACTTTGTGCGAAGGAGGGGAATTGAACCCCTACAGCCTTGCGGCCACTGGAACCTGAAGGGAGCGCGCGAGCTTGTTTTCCCGAGGTTCCAGAGCAAGGGAGACCCGAGGGCGGGAGCGGCCCCCCGCAGGGTCGGGTCAGCGCGATTTCGTGCGGAGGGTGACCGAACAGGCCCTAGTCGACGCGGCCATCGACGAGGAGTTTCGAATCCTGGTCGAAGCGTCACTGGCAGGGGATGAGGGGCGATACTGGGGAGCACGCGATCCCGCTGGCGCGGGCCTTTGGTTGGGTATGAAGCCGCTCGGCGAGGCGTGGGATCGCCATCGGCGGACGCTATTCGACGTGCTGTCGTACGCACGGGACGTGCGGCAAGAATTCTCCGAGGAAAAGGGGAAATTGGTGCGGGTCAGGTTCGGGACGCGTGACGCGTGACACCAGGAAAGATTTTGCGCTCATCCCGCACCCTGCGCTAGCTGCCACTGCGCACCAAAGGGCGAGCGCTAGTCACGCCCGCCGATACGACGCTTCGCGTCGCCCCATACCGGGAGATCGCGAGCTAGGGAGTAATGGACGGAGGAAAGCAAATGTTCATGATCAGCGCCGAGGAACACGAGCTTCTGGAAGCGGCAAAGGCTATACGCAAGTACGACTTGGCAACGTTTTCGTTCCTCCACGCAAAACTCGTGACGATCGTCGATATCGACGGCCTCCCAGACATCGCCAAAAAGCATGTGATGGCATGTTTGAAGGTGCTTTCTCACCGTATGGCGCACGACTCGACCTGGTGGGTGCCGCTACGGCGCGTCACCCCGGGCTCGACACCCTAGGGTCGGGCCGAAAGCATGCACGTGACGGAGGGGCGTGGACTGCGGCTATCTCCGCCGCAGTCTGGGGGCTTCTGGGGGAGCTCCGGGCGGCTCCCCAGCGCATGGGCGGGAGTTTTCAATCTCGCGGTGGCCGGTTGGCTCCCCCAGGCTGACTAGGCTATGCGGAATCGCTGACCGCGGCGCTTGCCCTCGACGGCGACCACGCCGCGAGCAATGAGCGCCATGAGCGATTTCTTCACTTTCTTTCCGCCGAGCTTCGCCGATAGGGCGGCGTAATTGCTGTGGGTGCAGCTCGCTCCATAGCGACGTCGCACCTCAATAGCCGGCCATTTATGCCTATTCACCGATTGGTAAGCAACGTTGAACACGCGCGGAGATGTGCGCGCCTCCGCTGACGCGGAAGTATAATCGTGTACGAACAGC
>CAITRH010000411.1 GCA_903894755.1 uncultured delta proteobacterium
CACAACTCCGACCTGCGGAGCCCCAGGCTCGGGCTGGGACAGCACAACTCCGACCTGCGGAGCCCCAGGCTCGGGCTGGGACAGCACAACTCCGACCTGCGGAGCCCCAGGCTAATTCCCCCACTTGCCCCCAACCCACCGAAGCTCCACGGCCTTCTCCCCTACCTCCGCCACAACCCCTGTCAGCCTCGGAACCTCCCCAGCCCCACCCACTACCAACGCATCTACCTTCACCCGCGCCAACTGCACCGGCGCCAGCCAGCCCCCAGGTAACGCCAGCCGCAACACCACATCATCATCCATGGCCACCCTGAAGCGCGCTAGACCAACCCCATTATCGCCAACCTCCGGTGGACGCTCCTCCCGCGCGGTCGCTGGCCCCCTTACCAACGTTGCTACCACCGGGGTCCCTTCCGTCTCCACAAGCAGCACCACCCGATGTGCTGGAAGCGGCAACTCGACAAGACGCCTCCGAAGCAGCTCCGCATCCCCACCCGACGCAGACAACAGCATCCGCGCTGCCAGCTCCGTCGCAAGCTCTCCAAGCTCGGCTCGTGCACTGCGGCCTGTCCCCTGCGTCAGCTCCCCCAAAAGACGCACTGCCAAATCCACCCGTCCTGCCCCCCGATGCGCAAGTGCTGTCCGCAGGATCACCAGCGGCTCATTGCCCAACACCCGACTTAGCGGAGCTGTCACCGCCAGCGCGTCTTCATAGAACCCCGCGTTGCGCAGTCCGTCGCTTGCAAACGTACGCGCCCACGGGTCCTCGGGAGCCCTTTCCACAATTTCTGTCAGCATCCGTCTCGCTTCATCCCGCTCGCCACGACGGGCCAACAGCCGCGCAGCTGTCGCCACAAGGCCAGCATCTGCAAGGGGATCGCGCCCAAGAAGCGCCACCTGCTCGGTCAAGGCGTCGCGTAGCCCCAAGGCATCGAGCAGTACAAAGAACTGTCTCCGAAGCTTCGCGTCGTGAGGCGCCAGTGCAAGGTACCGTCGAACCACCGCAAGACGGGCCTCGTTGCCTGCTGCTGCCTGGTACTCCTTTGCAAAGAGCTCCCGTGGTACCCGCTCGTCGGCCACCAGCGCACGCCGCAACATCGCCAGCTCCTCGGGACTCGACGCCCTCCGAAGCGCCTCCCGACGCAGCAGCGTTGCTGCCTCCCCCTCGCCCGCTTCGGCCAGCGCTCGCGCAATCTCAAGACGTCGCATCCCCTGCGTCACGGACAACAGCAGTTCCAGCAAAGTCCGCTGTTCGGTCCATGTGCGCAGCTCGCACGCCCGCTTGGCCTCGAGGTATACCCCCGTGGGATTCCCACCCCGAAGCCGCTCTAGCCATAGCCCTCGTCGCAGCGCAACTGGAAGCTCCGACGCTGCTGAACACCGCCCTCCTGCTGGCCTTTGCTGCGTGAACGCCAGCTCGTAGACCACTTCGACCTTCACCGACAACGTTGGAAACACAAGGCCTGTCACCACCGCCTCGAGACATCGAAACAGTGCCTCGTCGCGAGCCGGCCCGTCGATAACCACCACCATGGCATGCCCCGTGGCATCCAGGGTGAAACGAATGCGCAGCGTTCCTGCCAAGTCAGGTCGAAACGCCGCCCGCGACTCGCGACAGGCACGTACCGCATCGCCGGCTTCGTCCAGCGTGCGCTTGGCCGCCCGCTGGGTCGCTTCCTCTGGACTTGCCTGCAAAACCTCGTCGCTCGACTCCGCTAGCTTGCCCACGGCTGCAACCTCGGGTTCGATGGAAGCTGCAACAAGCGCCGTGGGCGCATCGAGCACGCGCGCTTCCAATGGGGTCGGTACGTAGGTCGTCCCCGTCCCCTTGCTCCACGCAGTCCATGGTGTGAGCAGTCCTGCGTGCAACGCTACATCGACCGCAGCTTCCCGTCCACGACCAGCCGCTGCAATGGAGTCCACCCGGGCCGACGCGAACCGACGGGCTACGTCGGCGGGATTCAATGGATACTGCCGTACAAGCGGAAGCAACCGCGACTGCGGACCGGTGCGATCGGTCCAGCGCAGTGCGATGCTCTTTGGAAGCTCCCCGCGGGCCTTTCCAACCAACGCCACAGTCGCACCGCTAGGAACGGCACGAGGATGGGCCGCCACGGTGTCTTCGAGCTCCGGCCCTGGGACAAGCTCGACGCCGCTCAGCGAGGGGCGAAGCGCGTCGGACAACAGCGTGATCGCTGCCGACGCCGCATCGCTTCTGTCGCGCGCTAGCAGCAGCGGACCAAGATCGCGCACCAAAGAGGCAAGACGGAACCGATTGGCCTCAGGTCCTACGGCAACCGCGGCAAGCCTCGGAAGCCCTGGTCCACTGCGTGCAAGTTGCGCCCTAAGGGCCTCGGCGGTGTCCTCACCAAGCGTGGCGCGTCCATCGCCCACGTAGACCAACAGTGCCGAAGGATCCGTGGGATCCAAAAGCTTCCTTCCAGCTTGAAGCGCACGTCCTAGGTCGGTTCCGCCTCCCACGGCCAGCGTTCCAAGGCCGGAAAGGATCGTGTCCCGTCGGCTGTCGTCCACTGGACCAAGTGCTGCGGGGCCCACAGGAGCAGTCCTGTCGTTGGCCGCCAACACGGCGAGCCGATCCCGAGGACCCAGCGCTCGCGTCAGCGCCTCAACAAAGCCTTTCGACGCTTCCAGCTCACTTGGCCCCATGCTGGCCGACGTGTCCAGCACCACCACCAAGGTGATCCCTGCAGGGGCCTCCGACAGGGGAGCCTCGGTCCGTATCAACACGTAGTCGATGTCGTCAGCCTGTACTGCATAAAGACGCGCAGGAGCATCGAACGGTGGTACATCGAGGTCGACGACAAAGTCGGCCGATGGACGTACCTCGGACTTGTGCAGCACGACGATGTCGCCTTGCACCAAGGCCCCAAGGCCCGCAGTGACCCCCTTTGCATCGTTGCCGCTTGCGTCGACCCGCACCGAGAGCTCCCCAATGAGCGGCGAGGGCTGTCCCCCGGCTAGCGGAAGACGGTACCGAAGACGTACGTTCTGCCCTGACGGCTTGGGATCCAACCACTCGGTATAACGCACCACCACAGTCACAGCCTGACCAGGAGTGATGCTTGGAAGCGACGCACGAACCCAGTCGGTTCCTGCCCATTCGAGCACTGCCGACAGGGGCGAGTCAGTAAACGCCCCTCGAGTTGCCATCACGAGGCGCGTGTCCTCGAGCACGCCGCCGACCCCTACGGAAAATCCAGAGACAATGGCCCCAGGTGGGACAGCTAGACGGAAGTCGCCTCGCACAGCGTCACTCCCACCGTGGAAAAACGTCGAAGCCACCGCAGTCTCGGCCATCTCGCCTTGGATGCGTACCGTGACGTCCTGGCTCCGAATGGCCAGCGGCGAGCCCACGTCTCCCAGCACCCCTATGGGACGTCCCCAGAGCTCCCCTACTGCACGAACTGGAGGTCCTGAAGCTCCCCAAGGCGCAGCAAGGCCGCCGGTCCAGTCTTCAAAGGCGCGCTCTGGGACCACTTCGACCGTGTCGGTCACCAGCGCCGTCTCGCCTGCATGGACTGTGGTCTCCACACCACGGTTGCGAACGGTCAGCTCCCCAGACGCTGCATACACCCGGGTGGGACCTTGCTTGGGACGCTTGATCGCGACTTTTCCCCCTGCCAGCAGAACCTGCGACTGCCCCAGGGTGAGCGTGCTCTTGCCAGCCGTTTCGGCAAAGAGCTCCCCTTCGTCGAGGCGCACACTTGCATCGGCGCCCAGCGTCAGTAGTGTCAGTGTCGTTTGGCCTCCAATCACGAGCGCCGTGCCGTCGTCGAGGTGAAGCCGCGCTCGTCCCTCGGTATCGGTGTGTACGGAGGTCCCTGCGGGGAGGCGCTCGAGAGTGCGAATGGGACGTCCTGCAATGTCGACCCCCACGTGTACGGGCTGCAGGTCTGCGACCGTGGGAGCAAGCGTTGGGGCAGGAGCTCGCACGAGCAGCGTGATAGCCCCCACAGCTCCGAGCCAGGCGACACCGAGCCCCAGGTAAAATCGGTTCATTGTCCTACCACCTTGCCGTTGAGAGTGAACCGCACTGCGGACGGTCCAGGGTGTTTGAACACCACGGGAAACGACACGATGCGTTCCGAGTCGGAGGCCTCGTCAAACAGTACAGTGAGCCACGCTTCCGCACCGAGGCGCGCGGTTCGGGCAACGTCGCCTGGCTCCACGCGTACTTCGAGCATGCCTCCCGAGGTGGCCACGAGCGATTGGGAAAAGCCAAGTACGGAATCCGTGTCGGGGGCGGGCATCATGGCGCCGAGCGTGTTGGTCCAGAGTGTGGGGTGAAGCTCGGGATGGACCCAGGTGAGGACCACACGCGCTGAATTGGGGGCGCGGTCGCCTTTGCCAAGCAGACGCAGGGAACGTCCTCGCAGTCGCGCGGCCATGTCGCCGGTCTCCTTTTGCCGTCCCCAGGCAAGGAACGTTGCGGCAAAGGCGCGTGCAGTGTGGGCAAGGCCACGGGTCCCCTCGGGACTCCCCCGACCGCTTACTGTTTCAGCTCGTCGCACGGCCTCTTCGAGTTTGCCAAGGCGTTCAGCGCTCTGGGCGAGCAGCAACTCCACGGTGGGATCGTCGGGGGCGAGTCGAGCAAGGGTTTCGTATTGGCGTACGGCTTCGGGGAACCAGCCGTGGGCGCGAAGGAGGTCTCCAAGACGCCGTCGTGCAACCGGCTCGTCGGGAGCGAACTCGACGATCTCGCCGAAGGTGCGGCGCGCTTCGAGCTCGTCGGAGGAGGCGCGTGCGGGGGTTCGTTTTGCAAGGCGCAAGTAGAGCTCGCCAACGGAGGTTCGAATCAACGCGTCGGCATCGGGACGGGTTCGGAGGCGCCTGGCGAGGTCACGGGCGCCGGCGTCGTCGGAGGCGTCTTCGAGGGCGTCGAGGAGCGCGAGGGCAACCGCGAAGTCGTCGGGCCACTCTTCGGAAAGCGCGCGGAGCTTGGCCACGCGTTCCACAGTTGGGATGGGCGCGCGGACCAGCGCATCGAGGACCGCTGGGTCTACGGCCTTGAGTCCCAGGGCCGTATGGAGCTCACGGGCTTCGTTGGGAGTGCGCGTGCGGCTGATGATGCCGCGGTAGATGGTGTCGGCTTCTTGGCCAGAGAACATGCGCCAGAGTGCAACGCGTTGTGCAGCGGACGGGAGCGCGTCGAGCAACAGCGACAAGAACATGGCACGTTCGGGCCACCATGGGACTTCGCAAAGGCGAATGGCCTGAAGGTAGGTTGTATGGACAGCGGACGGGTTGCCACGGACCTTGGCGAGACGTTCGCGCCAGAGGGCCATGCGTTCGAAGAGCGGCTGCCCAGAGGCGTCGGAGCAGAACACGACGGTGTGGTCGATGCGGTCGATGGAGAGCTGGATGTCGATGATGGGAGACCGCAGCAGAACTGCTTTCCTGTCTGGTTTGGGTGGTGCTGCGCCGAACTCGTCGCCGAGGCTGGCGCCGAAGAGGTTGCCAGCCTTGCCAGCCTCGCCACCGCTGCCACCCATGCCACCCATGGGGGCTCCCCTCGCGGCTCCGCCTCCTCCTTTGCCGGTGCCACGATAGCCAAGGGATGGTGCCTTTTGTGGACTCGGTTTGGTCTCAGGTTCCGCAACGGCCTCTGCTGCGCGGTCCTTGGCCTGAGGGGCTGCGGATGCGGCCGCGTGCGCTTGGGCAACGGGTTGCCGATCGTCCGATGGTGCCGCAGGACGAGCCATGGGTGGAGGAGACGGAGAGGCGACAGTGGCTTGTGCCGCGCCCATCGCTCCTTCTTCTGACTTCGCGCGCGTTCCCGAGCCTCCTTGTTTGCGGTCATTCGGATCGCGCTCAGTCTCTTCACCCCCAGTGGCACTGGCCCCCTCACGTTTGCTGCATCCCGCAAAAACAAGCGGCGTCGTGTCGATGGACACGCGTGTCCGACGTCTACGTGCAAGCTCGTCGAGCTCCTCGGACGACATCTCCCCCTGCGTTGGGACATACAACGATGTGACCGGCGTGATGATCCCCGAGCGCACCCCGAGCTCGACGAGCGCCGCCCGTCCTGCCCCTTCCGCAAGAAGCTGCTGGAGTCGCCCATCAGCCCAACGAACGCGCAGGTCCGAGCCGTCGCGCAGCGTTTGCACGGTCACTGGGAGCGACTTCTTCCCACTGCTCGTGACGATCTCCAACGTCGAAGGGGGAGCGCCTTTCAAGCGTCCCACGAACACGCCAGCGTCGCTCGAAGCCCCTGCAACCCTGGGCACGACGCGTTCGACGTTGGGACCCAGATCCAACGTGACCGCCACATCGGAAGCCCGCTCTGCAGCCTCGAGCACCCGAAGCGCCGCGCGGGCTGCAGTGGACGCGTGCTCGATGCGTTCCGCAAACCCGCCTCGGCTGATGGCCGACAGCAGCGTCATGTCCGCATCCGTACCGAGTCCCAGTCCAAAGATGCGCGGGGGACGAGGCAACTTGCCCAAGCGCTCCACCAGCTCGGTCACCCGCAGCTCTCCGACCGTGGGACGGCCATCCCCCAGGTACACGACCGCGCCACGACGTGCTGGGTCCAGGCGTTCTGCGGCCAATGCGAGCATGGAGCCAATGTCCGTTGCGCCGCCGCGCTCTACGCGAGCAAGTGCCGTGGACAGCGCCTGCCGCAGCGGTTCATCAACAGGACCAAGTCCATCGCGCCCCTCGAGCACGGGACGCAGCGCCGTATCGCCTGCCCACACGACCACGCGATCGGCAGGACCAAGGTGGGTGAGGAGTCCAAGTGCAGCTGCGCGCGCAAGTGCCATGGCTCCAGGTTCGGTGCCTGCCGACGTGTCGACGACCAGCGCGAGATCGATCCCTGGCTCCGCTGCGGAGACTGTGGATTCGGCAAGGGGGACGACCAAGTAATCGCTTTCGCCTTTGGCGGTCCGTTCGGCTTCACGGCGGTCGTTTGGCGCGAGCACTTCGGTGTCGACTTCGTGAGGAGCACGGTAGGCGCGCACGCCTTGGACCCCGTTGTCGAAGAGTTCCAGGGCGAGGTCGGCGCGTGGAACAAGGTCACGAGCGCGCACGACGATGCGCTCGCCCTGGCGCACGCCGGCCATGCCGACGCGAACGTCCTGGGCTTGAGCGCGCGTCAAGTCGAAGGTTGCCCCGAAGGCTTCGATGTGCGGAATGGACGCGTCCGAGCCTTCGGCGGCCATGGGAAACACGTAGAGACGACGTTCGCCGCGCGAGCCGCTTCGTGGGAGCCACTCGGTGTAGCGGACCACCACGCGTCGTGTTTCGCCTGGGTCGACGGGGTAGAGGCGCGCTTTGTAGACGCCTGGGGAGTCCCATTCGAGGAGCGCCGGGTCTTCTGTGGAGCCTGCGTAGACGTGGCTGGTGTACTGGGCGAGCGCTGCTTTTTTCTCCTTGACGCGTCCCCAAACGATCCCACCGCCGCGGTCGACACCGAAGCGCAGGAGGCTTGCGCCGACGGGAGTACGAAAGGTGTAGATTCCCTCGACCTTGTCCGAGGTGCCGTTGAAGAAGACCTCGTCGACCTCGGTCGTGGCGAGCTCGTCTTCGACGGTGACGCGCAGATCGAAGCGTTGCACTGCGAGGGGAACGCGCGGGAGTCCCTGGTCCCCGGGACGTCGAGCGCCGACGGTACCGACGCCGAAGGGGGGAGGTTCGGGGCCGCGTGTCGTAGTGGCGAGGCCACCGGTCCAGTCTTCCCAGACGACGGCGGGGCTGGTGGTGACCGAGGCCGCAGCAACGACGAAGCGCTCACCAGGCGCAGCGTGCGTGTCGCTGCCGAGGTCGACTTCACCGCTCAGGACATAACCCACGGTTTGGGCAGCTGTGACGTCGAGGCTTGCGCGGACTCCGAGGAGCTTCACGGGGCCGGAAGGGGTTCGAACAGACGTGGCGTCGACGCCTGGGGAATCGATGAAAACGCGGCCTTCGTCGAAGTCGAGGCTATCGGGACGGAACACGAATCGAGCGGGGCCTCGGACAAGCAACGTGGCGCCGCGGTCTTGTCGGCACCAGGCGAGGGCGTGGTTGTCGAGGCGGATGCGGACGCCGTCGGCGAGGCGTTCGCGAAGGTAGGGGGAGCGTTCATTTTCACCCGGGGGGCTGACCCGTCCAGTGCCACGGAGGAGGCGCAGCTCGCCCCAGGTTTGGGAGCGCGGGGCGAGGGGACGTTCCTTGGGGGCACAAGAGAGGGCGACCGCGAGGAGAAGCACCGAGGTTTTGCGTGGGTCCATGGCGACGGGCAGCATACAGTGTCGGAGCACGAGCTGGATTGGGTCGTCCAGCCGTCCCGCGTCATTCTCCCCTCGTAAGGCCACGACGATCGCCTCCCGCATCGAAAACGCCTCGGACTACCTGTCCGCGTCGCGTGGTATGGAGTTCCCATGTCCTATGGACTTCGTGCCCCGGAAGTGTCCCATGGCGCCGCCTCGCTGCGCGTTCCCGGACGAGACGAGGCGGTTCCTCGCATTGACGAGCGCCTCGTGGAGCCCGAAACGCGTCGCGAGATCATCGACGGGGAAGTCTTTGAAACCATGGGAGCCGGTTTTCCTCACGCCGATGCCAACAGCGACCTTGCGATGCTCGTCTCGGCCCATGCCATTGCGGGATACAGGGCCTCCGTAGACCTCTTGACCCGTTCAAGTGTGGCCAGTGATTTCGCGTCCGACGTGTGCCTGCGGCGCGAGGGGGAAGACCCGGAGGGGGGCCGTTTCTTGGAGGAGCTCGCGTTCGAGATTGTCGACGGGCAAACCATCGGTGCAGCGAGCAAGAAGGCGCGAAACCTTGTCACTCGAGGGGTGCGACGGGTGTTCTGCGTCGACGTGAACGAGACGGAGGTATCCGAGTGGAGCTCGGAGCTCGACGCATGGAGAAAGCTCCGGATCACCGATGCGATCGACGACCCGACGTTGGTCCGTCCCCTTGCGGTGAGCGCGGTGCTGGACGCGGCCGAGCGGGACGATGAGGTTTGCAGGGCGCTCCTGGCCAAACAGAACCGGGTGCTCCTCGAAGTCATCGACAAGGGCCGCAAGCTGGGAATCGACGAAGGTCTCAAAAAGGGCATCGCCACTGGCCGTAAGCAGGGAATCGACAAGGGCCGTAAGCAGGGAATCGACAAGGGCCGCAAGCTGGGAATCGACGAGGGCCGCAAGCTGGGAATCGATGAAGGTCTCAAAAAGGGCATCGACGAGGGCCGCAAGCTGGGAATCGACGAAGGTCTCAAAAAGGGCATCGACGAAGGCCTAAAGCTGGGCATCGACGAAGGCCTAAGGACTGCGCTTCTGCGCTTGGGCGCGAGACGTCTGGGCCGGCCC
>CAITRH010000412.1 GCA_903894755.1 uncultured delta proteobacterium
ACCCAGGGTGGGCAACCCTGGGTCGTGGGCGTCGAGAGTGTCCAAGGACTTACGCCGCGAGCTACTAGGGATGGTCGCGCAGTCGATGGACCAGGGGGTCACGACGGGGAGGGGAGACCTTGGGGGCGCGAGGAATCCTTCCTGCGCGCGGGCAGAACGCGCAGTTTCTGGTGCTTCTCAATGGTCGTCCTTCGATCTGGTCTCAGGACGTCCCAAGATCCTGGTCAACCTCACCCAGGCGAGAGCGCAACATGTGGCGTTCAGCGCGGAGTTGCTCAAACTTGCACGCATCTATGAGTAGCCCTCACCCCACCAACCTGGGAGGCGATGACATGTGTCGTGCCGCTTCGGAATTCTCTACCTCGAGCTGCCGGAACAATCCTGATAGGTCCTGCTTGCTCCGAAGCGGAGCACAAAAGCGGGCGGCCAGCCCCACGACATGCGATTCCAGTCCCTCCACCACCCCATTGAGCTCGATGAGACGCCCCTCGGCACGCCTGCGGTCGCTGTCTATCCGCTGCTCATGTTGTGCAAGCGCCCCCCGCAGCTCCTGGATCTGGTACTCGAGGTCCGCTGCCGTGCGCTCGCATGTCTCGGATTCCACAATGGCGATCCGCTCCTCTTCGTGAACATTCAGCCACTCCTCTACAGCCTGTGATGCAGCCCGGTAGGCCTCGACCAGTGCAGCGTGAGGCTGGGAAAAGGCCGTGCGCCCCTCCCACTGCAACACCTCCCGATGTACCTCAGCGTAACGCGCGATCGCAGCTTGCACTTGGGTGTGAAGCTCCTGCGTCCGCGCCTGCGCGGCCCGCAGCTCGTTGCGAGCCCGCGACACATCGATCCCCAACGCGTCTACGGCAAACCCCAAGCGCTGACGCCCGTCTCGTCCCCGCGCCTCGATGGCTTCAAGCGTGTGCTGTTCCACCACCCCCGCAAGACGCTGCTGGTCAAACTTCGCAAGGGCATCGGACAGCTCGCGCAGCAGGTCTCGAAGCTCCGCGGGAGGCTTCGAGCCAAACGCCTGCGTGAGCATCTGCTCGAAGACGGGGAGCCGGCCAATCCACTGATTGAGAGACAGCGACGGTAGGGTCTTCGCAGGCCCCCTTAGACTCCCTGGCTCGCGCTGGGGCTCGGGCGGAATCGACGACCCCGTCAGGTGAGCAAGTGCCACCAGCTCGTCTTCCAGTGCGTGGGCATCCACGGGACGCTCGTCTGGACTCTTCTTCAGAAGCCGCAACGTAAGCTGCTCTAGCTCGGGTGGCATCGTCACGAACTGCGAAGGGGACGGCGGCTCCTCTTTGAGATGCTTGATCAGCAGTGTCGTAGGATCGCCCGCATCGAAGGGGAGCCGTCCCGTCAGCATCTCGAAGAAGATCACGCCAAGGGCATAGAGGTCCACACTAGAACCCGCATCCCCGGAGGTCACCCGCTCAGGAGCCATGTACTGAGGAGTCCCAAACAGCTCGCCCACGTTGGTGAGCCTCGAATCCGAGCGGGACCGGGCAATGCCAAAGTCAAGAAGCTTGACAAGCTCGCCTCCATGCTCTCGACGGACCAGGAAGATGTTTTCAGGTTTGAGATCGCGATGGATCACCCCGAGGTCGTGCGCTCGTGCGATCCCTCGGGCCATCTGGATCATCAATGGCAGCGCCCGTCGAACTGCAATGGGCCCCTTGGCTATCTCGTCGGAAAGAGCGCGCCCATCCAGCAGCTCCATCACGATGTACGCCGTGCCGTCGTCCGTATCGCCCTGATCGTAAATCTCGATGATGTTCGGATGCGCCAGCGCCTGTGCGCTTCGGGCCTCGCGTCGGAAACGCTCCCGCACCACGCGGTCGCGCGCCAGCACCGGATTCATGATCTTGATGGCGCAAGGACGGTCCACGAGCTTGTGATGCGCCCGATACACCACCGCCATTCCCCCCTCGCCGATGCTCTCCTCGATCACGTAGCGGCCTGCGATGGTCGTACCGATGCGTGGGTCCAACGCGGCCTCGAGCACTGCCCCATCGACGAAGCAAAAGCGCTCCTCGCCCGGGTACCGCATGCCGCACTGCGGGCAGACCCTCATCCCATGGCTCCACAGCACATGGCGTGATGTTTATCACGGCTTGGTCGCCGCGTGGCCCGAGGTGCGAGGGTGGGCATGGACCGCAAGGAGCGATACCGTGGAGTCCTGCAGGCGATGACGAAAGGTGACGAGGGTGACATGAGCGAGATGGCAGAGACCACGGCAAGCACAGGACGGAGCGGAGTGCGTTGGGTTCTCGTTGGCGGAGTGCTTCTTGTGACTGCACTTGGCGCCTTCACCGCCGTGCGATTCAAACAGGCCGTCACCAAGCGCGACGCGGTCGCTTCGGCGCGGGTTGCAGCGCAAGGAGAAAGCCGAAAAGTGGCTCCCGTGCCTGTCACCCACCCCAAGCCCGCGGTCTGGCTCCCTCGCGTCGAAGTCACCGGCACGCTCAAACCGTGGCGCGAAGCCGACGTGGGATTTCAAATAGGTGGCCGCCTCGCAAGGGTCCTCGTCTCCGTCGGCGACC
This sequence comes from uncultured delta proteobacterium, assembly GCA_903894755.1. Taxonomy (GTDB): domain Bacteria; phylum Myxococcota_A; class Polyangia; order Polyangiales; family Polyangiaceae; genus CAITRH01. The sequence goes on from CAITRH010000412.1 coordinate 2,541, forward strand.
GCGTGCAGAACGACCAGCCCCTCGCCTTTCTCGACGCTGACGTGGCGTCAGGAGCGGTCGCCATCCGAACCGCTTCGTCCAAAGCCGCCGCGGCCAACGTCGCCCTCGCTGAAGACAACTTCCGAAGGCTCGAAGCGCTCTCCAGCACCCACTCGGTCGCCGAAGCCCAGGTCGAACAGGCCCGTCAACAGGTGGCCCTCGCCCGCGCCCAACTCCAGACCGCCCTCGCCGACACTCGCCTCGCCCAAACCAGCGTAGGCCACACCGCTCTGCGCGCGCCGTTCAACGGCATCGTGACCCGCGCCCCAACAGCCCCAGGTAGCGTCGTGGCCCCCGGAACCCCGCTGTTTCGAATCGAGGACCTCTCGCGTTTCCGCCTCGTCGCCACGGTCGGCGAGGACGATGTTCCACTGGTGCAATCGGGCTCTCGGGTCGTCGTGGTCTACCGTTCCGAGAGCGTCCCCGCGCGGGTCCTCACGTTGGTCCCCTCGCTGGATCCCATGACACGTCGTGCCCCCTTGGAAATCGAGGTCCCGCGCAAGGAGGGCTTGCTCGGCTACAGTTTTGTCCACGCCTTCGTGCAGAGTGACACTCCAGTCGCCGCGGTTCGCGTTCCAGCAACAGCAGGTCGCCCAGGCTCGCAAAACGACGTCGTAACCTGCGTGCAGGGCAAGGCCAAGGTGGTTCGCGTCGTTCACGCCGTGGACACGGACGGCACCTGGGTCGTGCGCCAGGGACTGTCCATCTCCGACACGGTGCTTGTCGCTCCCAAGGCGGAAGTCAAGGACGGCGACGTGATTGCCGACACGGAGTTGTTGCCATGAACCTGTCAGCCATTGCCATACGCCGTCCCGTCTTTACCGTGATGGTCATCCTGGGACTCATGGTCCTGGGCGTCATGGGGTTCTCAAGGCTCGGCACGGACCTTTTCCCTGATGTCTCTTTCCCCATTGTGGTGGTCACGGTCCCCTATCCGGGAGCGTCGCCCAACGAAGTCGAGCAATTGGTTGCCAAGCCGCTCGAGGACTCGATCATCTCCCTCAACGGTCTTGACAGGCTTCGCAGCAGTTCCCGCGAGGGGTCGGGCGTTGTCATCGCGATCTTCAAGCTTGGCATCGATCCCAAACAGGCCGCAGTGGAGGTCCGCGAGCGTGTGGCCCAGACGCGCTACAAGCTTCCCCAAGAGATCAAGGAACCCATTGTCTCGCGCTTCGACGTCAGCGCAGCACCGATCCTGACCTACACGCTGCGAGGGGAGGGGAAATCCCTGTCCGAGACGCAGAAGTTTGCCAAAGACGTGATCAAGCCGGTGCTCGAGCAGGTCGACGGGGTCGCGTCTGTCGACGTACGCGGGGGGGCTGACCGTGAGATCCATGTGGACCTTGACCTGGGACGCATCGACGCCCTTCGGTTGTCGCCGTTGGCGATCCTCGGGGAATTGAAGCAGCAGAACCTGACGGTCCCTGCGGGGCACTTCGAGGAAGGGACGCGCGAGATCGCAGTTCGCACGGTGGGGGAGTTCTCTTCTGTCGACGACATCCGCAACCTCGTGGTGGCAACTGCAGCCGACGGTTCCGGGGTGCGTCTGCGCGACCTGGCAACGGTGGAAGACGGTTTTGAAGAGTTGCGCACCAAGGTCCGCACCAACGGCGAACGCGCGGTCTCGTTCGACGTGGTCAAGCAGTCTGGAAGCAACACTGTGGCTGTTGCCGATGCGGTCAAAGCCAAACTAGCCGAAGTCTCCAGGACTTTCCCAACCGGCTTTGACGTCAACCTCATCATCGATCAGTCGACCTTCATCAAGCAGGACGCCCACGAGGTGGAGGTCTCGATCGTGTTTGGCGGGGTGATGGCGATCCTAGTGATCCTGGTGTTCATGCTGGACCTGCGTTCGACCCTCATCAGCGCCGTGGCGCTTCCCACCAGCGTGGTGGCAACCTTCTTTCTCATGTACGTGCTGGACTTCACGCTCAACATGATGACCCTGCTCGGGTTGAGTCTTGCCATTGGGCTGCTCATTGACGACGCTGTAGTGGTACGGGAGAACATTTCGAAGCACCTGGAACGAGGAGAGGAGCCTCGGGCAGCGGCTCTCAACGGAACCAAGGAGATTGCGTTGAGCGTGATGGCGACGACGCTGACCGTGGTGGCAGTGTTTGTTCCCGTGGCGTTTATGAAAGGGATTGTGGGGCAGTTTTTCCGTCAGTTTGGCCTCACCATCACTGGCGCCGTGCTGGTGTCGTTGTTTGTGGCGTTTACGCTCGACCCCATGTTGTCGAGCCGCTTCTCGAAGGCGCATCGCGAGGGGGCCATCGACCCGTTCGCGCTGGTCAAGCGTCCCTTTCAGTGGGTGTTTGCGGGTATCGATGCGTTGTACCGAAGCGTGCTGACCTGGGCTGTCAACCACAGGTGGATTGTAGGAGTGCTGGCTCTTGCCTCGTTGGTTGGGATGGCGCAGATGGCGGGACTGATGGGGGTTGAGTTCATGTCTACGGAAGACCGGGGGCAATTCGTAGTGGAGCTCGAGCTCCCGCCGGGGACGTCGTTGGCGGAGACGGAGCGACTGTCGCTGGGAGCCGAGCGCAAGCTGCTCGAGACCAAGGGGATCATCACCGTGCTTGCGATACTGGGGCAGGACGGCATGACCAACAAGGTCAAGTGGCGCGTGGTGGCGACGACCAAGTCGATGCGCGAGGCGACGCTGGAGGAGTTGAAGGCTGCAGCGACCAAAGCGGGGGCAACGATCCCAGGCACCAAGGTAGCGGTCAATGACCCGCCATTTATCGAGGGAGCTGCAACAGAGGCACCTATCATGGTGCTGGTGCGGGCGTCCACCTATGGCGAGCTTGAACCCCTCACAAGGAAGTTCGAGGCAGCGATGACTGCGATACCTGGAATCAGTGGAGTCCAGGTGAAGTTCAGCCCGGGACAACCCGAGGTGCGGGTAAAACTCGATCGAGAGCGCGCTGCCACGGCGCATCTTTCTGTAGCCCAGCTAGCGTTATCGCTGCGAGCGGCGATGAACGGGGAAGAAGCGAGCAAGCTGCGACAGGGCAAAGACGAGGTTCCTATCCGGGTACGTTTAGGGCAGGACGATCGCTCGGATGTGGGCGATGTGCTGCGCATGTCGATCTGGACCCCCGTAGGACAATTGGCCTTGGGCGACATCGCCAAGGTGGAGCGAGGGGAAGGCCCCAGTGTGATTGAGCGGGAGGGACGGGAGCGCCAGATCACGATTTGGGCAGTTCCCAATGGCCGGCCTCTTGGGGAGCTTGTGACTGACATGAAAGCGGCCTTTGCAAAGATCGAGATGCCGCCTGGGAGCCGGTACTACTTCGACGGGCAGATCCGGCAGATGAACGAGTCGAACGAGGCCATGTTGCTTGCACTTGCCCTAGGGGTGGTGTTCATTTACATCGTGCTCGCGTCCCAGTTCGAGAGCTTTATCCATCCGCTCACCATCATGTTGACCCTTCCTCTCGCACTGGTTGGAGCGATCCTAGCGCTCTTCTTGGCGCAGGCGACTCTTGCCATGGGGGCGATGATCGGGATCATTCTGCTCATGGGACTTGTCACCAAGAATGCGATCCTGCTGCTCGATCGAGCGATCGTGAGGGTGCGGGATCAAGGAGAGACGCCGCGGCAAGCGATTCTAGAGGCAGGTCCAGAGAGGCTACGTCCAATCCTGATGACCAGCGCTGCGATGATCTTGGGGATGCTTCCGACCGCCATTGGAACGGGCGAGGGGAGTGAGTTTCGGGCACCGATGGCGATCGCGGTGATTGGCGGTGTGGTGAGCTCGACATTGTTGTCGTTGGTGGTGGTGCCTGCGTTCTATCTAGGGATTGAGGACTTCAAGGGATGGCTTGCAAGGGGGCTGGGACAGAAGGCGCGCGAGCGTGTGATTCCCGATGGGGCACCGGCGGAGTAAAGTCACGGGGTCTCTCGCGCAGACCTCACCCCCCCACCCCCATAGGCGTTAACCAAGTGCTTGACCGGCATTTCCATCCGGTCTATTCGAGCGCATGTTAAACTAAGCCCATCTTGAAAACCGCAGGTCCGACCCACGGTCCGAACGGCGACACCCGCGACCCAGGGTTACCC
>CAITRH010000413.1 GCA_903894755.1 uncultured delta proteobacterium
ACTATTTGATGGGGAGTCCCCAACGCTCGCGGTCTTCCTGAACACTACCGACGCGCGATCTGTCCTCGTCCCCCCTCGCTCCACGACGCGAGGCGCTGGCGCACTGCCGCCGAATCCGGATGCACCTCGAGCCACTCTAGCAGCACCGCTCGTCCCTCGGCGCTCTTGCCACTGCCTTCGAGCACCGACGCAAGCAAGAGCCGCGGTTCTGCAGTCCCGTCACGAAGCGCCCACGCATGCACCGCACGACGCGCCTCGCGCCACTCGCCCGCCTGGTGGGCTGCCATCGCCCACTTCTTCAACGCGGACGGGTCCCCCATGCGAGTCTTGGCAGCCGCCCGGGCCTCCACCAGGTTGCGACGCCGGTCCGCCACGGGCTCCCCCACGGGGCTGTGCTCCACGGCCGCGGATGGCGACGCAACGACACTTGGTGCAGCCAAAACAGTGGTGAGCGCAATAGGGGTCCCTTCCACCGCCTCCGCCCGCAGGGAACGAGCATAGCCTCCTGCGATCGCCAGCGACACGGCTGCTGCGAGCACCCCTAAAGCCCGCCTACGTGCCCTTTCCCTGCGAAGGACTGGAGCCGCCAGTACCGCTTCGAGCGCCTCGCGAAAGAGCGACGCGGACGCGTACCGGTTGTCTGGCTTTTTCGACAGGCCCCGCATGATCACCGCTTCGAGCCCCACGGGGAGCCCTGGCTCCCGTTGGCGTGGCGGTTCGGGCTTGTCACGCAGCTGCTTGCCCATCACCACCACTGAAGAGTCGCCTTCAAAGACTGGAGTCCCTGTCACCAGCTCGTAAAGCACACACGCAAGGGCATAGAGATCGCAGCGACCGTCCACACGCTCCCCTGAAATTTGCTCTGGGGCCATGTACTCGGGGGTCCCGAAGATAGCGAAGCCCTTCTGACGCTGCTCGTTGAGCGCCGTGTCTGCAAGGGCCATGGCGACTCCAAAGTCAAGCAGCTTCAGATCACCCGTGTTGGTCAGGAACAAATTGGCGGGCTTGATGTCGCGATGCACCAGTGCCGCTCCGTGGGCAGCTTCGAGGGCTCTGCACACCTCGATGGCAAGTTGCACCGCATCGCGCCAGGGAAAGGCGCCATCGCGGGCAAGATGCCGTTCGAGGGTCTCTCCCGACAAGAGCTCCATGGCAAGAAACACTCGTCCATCGAGCGCCTTGCCAAAGTCGTAGAGCCCCACGAGGTTTGGATGCGACAGCTTGGCCACGGCCCGAGCCTCGCGACGGAACCGGTCTACAGCGTCCGTGGCCGACGCGTGCTCGGGAGAAAGAAGCTTGAGGGCAACACGACGTCCAAGCTCCACGTGCTCGGCTTCGTAGACAACTCCGCTCGAGCCCTCTCCAAGGCGCGGTCCTAAGCGGTAGGGAGTGCCGGCGAGCATGGAAGGGTCAGTCATTTGCGTGGCAAGTTCTTGCGAGACCTTGCCTGCTGCGGGGGTGCGAAGATCGAAGGCGCTGCGGATGGACTGCCGAAGAGGAGCGGCCTCTTTTAGGAGTCGAGCGAAGTCGGCGCGGCAGCGGGCGGGTTCTTGCGGAAACAAGACGTGCATGAGCGCAGTGATGCGGGGACGTACTCCGCGCTCGCCGTTTCTTGCAGGAGGCGCCTGCGCAAGAAGCTTCGCCAGGTCGGGGACCACGCGCGCTGCGCTCAGATAGCGGTCGTCGGGATCGTTGCTGCAAAGCATCTGCACGATGCTGTCGAGAGCCTCAGGAGCATCGACTTCCTTGGCGATCGAAGGCACGAGGATCCGTCCCTCCGCCGCGTCTTCCAGGTGCTTCTGCGGGTTGCCTGAGAAGAAGCGGGCCCCTTTGCACATCTCCCAAAGAAGGATCCCGAGGGCGTACAGATCGATCCGTCCATCTCCAACCTGCTGCCTTGCGACCTCAGGGGCGACGTAGCCAGGTTTGGCAAACACGACTCCCGCGACGGTATGGCATCGTCGGTTGTGTCCCCGGGCTGTGCCGAAGTCGATGAGCTTTACTTCGCCGCCGTAGCCGACCATCACGTTTTGCGGGGACAGATCGCGATGGACGATACCGAGGGGGAGCCCATCGGATCCCGATCGTTCGTGCACATGGGCGAGAGCCTGGGCTATTTCGAGCGTTACAGCGGCCGCTTCGGCCCAATGCAGACGCACGCCAAGCTGGCTAGCGCGCTGGCGGACTTCCGCAAGGGAGCGTCCCTCGATGAACTCGGCGACGGTGTAGGGTTCGCCTTGCTCGTCGGTGGAGGCCTCGATGATTTGGGCGACTCCAGGGTGACAGAGCTGCGTCTGGACCCGCGCCTCATCGAGGAAGCGAGCGACAAAAGAGCCGTCATGGATATGGTCACGGCGGATAGTCTTGACCACGCAGGGACGTTCAGCCCCTTCGATACCTGTGGTGGCCGCAAGGAACACGTCGCCCATGCCGCCGCGAGCGATGAGTCGCAGCAGCAGGAGCCGGCCAAAGAGTTGCGGCAAAGGGAGTTCGTTTGTGGAGGACAGCCCAATCTCGCCCATGGCGGGCAGGATAAGGGGCGACGTTTGCGGGGGCAAGTTTTTGCCGCACGTTTGCGACCGCGGCTAAACCAAAACCATCTTGAAAACCGCAGGTCCGATCTACCGCTTCCGCGCCCCAATGTCGTAGACCTCACCCCCAACCCCCTCTCCCTCGACATCCTCCTTGCCCATGCGGGCAAGGAAGATCGTCTTCGAGAGAGGGGGCTCGGAACAGTGGTGCACGAGGCTCTCCTCCCCCCT
>CAITRH010000414.1 GCA_903894755.1 uncultured delta proteobacterium
CGTCGAAGCCCGGCTCGACCGATTGCCACGCTTGGGCAAGTGGTTTGTCGGTATCTGCTCTCGAGCTGGCGCTGGGTAGCTCTGGTGTATTTATTTCCTGGGGACTACCTTAGTCCTCAAACAGGAACCCAAAGGCGTGTGGGAGCTCCGAGAGCTCATCACCAAAAGAGAGGAATGATGGAGTGCGACGTCGCCGAGGCGGGCTCGTTCTTGGCCAAGCTGCGACTGCATGTGTTTTCTGCGCGGGTCACCTTGCCCACGGAGCTCTTGCTTCCCCAACCGCCCGGGGACGCCCTTCGGCGCGCCATGGGGCCGATGTTTCGCGACCTGGCTGGACACGAAGCCTTCCAGGAGGTCTTCGAAACGCCAAAGGACGCGGTGAGCTTCCATCGCGGCTCGCACGGGTTGCATCCATTTTGGCTGCAACCTGGGCTCGCTGGACGGGAGGTCGGACCGGGACCTTACCAGGCATCCATGGTGACCTGCGGACGGCTCCGGTCCGAGCTGGCTTTGCTGCTCGGCACGTCGTTCTTGCGAGCGGTCATGGAAGTGCTTGGTACGGGCCTTCCGGAGCTCGAAAGCGCCGAACCGGAGGCGCTCCGGTTGAACGTCGACGACAAGACACAGGTGCGTCTCGTGGCGCGGACTCCGCTGGTGGTGGGCCACGACGATCGACCTTGGTGTCCGGGCGTGCCGGAGCTGGGACGGGTGGTGCGTCGGGGAGTGGAACGGCTAGGAGACCTGGTGGAAAACGAGGGGTTGGAACGTCCGCGCGTCGCCATGCCGGATCTGACGGAAGTGGAGCGCGTGTCCGGCGAGCTGCAAGGGCATACGGACCGGCGTTTCAGCTTCGTACAGGCGCGGTACCACCCCATCGAAGGGCTTTTGGGAGAAATCGTGGTGCGGGGACCGTCCCTGCCTGCGGTGGTGCCGCTTCTCGGGGTGCTGGCGCGGATCGGCGTGGGGCAGAAGACCTCCATGGGGTACGGCGAGGTCGACGTGTCCGTGGTGGAATAGACCGTGTCGTCGCTGCGCGCGGCCTTGTCACATGTGGGGGGAGCGCGGCCGCTCCACCCCACCCCCCCCAGCCGAAGACAGGGGGGCATGTGACCATGGCCTCGTCGAGAGGCAAAACCCTGCCTTACGTGTTCACCACCACGAACGGGGACGACAACTTGTGGTTCCGCATACGACCTGGCTCAGTCTGCCTTTCAGGATCAAATCACCAGAGGGCGCTACGAGCTCTGCACCGACGAGCAACACGTCGCGAACGTGCCATGTCGAGCGAGTTTCATCAATAGTGGTGAGCGCCCGCGCTCATGGGGTCTGCCCTGAAACTCCCCACTCACACCCTGGCAGTCCTGAAGGGCGAAACACAAAACAGCGGCGTCCCGTGCCCAACAACGGACGGTGCAGGATGAGCGGCTCCAGTTGAGCCCCCGTGGGCGGCCCCCTTCTTGGGGCCTATTTCGGTGACCCACCCACGGTTTGCGCAATGAGATGTGGCCAGTAGGTGCAGCACGCACACACTCCTCCAGGCGCAATATTCCGTCTTCTCCAGGCGCGCGCTTTCCAAATGCCGGACGGCGCGCGCAACTCGGCAC
>CAITRH010000415.1 GCA_903894755.1 uncultured delta proteobacterium
ATGCCTTGCCCGCGCCCCTCGGAAAAGCAACACGTCTGCCCGATCTTTCGCAGGCTGGGCCCATTGTGTCGACACCGCAACATTCCGTTCACGGCGGATCGCCATTGGATTACCTAGCCCCGGGCATCGACAGCGCCGTCAACAAGGAATCCCCTATCGTCGACGGTATCAACAAGTTCTGCGGCGGAAAATAGGTTCAAGCCTTCAAACGTAGCTATGCCAAGGCACGGAGCGTCGGGGAGCGCGGGAGCGCGGCGGCCACCACAATGCCGCAAAATATCGTCACGGGGGGCCGACCCTGGCTCGGCTATGCTCCGCCCCCGATGACTCCGTTGCTCGAGGACCTGCTGGTGCCAAGAACCCCCTTGGTAACGTCGCTCCAAACCCTTCGACCGCGCCGTTGCGGCCGGCGCCCGCTCGGACCGTCTCGCCTACGCGTTTGCTGCAGGATATCAGGCCGCCCTCGATAGGACGCAGCTCTTCTATATTGTTTCATGTGGTTGCGAGCCCATCGGAGGAACCGACGGCGGGAACGATGGATTTATAACTTGACACGCGAGCCTGGGCGCCCTGCGAGACGATGCAGTGAGCTTCTCACGCGCAAACGTGGGACTCACGAAGTTGAGTGGAGATGGATGAAACCAAGCGGATAGCGTTTGCCGATCTGCGTGCGCGCTCTCATGGCAGGCTCCAGCCGAGTCGCTACCGAGGGTGATGTCCCTGGGAAGCGCTTCCTACGCCCCCGTACCGAGGGTGATGGCCCTGGGAAGCGCTTTCTGCGAGTCCGTACCAAGGGTGATGGCCCTGGGAAGCGCTTTCTGCGAGTCCGTACCAAGGGTGATGGCCTTAGAAAGCGCTTCCTGCGAGTCCGTACCAAGGGTGATGTCCTTGGGAAGCGCTTCCCGGGAGCCCGTACCGCGGGTGATGTCCTTGGAAAGCGCTTCCTGCGAGCCCGTACCGCGGGTGATGTCCTTGGAAAGCGCTTCCTACGAGTCCGTACCGCGGGTGATGTCCTTGGGAAGCGCTTGGAGCCCGAGTCCACTGTTTTTTGCGACTCCAACGTAGGAAACATTGAAGCGATTGTGGTGGTCGCGCGCGGGTTGCTGTACAGTTCGGCCCAATTGCGCGAGGGCGCGACGGAACAGGAGTCGAATGGGATTTGTGTGGGTGGTGAGGCCGTTTCAGCGGGCGCCCGTCGCCCTGCGGCTGCTCGATGCACAAGGGAACGTGCTTCCCAGCGAGCTCGAAGTGGAGGCGCAGGCGCGAGCCAACGCCGAAAGGCGAGCTGTTTCGCCAATGCCCCGACGGCTCCTCCCGTGTTCCCATCGATGTGGCTGGAGATTTCCTCAACAGCGCGCTAGAGGAAGTTCGCCGATACTTAGTCGAAAACACCCCGATGCTGGTCTCGCGATGGGATGCCCTTGTGGTTCAGGCCGAGGCTGAGAAGCTTTGGTGCTGATACGGACATGGCAACAATTCATGACGCGGTACGAAACGACGACTAAGCTCCCGCCATGCTGCAACGGTCGATTCCCCTGAATGTCGCTACGCTGGGCCACCTGCGCCCGCCGTGTCCCATTCATTATTGTCTTGAGAGGCTTTAGATCGGTGCGTAGGAGGAGACCACGTTGATAACCGCGGGTGATGTCGCTTGTTGACGAGGCCACCTGGGCTCCCTAATAAGTAAGCCCGACGACGCTAGCAGCCCCAGGGCAAAACGGACAAAACGCTTGGACCAGCCATGGTGGGAAACCAGCTCCTTTCGCATCGAATCCGACCGTCTCACCCTCGATGGGCATTCGATTCGGGATCTCGCGCGCGAGCACGGCACGCCGCTCTACGTCTATTCGGCCCCCACCGTACGACGCCAGGTCGAGCAAATCGAACAGGCACTGCGGTCCACCGGGTGTCCTTTTCGCATCTACTACGCGCTAAAGGCGAACCGCTCGTCGGGGGTCTTGCAAACCCTTCGGGCCCAGGGGTGGGTCGGCATCGATGCCTGTTCGCCGCGGGAGGTGGTCCACGCCCTAAGCCATGGATTCCCTAGGTCTTCCATTTCGGTCACTGCGGGCATGCTGTCGAACCGCGATCTTGACCTTCTGGTGGCCGAAGGGGTGCACATGAACCTCGACTCATTTTCGGCGCTTCAGCGTTATGCCGCTCGGGTCGCGCCAGGCTCCCATGTTGGATTGCGCCTCAACCCGGGCGTGGAGATTGGCTATGGGGGTCGAGCGAAGGTCGCCTATGGCAACTCGAAGTTTGGGTTTTACCGGGACGATGTACAGCGGGCGCTTCAAGTGGCCATGGATCTAGACCTTGTGGTCGACACGCTTCATATTCACTGCGGCTGGGGGATACCGCAAGATGCGCTGCCGCTGTTTGAACAGGCGCTGGCCGAGCTTGCTGCGGTGGCTGCGCAGGTTCGCTCTCTCGAGGTGCTCAATGTGGGCGGAGGTCTTGGAGCGCGTCAGCAGGAGTCCGACACGCCGTTGGCTCTTGACGACTGGGCAAAGGCGCTGTGGAAGCATTTGGGGCCGCTTGGCAAGACATTGGCGTGCGAGCTTGGCACGCAGGTTGTTGCGCACGCGGGGGTGCTCGTCACCGAGGTGAACACAGTGGAGATCAAGGGGGACCGGACCTGGGTAGGGGTGGACGCGGGGCATAACGTCAATGTGTATCCAGCGCACTACGGGATTCCCCTCGAGATTATTGCAGTCGACCGCCCTCTTGCCCCCGCGCAGGTGTGTTACACGGTGGCAGGCAACCTCAATGAGTCTGTGGACATGTTTGCGTTCGACCGTGTGCTTCCCGAGCTTGCGGAAGGCGACTTGGTGGCATTCTTTCCGGCGGGAGCGTACGGGGCTAGCATGGCGAGCGACCACTGCATGCGAGGCTGGGCCAAAGAAGTTGTCGTGGAACCGTTAGTTTGAAGTGTTCTGTCATTCCAAAAAAGGGACCCCATGTTTGAGATCGTCGAAAGGTACGGACAAAAGGCACTTGTGACCCGCAAAGCGCACCGAGCGGGTCAAGACATTTGCGCCATTCCGGTGGAATCTGTGCACTCGAGGCCGGACCGTCTCACTGTGCAGATTCGCAGTGACTTGCACGCTCGCATCGGGCCCCTGCTCGAGGCGATGAACCACGCGTGTGTTCCAAACTGTGAGATCGATGTGGTCACCATGAGCCTGCGCGCCCTGCGCGATTTGCGGGAGGGGGAGGAGATGACGTTTTTTTACCCCTCTACGGAGTGGGAGATGGCGTCTCCATTCCACTGCCACTGTGGCTCAGCGCACTGCCTCGGAGTCATTCAGGGGGCCCGGTGGCTTGAGGAGAAGGATTGGCGTGGACGGTCGGCACCTCACATCGCTTATCTGCGTCGCGAGCACGCGAAAAAAGGGATACTTGAGAGTTTGTATCAAATGGATGACGGCGCGGTGGCCTGACCCGACGTGTGACAAGGAGTTAGCGAATGTTCCCAAGTAAGACGAGCAAGTTCGGTTTTGGGGTCGCGCTGGTGGCTGCAGGGACTGTTTCTTCGGTCGCGAGGGCGTATCCGACCGCGGTGATCTTCGCGCCAACAGGGGAGGCCAAGGGCCTTGGGGAGACCATTGCGTATGCGTACACAAGTGTGATGCTCAGTCCCGAGCTGTCGGGACAAACGGGGGCCTCCTGGACCGGTTTCAACCTAGGGGTTCTTCCCAAGGTGCCTTATGGCAAGAGCGGGGTGTCGTTCGGTGGGCTCGAACTGGGGGTGGACGCCATCTTTGCCAATGGAGGCAAAGGGAAGACTGTGTTCAATGGGAAGCTACAGTTGGTCACGGAGACGACCTTCACCCCGCATGTGGCGGTGGGTTTTGCCGAATGGGCGTCCTTTCAGCCGTCGCTGAGTCTCAGCATGGGTTACGTCACGCTGACCAAGACCCTTCGCTTCGGGGAGCACAACTTTGGCGCGATCACTGCGGGCATGGAATACAACTTTACCGATGACCCAAAGGTCTATCGAGGGAGTTGGCCATTTCGCGACGAGAAGTACGGATTGCTCCTTGGCTACCAGTCTCCTGACTTCGGTCCCATCAGCGTGGGAGTGGACCACGTGGCAGGCTACAGCGAGGTGGGGGCGACCTATTTTGCGCTGAACCTCCAGGTCGTTCCAGGGGGCATCATCACCTTAGGGGCATTTCTGCAGAACAACCGACGTGACGATGAACGCCCCCTGTACGACGGCGCCTTCACGTTTTTTACGGTGATTTTCAACGCGCTCGATCTCGTGGGGCTTCGGAAGGCCCCTCCCGCCGCAGCCCCGGCCCCTCCTGCAGCCCCTTCTGCCCCCCATTGAGAGCCGTCAGTATTTGCCCCATAGTATGAACCCGCAGGCCAGCTCCAAACCCGCCGTGGTCGCAGCAAAACAGATGCGATCGAAGCGCCGGGCCGCGTCGGCCTCCCCCTTTTGTATCAGGTGGAGCGACCGAATCCCTGCGAAGGCGACGAGCACCAGGAGCACGAAGCAGGTCGCGGTAATTTGACGGAGCAAGGTCCCGCTCCCCTCAGGCACCTTGGTAGCGAGATCCATGTTGATGAAGACCACCGTCATGACCCCTGTGGCGTACATGGCTAGCCGTGTGCCGAACTCCCCGGAGTGCAGGAAAAGCGCCCCAAGTCCAACGAGCATCGTGACGATGACGGGAGCAAGCCCCTCGATGAGCGCCCACGGCCTCGGGCGCTCGATTTGGAGCCCAAAGGACAAGTGGGCGTACTTCACGGAGCCTTGCTCCCTGGGGTCGCCGAAGGTGGTGGCGTACTCTACATGGGATGCGCGTCCTGAGAAGCCGCGCCGCACCCACCCTGGAATGCTCAGTGCGCTGTGGACCGTGGTACTGGGCTCGTCGACTGCATACAGGAGGTCGCGTATCGTCGTTTTCGTGTCCTCGAGCTCGATGGAGAGAACATGGCGATCAAGTGGGTACGTTGAGAAGTCCATTGCGCTGCCGAAGGTGCCTTGCACGTGGTACTGCTGGTACTTGCGTCCATCGGGAAGGACTTCAGGCGTATCGACTCCCGCTGGGTCCGTGAAGACGGCTACCTTGGTTGGCGCCCCCAACGCATTCATGAACTCGAAGCTCTTGGTTGGATCCCTGTCCCCGCTCCACAAGAACCAGACGTAGAAGTCAGCGACAAATGTGTTTGCACGGGTGTCTAGGCCTCGAACAAAGTAGAGATACGCCCCAACCAGGACTTGCGAGGGGGGCTGCGCACCGTCGACAGGCTGGAGCGTCGGTGCCGAGGACACGGGCGTTGCACTTGCCGACGCGGGGCCTGCTGTCGGCGGAGCTGCGTGGGCAGAACTCCAGGTGACGCAAAGGGCGAAGATGACAACAGCGCTCCAGCACATGAGCGTCGCAAGGCTTCCCCATCTCCTGCCGCTGGAACGGCGAGGGGAGCCAACATGGCAATTTTTGTCCGAACTCAATGGGTTCATCTGTTACCTCCAAACAATTGTCTCGTCCACGCTACCGATAGTGCATCAGAAGCCAAGTGCCAAAAGACCAAACCTCGAGTGTGCGTCGCTAGGGTCATCCGGCATCGCATTCGTCGGCGCGGAGGGAGCATAGGAGCACCGATGGATGACGCAAGCGCCGACGCACGTAAGGCCGGCGGACGCGCCAGGCCAGTGCGAAATGCATCCTCCTTGCGAGAACACCACGGGACTTAATGGCTTGACATCCCGCCCCCCCCACCGACAATGGCGAGCGCCTACTGACGCCCATTGGCTCACTCTCTACAAAGGACACGGGACCGTATGATCCGCAACCAGGAGCCGAACACGCACGAGAAGTTCCGCCCTGACGTTTACATCCAGCAATATTACGCATACCTCGGATCGGAGAATCGAGCGATCCTGCGTTTCTTGACCCGTGAGTTTCAACGCTGTCCGCCTCACGCACGTATGCTGGACTTCGGGTGCGGGCCCACTATCTATCAATTCATAGCGGCCGCGCCCAAGGTCGACACCATTCACGTGGCCGACTACTACAACGGCAACTTGCAGGCGATCCAGGACTGGTTGGACGCCAAGCCAGGGATTTTTGACTGGCGGGAATACACGAGAGCAGTCCTCGCATTGGAAGCTACGTCGGCGGTGGACCTAGCGGCCATCGAACAACGCGAGCAACAGGTCCGGCAAAAGCTTCAGCGATTTCTACACTGCGACCTGACCTCCACCCCCCCCATCTCGGGTGTCGCCGAAGGCTCCTACGACATCCTGATGTCCAACTTCTGCTTGGAACATATCCCGCCACAAGAGGATTTCGAGGCACGCTTGGGGAACGTCTTTGCACTACTTCGTCCTGGCGGCCGTCTTATCCTCCAATTCACCCGTCGCATGCCTAGCTATCCTGTGGGGGACGTGGTCTTCCCGTGCTTGCCGGTCGATGAAGACGATTTCATCCGCATCTTGCCCAAGCATCACTTCCCTGCTCGATCGATCGAATATCAAATTATTGAGGCCGAGGATGGCTTGCAGCGTCCCTATGGAAGCTTTGTTACGATGGCGGCGTCGAAATCATGACAGCCCACCGTGAAATCCGGCCTTCCATAGGAGGGGGTTCACGGCCTGCGAGGTGAGGCTCGGTCCAGGCTCTTGCTATGGAGGACTCAATGCGCTCACTATGCGTCATGCCGCTATCGTTTCTTCTTTGCGCAGCCACGCATCTTCCCCCTTTCGATCCGTTGGCTCTTGGCCTCGCCGGCCGTCTGTCCTTGCGAAGCGCTTTCTGCGACCCCGTACCAAGGTAAATGCCCCAGGAAAGCGCTTCCCGTGGTTCCGTACCGAGGGAGATGTTCTTGGATTACCTAGCCCCCCGATCTCGAAGAGTCCCGTGGACGTCTCCGGACCCACCACTGCTACAATGGAGGGGTCCTCGGCAAAGCGCTTTGCCGCTACTGCAACCGGTTCTTGCGCCGTGTCAGCGTACACCAACTCGAGCCTGTGTCCTGCCACTCCACCGGTGACCTCGACGTTCTCTCGAACCCACTCCAGTGTCTGCCGCGCCTTGAGGTCTTGTGGGCCCGACAGCGGCAAAAGGATCCCTACACGCAAAACCCCTGCATCGTCGTTCGAGCTTGAACAGGTAGTCACAAGCACTGGAACCAGGAGCGCAGCAAGCGCACGAAGGGACCGCGCTACCATGGGTACTGCTCCCGATCGTGCTTGGCAGCGGCCTCGGCGGCTTGCATCGCCTGCTTCACCCGAGCTACAGTGCGCTCCTCGAACAGCGGATTGGCCTCGAAACCAACGCCATTTTCCGCCATCCCCAGCGCGAGGTTCCCCTCTTGGAACGCTCCTGTCACAACCTGTTCTAACGCCATGTGTACCGTCTGTCCGAGCCGCTTGACCACCGAGCCAATGACAATGCCGCGCCCCATCCATGTTTGATCGATGTCGTGGCCAAGCACGTAGCGGTTCGCGGCCCGCTTCGCTGCGTCGAAAACCCCCATGGCGGACCCACCCGCAGGAGGGAATATCACGTCCGCGGTCTCGAACAGCTTCTCGGCCAGCACGTCGGCCAGTTCCGGCATGGCAAACCCTGCGGGGGTGGAGGAAAGGTACTCGACAGCAAGGACTTTGCCCCCCGCAAAAAGGACCCCATCCGAGAAGCCTCGCACGAACTCTTCAACTGCAGGCAAGGGCATCCCGCCAACGATTGCTGCGGTCTTGCGGGGTGAGACCGCCATTGCAGCTACGCCTCCAAGGAACGCAGGCCCGTAAGGGTGATAGGTCACTGCCATACGCCGCGGACACACCGGGAGCAGGCTGTCGAGATGCACCACGAAGCGGTCGCCCTGAGGACAGTCACCGTCGCGGACCATGTCGGTATAGGTCGGGCCTACGACCAAAAGAAACTGCGTGCTCAACCTGGGCTCCGGCTCGGACATCCACTGCTGGTAGACAACCTGAGCTTCCTCCACGGAAGCAGGGCTCGCCTCCGTCTTTGAAAAGGGAATGTCAAGCCTCGCACGAAGGACCCCTTCGTACACCGTGTCGGCATAAGCGCGATCGCCCAGGCCTCCGAGCGGCAAGAGCACGCGGACATCGAGCGATGCAGGCTCGATGTACGGACTGGTACAGGCTGCAACCGTGGCAACCACAATGACACCGACCGTACCTGTTAAGTCCAAGCGACCATGCACGGCGCGCAGCGTGCCACCCGACGGGTTCGATGTCGATGGGAAAAAGAGGCCATAGTCACATCGCACCTTTCACGACGTGTGGGAATTGTCTCAATCGCATTCGCCATCAGCCGAATGCGACACCACTGCGCACGCTGCAAGATGCAGTTGAAACTGAGGGCCTCGCCGTGGCCAAAGCGCTGGACAAGGAGGCCAGAAGCGTCCTGCAGGAGGCTGGCATAGACGCAGAGACCTTGCAGCCTATCCAGCATGCTACGGCCTGCACGTCGCGGGTTATCGACTCACCCCAGGTTGATGCCGTACTCCGTGAGCTCGCACCTGATCCAAAACCCTTGAGGCCATGAGAGCGAACCCTGTCGGCTATGAGAATGCCAAGGTGACTGTCAATGTGTCGATTGACGACGTATTGGCGAAGAAGCAAAAGGAACATCGCAAGGAGCCAATACCGGCAAAGACGCCGTCGGACTCCTTAGCATCCAAGAGGCAGCCTGTCGATGTACCAAAGAAGTGCGTCCACACCACTGTGGCCCATGTGCTCAGCTGGCAGTGGCGTGCAAAAGGCGTTGCTCGCATTAGAATGCGCTCGAATTGTTCGCCAACGACGTGCAATTTCAGGTGTGCGCGTACGACATGACTCTCCGTGGCGCCAATTAAGTCGGCGGCTGAAAAGGTCGCACGCTCTCGAAAGGATTCCGTTGTGCGCCGCGCGTTGAGGCCATCGGATCTGCGACCTCGACCCGCGCAGCGTGTGACGGGCCGTCAGCAACTGCCAGGAGCTCCACGAAATCGGTGGGCGGTTGGTGCCGACAAGCCGTTCGATCCAGCAAAAGTGCTACGGAAAACTCGGGGACCGCGGTCACTCGACAGTTTGGGCTACACAATCAAACTCACCGCACGCTTACTTGAGGATATGGGCCTCACAACCTCGTCGGTGCCTCGACTCGTCGCGAGTTTCCGTCACGGCGACACCGGCAGATCGACTTGCCGCGACAAAAGTCGTGACGGAACCTCCCCCGGGGCGTCATGAAATGTCATCTGGGCTGACGGAAGATGCCGGTCACGTCGACGCCGCGACAAAAGCCATCGCGGAATGCACAAGGCGCCTGAGACCCGAGGCTTCCGCGTGGAGGAATTTCAGTTTGCACCGCGATCGCCGGTCACCGACGTGAAGGAAGTGGCAAATGGGTGGCGTCACCGGGTGGCTGCCGTCACAAAATTTCTCGCGCGCGTGAGCCAGCCGCGTCAACCGTCACGGGATCTGTCGGCCCGATCGGGTCGCCGGGCTCACCGTCACAGGATTTCGCAAACGCCGAGGTCCTCGCGAGTTTTCCGCAACGAAATTTCTCTCGCAAGCGAGCGCGACAAATTTTCCGTAAGCCAAATGTTAGCGGCGCATGGGAAAAGGCATCCACCGTCAGAAAAATCCGCGGACAGAGCGACTTCCGCGGTCTCAGCGTCAAGGGCGCCCAGAAAAAGACTTGCCCGGGGTCGCGGCCGTTTGATAGTTTCTGGATATGACCGCTCCGATTCTCCTCATCACGATAGACTTGAACAGCGCCGGCGAAGAGATCTGGTTTAGCGCCGGGCAGTGCGAGTCCCACCCGCTTGCGGCGTGTTACGTCAGCCAGTTTGAAAGCATCGACGCTGCATGGGTGAACTGCGTCACGGCACGTTACGCGCTGCTCAAAGCGATCTCCCGAGCCGTAGGCCGCGTTCACGGCGCCGATAACCGGCTCGACGATCTCGTGGACGCGCTGCACGGCGCTGTCCTCGCTGCGGTGAAAAACGACCGTACCGCGGCGCTGTACCTCTACTTCTTCGGCGTGCTCAGCTTCGTCGAGTTGAAGCGACCTGTCCTGGCCGAGGAGTTGACCGTCATCGAGTCCTTTCTTGGCGCGATCAAGACCTCGCCGGTGCCGGCCATTGCGATCCTTGGACCGGCATTCGAAGCTGCGGTGGCTGCAGGCAAGACTGCGGCAGCCGATCTTGTGGCTGCAGAAGAGGCGCTCCGGCTGTTCGACACGATCGGCGGAAAGAAGCTGCTGATGGATAGTTTCAACGCGCTTCGACAGCAGGTGTGGGGGGAGCTTGCGGCGATGCCCCACGACAAGCCGGAGCTGATGCTGCCGGCCGACTTTGCCGACAGGGTGTTTCTGCACGAGACGCAGCGGGGCATCAACAGTGTTACGAGCATGAGCGAGGTCACGCGACGGATCGAGGTCCATGAGAAAGCCCTCAACGCGGCGGTGGTACGTCAAAGTGAGCTCAAGGCCAAGAAGGCCGCGAAGGAAGCCAGGAAGGCAGCGAAGCTCGTTGCGAACACTGTGGTGAAGGCAGCGAAGGACGAGGCGAAGGTTGCCAAGCAGAAGGTGAAGGAGGCCGAGAAGGCCGCGAAGGCGATCAATAAGAAGCCTCCGACGCCTGCATCGACGTAAGGTATTCCCCAGGAAATAAATACACCAGAGCTACCCAGCGCCAGCTCGAGAGCAGATACCGACAAACCACTTGCCCAAGCGTGGCAATCGGTCGAGCCGGGCTTCGACG
>CAITRH010000416.1 GCA_903894755.1 uncultured delta proteobacterium
CAGAACCGGTCCTCAAAACTGCACTCCCGGAGACGGCGTCCTTACTTCACGCCACGCCTCCGTTCGCTCCCGCCGCGAACCCAAACCCGCCGAACCGTCAAAAACCCGGCCCGACGGGCCTGCCCTCACCCGTCCTATCCCGATGGGCAGCCCGAGACACAAAACATCGCGAGATCAAACCGCTAGCAGGAGAGATCGCGCGAATCAGGCCGATAGGGAGCACATCGAATGCCACCGCCCCCCCCTCAAAACACAACGGTTTTTTCAACATCGACCCTGTCCCGGACACCCAATGCCCTGTTCTGGACAGCCGGACATGGCCAGCCTCACGACCGCCCCACCAACCCAACGCGAGATCCCCCTTTGGGATTTCCCACAAGACCGGCTAGTGTCCGCCTTCCCTTTCGCCCATGGCATCCCGTCTCGCCCTCCTCGCCCCTGTTTGCTTCTCTTCCCTCTTCGGATGTTTTTCCGCTGGCGACGGCACCGCCCCGCCCGGCAACAGCTTCTACTTTCCCGTCGGCCTCGCCGTCTCCCGTGCTGGCAACGTCCTCTACACCGCCAACTCCGACTTCGACCTCCAGTGGAACGGTGGAACCCTCCAGAGCTACGACCTGTCCCTTATCCGTCGCCACACCCTCATCGCCATCAAAGACCCAAGCGATCCCAACGGCCTTCTTCCTCTCCTCCGACGTGGCGTCGACGCCAACGCGTGCCCCGCAAACCCTCCCGTCTACAGCGTGGGCGGAGGACGCCAACCGCTCGGCGAAACCTGCTCCCCTCCCGTCGATTCCACCGTCTACGTACGCGACTCCGCGACCGTCGGCGCCTTCGCCACCGACCTCCTCCTCTCACGCTCTGGAACAAGAATTTATGTCCCAGTGCGCGGGGACGCGTCCCTAACCTGGGTCGACGTCGCCTACGACGATCCCGCCGCCCCAGCCCCCTTCACCCTTGATTGCGGAACCCGTGTCGACAACCGCTGCGACGACGCCCATCGCGCCGGTGCTTGGTCCAGCGAGCCTGGCAATACGCGAGGACTCACCCTCCCTGGTGAGCCCTTCGGCCTGAGCGAGAGCGAGGATGGCTCCGCTCTCGTCATCACCCACCAGACCGACACGAAGACAAGTCTCTTTTCAACAGGCCTAGCGACCGGTGCGTCTCCCACCGCTCCGGCGCTCCAGTACGTGCTCGATGGCATGGCTCGCGGCGGTATGGGAATCACGGCGGTCCCCCACGACCCGCTGGCGTTCCCAGATTGCGGCTCGACCCCGTTCGCCCTGTGCCCTCCTCGGCCCGCGTTTGTCCAAGTGAGCCGCGTCAACGCCCAAATCGAGCTTCTCCGCCTTTACTCCGATGAAGGCTACCTGGGCCCGTCCTCGCTTCGACGTCCGTTCCTCGTACGTGAGACCACCTTTCCCATCACCGCAAACGCCGGTGGAAGCGACTCGCGCAGCGTTGCCATCGACTCCACGCCACGACTCGCCTGCAAAGCGCAGGTGGCTGCCGCCGATCCTACGTCCACACCGCCGCGAACTCCCGCTATGGTCACTGCCGACCAGGCCGCCTGCGCGCGCCTTCCAGCCCGCATTTTCATCGCAAACCGCACCCCGGCGTCGCTCCTCGTGGGCGAGGTCGGCGCCACCACCGACACGGTCTACGACGCCGACCGCATTGTCATCTCCAAAAGTGTCCCCCTGACCTTTGGTCCCTCTCGGGTCTACCTCGCCCCCGTGGTCGACAGCACCGGGCGTTATGCCCTCCGCGTGTTCGTCGTCTGCTTCGACTCCTCCATCATCTTCATCTACGACCCCAGCACCGACAGCATCGAAAACCTCGTGCGCGTTGGACAAGGTCCCTTCGCCATGGCTTTTGACCCCTACGATCTCAACGACGTGGCCGTGCGGGCCGTGGTCCCTGTGGACGACCGTGTGCCGGTGGATCCTGTCTTCAACCCCTCGACCGACCGTCTTCGGCGCTACCGCTTTGGCTACGTGGCGAGTTTCACCAAGTCCTTCGTGCAGAGCCTAGACCTCGACAACGCTCGTCCCGACAAGTCGACCTTCGAACGCGTGGTCTACACCCTTGGTCTTCCGACCGCCCCCAAGGGGAGTCGATGAACCTTCGTAGGACCACGCTCCTCTATCTGGTTCCTGCCCTTGCAGCGGCTCCATTCGCCACGGCAGACTGTTCGTCGACTCCAACGCCTTTGGTGGTCCGCACTTTCGAGCGCGCCCAGAAGGTCGACGTGGTCTGCATGAAGGTGTTTGACGAGAGGACGCAACCCATCGCGCCGGTCCCTGCTCCCCAAGCGCAGTGCGCGCCGGTCCCCACTGGAGTTGATGGAACCTGGCTTCCCTATCATCTTTATGCGCTTGTCACCCAGACCACCCGTGGCGAGATCGCAGTGGTCGACCTGACTGCAGGAAAGGTGGTGGACACCGATCGGTCTACCCCTGGGATCAACTTTATCCCAGTGGGAGGTTGGCCCAGCGATGTGGTCACAACACCTGACGGCACCATGGCGTTCGTCTCGGCGGCCGAGCCCAACAAGTTCGCCATTTATGCCATTCCAAGCAAACGTCTCTTGGGCGACTCACAAGGGCTCGCGGGCGATCTGACCCCACCGCCACCAACCATCACGTCATGGCCATCCTGCGGGCTTCCTCAGTCCCCGCTTTCTTTGTCGCTTGTTCCGCGAGGCGACGGATACGAGCTTGTGGCAGTACTGCTTCCCAGCCTAGGCGCCAGCGCCAAAGTAGTGACCCTGGACGCGACAAGTCTGCTCCGAGGGGCGGGGTTGGACGCTGGCCCGGGACCGTCCATTGCTCCTGGATCGCTTGCTCCCTGTCTGGTCACTGGCGCTCTCGAGCTTTCCCAGTCTTTCCCGAGCGACTGGCAGTCAGGTCCTGCCTGGGACAACGGCCTTCCATGGGTTGACGGCGGTGTGGACCTCACCGGATCGCTTCCTGCTCGCGCGCCAAGCTGCGGTGCCGATGCGGGGGCGAGCGGCGGCGGTGCAGCGAGCGACCTGGGGCCTCTTGACGCGCCCCGTCCTGTCGCCTCCGTGCGCGATGGCACCACACTTTACGTGGCCGACGATGCCCGCCCGATGATCCACGTGATCGACCTTTCGACCCCTGGAACGCCACGAGAACTGGCTCCGCTGCTAGCGACCAGTGTCCAGGACCCGCTCCGAAGGGTTGCTGTTGGAACCCTGGCCATTAGTCCTCCCACTCGCGACTACAAGCGCTTCCTGTATGCCGTCGATCAGCGCGAGGGGAGCTTGATGGTGTTTGACATCTCGGACCCGTCCTTGTCGCCGAGGGTCCCCTTGCGACGTCCCAACGCCGTATTGAATCCGTTTCAACCTGCGGACCGGATTCTGTTCAATGCTCCCGTGGCTGCGGTCTCCTTTGTTCGCCACGATTGGTACCTGACCAACATTGGCAACACGCCCGTTCTCACGGCAAAGACTGGCCTCTTGTGCAATCCCAACCCAAACGCTGGCGCTCCTCCTGCGACGGGACCCAGCGACGACGCCCTTGGAGCGTACTACCGCGCCAACTATGCAGGGGTATCGCTAGACCTCGGTCCACTACGTCTCCGTGGCATTTTTGGCTTCGTGACCTTGTCCAACGGTCAGGTGATCACGCTCGACGTCGACGACTGGGATGCCCCCTGTCGTCGTCCCGACCCGCTGACTGCGGGCCAGCAATTCAGTTCCCTCGGCATTGCCCAACCCGCTGCCGTTCTTGCGGACGGGGGGGCGAATCCGGCAGACCTGCACCCCTATCATGTTCCTGTGGCGTACGACCCGAACCTGGCTGGATCGCCCACAACACTCGAGTCGTATGTCCCCATTAGTGCGCCCCATCGAGCGCGTTCGAGCTACTTGCTTCGTCGCGACACCACGTCCGGCGTTCGGGTCCCCTACTTGTTGGGACTTCCTCAGCTTTTTTTGCTGAACACGGCGCGCACGACGGTGGGGGACGAGGGGCGTAACAGTCCCATTTTGCTGCCGACGTTCACCTCATGGATGGATCCCACCTATGTGGCCAATCCCAGCGAACCGAATCCAACCGCGCGGGTGTCGTCCATTGCACCGACCGCTCCGCAGCCAAACGCACCGCAGTTCTCCCTTCCTGGCATCAACGTCTACCCTGCGGTTCGGTTTTCCTGGGAAGACCCCCTGGTGCATGTCGATGAAGACTGGGCTGTGACTTACGAGGGGGCCATTCCGGACTTTGCGGGGCTTCCGGTCGACGTCACGACCCCAGATGCCTATCAGACGCTGCAACTCACCAACACCAACGCGTTCTTCTGCCGGCGGGGCGTGGAAGACACTCGACTTGGTCAGGAGCGGGTTGCCGCAGAGCGCGCCGAATATGCCCGTCTGAACCTCACTGCACCGTCCAATGCGGACCAATGGACTGGCGACTACGTACAGATCGCCGACGACATTCTTCCGGTCGGCGACGCCTACTGGCTCAATGATCGCCCCGAATGCTGGGACCCGTCGCTGACCAGCCCCGTGGCACGTCACGACGCTTGCCAGAGCAGCTATGGGTACGCAGTCGATCGCGACAACAACCTGCAACGGGATTTTCCTATCCTAGAGGCGTACGAGGACCGGCTGGTGCTCGGGCGGTTTGGGGTTCCTGATCCAAGGTATCCGACCGCTACGAGCCGTCAGACGGTCACCAAGGACCCGAGCAATGTCCCAGCGCTAAGGCTGGCGGACTGTTGTTTTCATAGCCAGGTGACGTTCAACGTGCGCACGGGGGGGCGATGGTTGGCGGTGGGCTCGACGACCAAGTATTTGCATCATGTGGTTCGAGGCGCTGGTGGAGCCTGCGTACAATCTTGTTTGGCCGATGACCAGCTTCTGAATGCGCGCGCGGCGGACGTGCCCCGTCCTGCGCTTCCCACCACCGATCCTACGATTACGTGGCCACCTGGGGCGCCGCAGCCACCTGGACGGGACAGTGTGCTAGCACTACGCAATCCCATGTTCTCCTTTGTGATCTGGTCGGGGGCCGCACCGACGCCGATCGCACCGGGCGGTCCGGTGCTCGATCACACGACCACGACGCGGGGGTTGGTGTGGGTGGTCAAGACAAGGGGCCAGTTCACGCCGCTCTACTTCAACCTGGCCTCCTCAAGCAACTCGGTCAGTCCGCAGTCCATGCGGTTCATCGAGTCGCTAGGGCAGCTTGCGGTGGTCGATGGCGCGTCGCAGGGGTTGATCCTCATCGACCTGAACACCGTGGCGTACGCTCATTCGCCGTATTTTTGAGGTGCTGCCCATTGACGTCACCATTGCGTTCAATGGCTGCTTGACAATCCGGACCAGCGTCGTAGGGTCGCTCCCGCCCTTACGGAGTCCGTCATGAGAGACCTCATCAAAATGACTTGTGCCCAATGTGGGCGAGCCAATTACACGACTACCAAGAACAAGCGGACCATGTCCGAAAAGCTGGAGATTAAGAAGTATTGCCCGACCTGCAGAAAGCACTTCCCGCACAAAGAGGGGAAGATTTCCAAGGGGTGAACTCTTTTCACTCCGTCGCTCTAACAAATCACCGCAGCCCCGCGTGTCTTATGGCACACTCGTAGGCTCAAGGAGACCAGACCGCCTTGATCTTCGATTGGCTGCATGGCCTTTTCTCAAACGATCTCGCTATTGACCTCGGAACCGCCAACACCCTCATCTATGTGAAGGGCAAGGGCATCGTCTCGTGCGAACCCTCCGTCGTCGCCGTTCAGCGCGACTCTCGGGGAGGCAACAAAGTGCTCGCCGTGGGACGCGAGGCCAAGGAGATGCTCGGGCGAACCCCTGGAAATATCCGCGCTATTCGACCTCTCCGCGACGGTGTCATCGCTGACTTCGAAATCACCGAGGCGATGCTCCGCTACTTCATCGCGCGCGCCCACAACCGCCGCACGCTTGTCAAGCCTCGCATCATCATTTGTGTCCCCTTTGGTATCACCGAGGTCGAGAAGCGCGCCGTCAAAGAGAGTGCCGAGAGCGCTGGAGCGCGCGAGGTGTTCCTCATCGAAGAGCCCATGGCGGCTGCTATCGGTGCGGGACTCCCCATCACCGAACCCAGCGGCAACATGGTGGTCGACATTGGTGGCGGCACCACTGAAGTCGCCGTCATTTCCCTTGCCGGCATCGTGTATTCGCAAAGTGTCCGCGTCGGTGGCGACAAGATGGATGACGCCATCATCAGTTACCTCAAACGCAAGTACAACCTCGCTATCGGCGAACAGACCGCTGAACGCGTCAAGATGCAGATCGGCAACGCCTACCCTCTTGAGAAGCAGCTCACCGCCGAGGTCAAAGGACGCGACCTCGTCGCTGGTATTCCCAAGACCGTATTGGTCAATTCCGACGAAATGCGAGAAGCGCTTGCCGAACCTATCAACGCTATCGTCGAAGCGGTCCTCATTGCACTCGAGCGGACCCCACCCGAGCTTGCCGCGGACATCGTTGACAAGGGCATTGTTCTCACAGGAGGCGGCGCGCTCCTGAAGAACCTGGACGTCCTCCTTCGCGAGGAAACTGGCCTGCCCGTGATGGTGTGCGACGATCCCATCAGCGCTGTGGTGCTAGGAAGCGGCAAGGCGCTTGACCACATGGAGCTCCTTAAAGAGGTCACCATCAGTTGACCCGCAGGTTCTAACAAGGTTCACCTGGCAGCACCGTGTCTCCCCTCTTCAAACGCTATCGCGATCTCGCCATTGTTGCCGTGCTCCTCGTGGTCCCCTTCTTCTTCCTTCGCGCCAACATGAGGGCTCCGGAAAACCTCAACGCCATGGACCGCACCATCCTGCGCGTCTCAGCCCCCGTCGAGTTCGCCGTCTCCACCGTCGCTCGCGGCATCTCCAACCTCTGGGAAGACTACGTCTACCTGGTCGACGTCAAAGCCGACAACCAACGCCTGTCCTACGACAACGCTCGCCTGCGCGAAGCGGTGCACCGTCTCGAGCAGCAGCAGGTCGACAACCAACAGCTTCGACGGCTCCTCCAACTCAAAGAGGCCACTCCCGCCGAAACCGTCAGCGCACAGGTCGTCGGCAAGGACTTCACCGAGTTTTTCCGAGTCACTCGCGTGATCCTAGACCGCGGTTTCCATGGAATTCGAACCCACATGCCTGTCATTGCCCCAGAAGGCGTTGTGGGGGCGGTCCTTCATGTCAACGGCGACTCCGTCAATCTGCAGCTTGCCGTGGACGCGGCCTTTGGAGTGGACGTCGAAGACGAGCGCACCAAGGCTCGCGGGTTTGTTCGCGGCACTGGCGACCCAGCGCGTTACGCCTGCCGTGTCGAAATGGTCGATTCCCGTGACGAGGTCGAAATAGGCGACCTTTTGGTTACGAGCGGCAAGGGCAAGTGGTTCCCTCGTGGAGTCCCTGTCGCTCGCATCACCAAGGTGCACAAACGCGAGATTGGACGCGACCAGGAGGTCGAGGCCTCCCCCACTGTCGACTTCTCCCGCCTTGACGCTGTCCTGATCCTTGTATCCGCCCCCGGCGACGACGTCCCCTCTCCCGCTTCCAGTGGACGCTCGGTAAGCCGCGCCAGGCCGTAGGCATCATGCGCAACGTTGGCTTCCTTGTCGCGGGCCTTCTGCTGCTTCTGGTCCAGGCCAACCTGTTTCGTGTCCTGTCCTGGACCCATATCCCAGGTCTGATCCCATCGCTCGTACTGCCTCTCATCGTGTTCATGGGGGTTCACGAGTACTCGCTGGTGCGTGGTGCGGCGGTGGCGTTTGTACTTGGCTATGCAACAGACCTCATTGGGATTGCACCGGTGGGCCTCTACACGTTCACCTCGGTGGCCACGTTCCTCCTAGCCCGTTCTGCCGGGGTGCGTCTTGCCGCTCAAACCATGTGGATGCAGGTGGTGCTTGCGTTCTCCTTTGCTCTGGTTCACAGCATTACCATTCTGGTACTGCTGGCCATCTTTGGACGCGGCAAAGACGGGTGGGTTCCTCGGCTGCTTTACCCACTTGCTCTCCCCAATGCCCTCTCTACCAGTGTCGTTGCGCCTCTGATTTTCTACCTTGCCCAGCGGTTGCACATTGCTACGTCGACGTCTGGAAGGCCCGACCTGGGAGTCCATCCATGAACCAGCTTTTTGTCCAGCGCTCCGACGTTGGGGAGTTCCGAAAGCGCTACAAGTACATGGCGTCCTTTGTGCTCCTGGTCTTCGGGATTGTCGTAGCAAGGCTCTTTCAGCTCCAGGTGATCAGTGGCTCGGACTACGCTGCCATTGCCCATGAGAACATCATCCGGCGCGTTACCATCGCCACAACCCGAGGCGTCATTCGCGATACCGCAGGAAAAGTCCTAGCCTCGAGCCGTCCAGCCTACAACGTGTTCATCATCCCGGGACGGGTGATGCCAAGCGCTCGTCCCCCCCGCACCCGGCGCGGCCAGCTGGTGATCCCAGACCCCGACTCGTTTCCGAAGATCGCCGAGACGCTGCGGCTCAATCCCGAGGAGCGCACCCGCTTCGAAACTCGGATCCGCGAGGTCTGTCGAACCGACGAAGACAAGTCGCCTTGTTGGAAACCCATCTTGGTGCGCGAAGACGTGGCCAGGGACATCATCGCGGAGCTTCGACAACACCGCGAAGAGCTTGTCGGCGCTGACATCGTAGCCAACCCAGTTCGCTACTATCCCTTCAAAAACCTTGGCTCCCATCTGCTCGGTTATGTCGCCGAGGTGGACGCCGAGATGCTCGCCAAGTTCAAGCCTCCTGGCTGGGAGCACATGCCCACAGACGAGCGCCAAAGGGCCAATCCACTCAGCTACGACGCGGGCGACAGCCTTGGTGCCACTGGGATCGAAAACGCCTGGGAAAGCTACCTCCGAGGGCAGCGTGGATGGGAAAAGCGCGTTGTGGATGCACGCGGACGGTATCGCTTTGGTCCCGACGCCGACCGTCTCCTTGACGATCCCAAGCGCCAGGATCCTATCCCAGGTCGAGACCTACGGCTGTCTATCGACATAGAGCTCGAGGCGGCGATCGACAAGGCGATGCGTGCCCACCACACTGGAGCGGTGGTGGTGGTGGAGGTGCGCACGGGACGAATTCTTGCGTTGTACTCCAAGCCCGACTTCGACCCCAACGATCTTTCTGGGGGGGCGGGCAAGGCGAGGGTTCGCGAGGCGGTCAATAGGTTGTATCCCGACCCGCTTCGTCCCATGCTCGACAAGACCATGAGCGGCGCCTTCGAGCCCGGGTCCACGTTCAAGCCATTTGCAGCCATGGCGGCGCTGGAGAACCGGACAGTCAACCCTGAGGACATGGCTCGATGTGACGGGTACATTTCCTTTGGACGGCAGATCATGCACTGTTCCCACGTCCATGGTGCGGTCAACATGCGGACCGCCATTGCAGCGTCGTGCAACGTCTACTTTTTCCGTCTTGCCGAGGCGACAGGGCTTGACTCGATGGCCAAGGTGGCTTCCGACTTTGGCTTAGGGCAAAAGACGGGGATAGGGGTCAACCCGGAGGCCGCGGGGAGGATCCCGACGCGGGCCTGGTATGCGCTGCGGTTTCATGCGCAGTACTTCCGAAAGGGGTTTACGCTCAACGCGGCGATCGGTCAGGGCGACGTGGTCGTGACGCCACTTCAGCTTGCACTTGGATATGCGGCCATTGGCAATGGGGGGACATTGTATCATCCGCAGGTGGTTCGGGGGATTGAGACCAACGATGGCACGATGGCGCAGGAGTTTCCTCCCAGGGTACGTCGTCAAGTGCGTGCGGCGCCTGAGACCCTTGCGAGGGTGGTGACGGGACTGTTCGACGTTGTCAATTCGATGGATGGGACAGCGTACTGGGTGCGCGATCCCTCTCTGGAAATCGCAGGAAAGACAGGGACCGCGCAGACGGGCTACCGGGCACGTCCTGGCGACGACCCACGGGTAGCGTGGTTTCGAGCCCGCGATCACGCGTGGTTTGCGTCATTTTTCCCCGCGCGGTCGCCTGAAATTGCAGTAGTGGTGCTGGTGGAGCATGGCGAGTCCGGTCCGCGCGCTGCGGCTCCCGTGGCGATCAAGATTATCGGCGAGTACCACAAGCTGCAGGTGGCACGTGCTACGCCCACCAAGCCGTCGGCAAAGCCGCCCAAGGGGACACGATGAGGACACGTCTTGGACCTGGCGCCGGAATGTTCGGACAGCTCGGGGATCACTTCGACTGGGTGCTGTTTCTTCTGGCTGCAACGATTGGCGTGATAGGGGTGGTCAACCTGTATTCGGCGACCAGCGTTGCTCGGGAGATGTACCGAGAGGTGTACATTCAGCAGGTGTATTGGCTGGTTGGAGGCGGGATGGTCGCGACCATTGCAGCGGCGGTGGATTACCGGCACTACGAGCGTTTTGGATATGCGTTGTATGGCTTTGGGGTCGTGCTGCTGGTGTTGGTGTTTATTCTGGGTCGAGAGGTACGGGGCAGCTCGCGTTGGATCTACCTTGGGCCTTTGAGCTTTCAGCCGAGCGAGGTCTCCAAGCTGTTTCTGATCATTGCGCTGGCCAAGTTTCTCCATGACGACCCCAAGAGTGAGGGGCGCACCCTGCCTGATCTGATTCTTCCCGCGCTTATTACGGCGGTACCAACAGGGCTTATCGTGTTGCAGCCGGACTTGGGGACCGCACTGATCCACATGCTCATCTTCGGGTCGGTCTGTGCGATCACGGGAATTCGCCTGAAGAGTGTGTTGTCATTGGCGCTTGGGGCCGTGGTGGCGGCTCCCATTGTTTGGACCTATGGGCTGCAGGGGTATCAGAACAAGCGCATCACGGCGTGGCTCAATCCCGAGGAGAACATCTTGGGTGACAACTGGGATCCGTACCACTCGCGCATTGCCATTGGCCATGGGGGCCTGACGGGGCAGGGGTTTACCAAGGGATCGCAAAACCAGTTCTTGTTTCTGCACGAGCAGCACACGGATTTCCCGTTCCCTGTGTTTGCCGAGGACTGGGGCTTCGCCGGTTGTTTTGCGCTGGTGTCACTCTATGCGTTTCTGGTGCTTTGGGCGGTCCGGATTGGGTCGACGGCCAAGGACCGGTTTGGTGCGGTGCTGGCTGTGGGGGTTGGAAGTCTCGTGTTTTGGCATGCGATATTCAACTTGGGGATGGTGACAGGGCTTCTTCCGGTGGTAGGCGTGACCCTTCCACTGTTTGGCTACGGAGGGTCGAGCGTCTTGACTGTGCTCGTTGGGCTCGGACTGCTGATGAATGTGTCGATGAGGCGTTTTTCAGCGCCGCTTGGGTCACGCTCGTCGCTGCTTGGAAGTTGAGCCCTTAGCAGCGTTCCGGCAAACTAGCCGGAATCTCGCATCGGCGGGAAAATTGCGCTCGATTTGTGGATCTTGACGCGCAGTGTCTGACCACGGACAACGAGTTTTTCTGCCAGACGAGGCTAGCGACGTAAGACCGCGTGGGGCCGAGCCGCTGCCCAACCCACGAGATGCGCAGCGACGAACTCCTACGGCGCTCCCGCGGCTGGTGGAACCTGCGGCTGTCCCGGCCACCGTGCAGTTCGAGGGGACCGTTTCCAGCTCCCACCCGACGTAAACGCCTGCCATCCCTCCCTAAGCCATCCTAGGACTGCCAGCGCCACCCAAAGCGCCCATAGCAGCATCAGCGCGCGGTATACCAGCAACGGAACCGATACCACCCACGACGTAAACTGCGTCCCCGAGACCCGATCCTGAAACCATGGCAAGCTCGTCGAATCCGCTCCGTTCCCCCGTATCTGCATCTCAGGGCTCCCAAGAAGCCCGTGTTGTACCGCAACTACCAAAATCACCAGTGCAACGACGGTCCACCCAACCAGCGCCATCTGCCCCAGGTTGAACGCAAATACCCCCTGCCACGGCCGCTCCTTCCTCCAGCCGATCGCAAGCAGCCAGCCTACCACGATCGCCCCAGCTACAACCGGTACCTGCGATAACCCCACTGCAAGAAGCAACCACTGCCAGGTCCTCACCGGCGCCCAGCGTATCCGTCCCAACGCCGCCGCCACAATCACTAGAACCACAAGCAGACTCCAAAAAAGTACTACCGGTCCTGTCGCCGGCCCCCCCACCAACAATACCCATCGCCCCCCGGGCATCACCAGTCGCACCGTCGCGTTTACACTCGGTATCCCCAGGTCCACGGAAGGCGTCCGATACAAGAGCGCAATCCCCGTCGGCTGCCTCCACGTGACTACCACCCGCTGCGCGCCGGGGACAATAGGAAGCGTCACGGTCCTTCCAGCTTGACGTAGCGGAAGCGACTTGCCGCCAATGGTGACCCCCGTCAGCTCGGCCCCCTCAGGTAGAACTACGGGATGCTCTGCCCCGCGACTCGAACGCACTACCAATGTCCAGGTCGCGTCGGTCGCTCGAAGCCCAGGGCGAACCTCGAGATCGGTCCGATCGACTGTCAACGTCTGCCCCGGTACTCCGTCGGGACGAGACACCTCGATGGAAAGCGTCTCCCCTGGCCACGGACGCCACTCTGGGACTGTCTTGCCTGCATCAGGAGCAATCTGGGGAATCCCCACGAACGTTGCGTGCCAAATGGGACCTACCTCCACCCCCCATTGCTCCACCATGCTCCCTGTTTTTGCTGCCTCGAGACGCACCGGTGACTTCTGCTCCAGTACCGACGTCCAGCGAACCTCCGATTGCTGAGGACCCATGTTCAGCAGCGCTTTGCCGCCAACCACACGCACCTCCGCGGTCGTCACCGACTCGCTCGCAAGAAGAGGAACCTCAATTACCACCGCAGCGCCTAGCGGGGACACCCGCTGAACACGCGTCTCGACCTGCCAGTTGAGTCCGAGACGTACGCTTCGATGAACGCTCACAAACGCAGGCAGCGCACTGGGTTGCAGCGCACCAACGCTCCCCTGAGTCCCAACTAAACGGGTAAACTGCACGTTGTCGTCGGAAACGCCGTCCTCGTGGACTCCTTCTACAGTCCAACCCTCCGCAACGACCTCCACGCGATGCGGTCGAAGCGGCAAGGCGATCTGAAAGGCCTCCCGTGCCGGCACAACCCCGGCTAAGACCACTTGGTGACTTCCACGATCTACAGCGATCCAAAGCTGCCCATCGAGACGTGCCAGCGCTTTGGCTGGCTGCCCATCGAGAAAAACCTCGGTGGGACTCCACTGAGCTCCTCCCGGCAGCGGGACCGCCGTGATGGCCGCGGCATCGATTTCCACCCGCAGTTCGAGCGCCTTCGGCCCAATGACTGCTCGCAAGCGCGACATGGAAGCGCAGTGGGGACGGCATTCGGGCTTGGCCAGGAGCCTTGTCTCCAGCTCCTCGAGCAATCCCTTGTCGGGCATGTCTGCTGAAGCCCGAGCCGGAATCAAGAAACAGGCGAGCGCCGCTGCCGCTGCCACAGCTGCGGCTGCAAGGGTTTGCGAGGACCTGCCGCGAGGACGAAGCTCGGCAAACAAGCGGAGCAAAAGCGCCACCATCAGCCCGACACGGAGCAGCGCCAAGAACCGATTGGCCCCCGGAGGAACTAGAAACAACACGATCTCCTGTGTGCTCTCTACCGGTCCGCTCCAGCGAAGGTCGAGCGATGACCAGTTCCATCGCGGGACTCCGGGTCCTGTCTGCACCATGGCGTTTTCATCGTAGTCTGTCATGTTGTACTGCCTTGCCGTCGCCGTGGATGCCGTCGGCGCCATCCCGTAGCCAGCCCTGTCGCCTTTGGACTTCGCCGCCCTCTGCACCATTGGGGTCTCTTGTTCCTCCAGTTGTTGCGGGACCCCGTCCATGAGGCTTGTGACCGAGTCCCTCACAACAGACTCGGAGCCCAGCGAAGCATCCGCGTGCTCCAACACTGGATGCATCCCCTGGCGAAGGTGCTCCACAGCAAACGGAATGGCAATCAACGCGAGCACCACAAGACACCCGAGTCGCACTGCAGCCACCAATTTGTGCGCTTTGCCCTCTGGCACGACGCGCACCAGCGCCTCGGCGGCAAGGACCGCCAGCCAGGCCCAACGAGGAGCTTCCTGTTCGGGAAATACGAGGACCATGGTCCCTAGGGCAAGTGCTCCCCACACGACTCCGAACAAGCGACCAAGAGCCAGCGACGCCACCAAGACAAGGAACAGCTCGAACAGCGACCAGTGGCGAAGCCATGTGCCCGGGACCTCGTCGACCCCACTCGCATGGAATAGACGCCATCCTGGTGGAAGGTGCAACGTCGCCGAGACCTGATGGAAATTGCGCTTCCAGCCCACGGCAGGAATCCGCCAGGAGCTTGCTGGAATCCTACTGTCTGCGCTCATGGCGGCTTCTCCCTGACGCACCTCGACGCCTCGTTGCAGCGGGTCGCCAAGATGCGTGATGAACTGGTCGGTCTGGCGCAGAGCGACACGTCCCAGCACAGTGGGCGGTGCCATCTCGAGGCGTCCGTCGCGCTGGAAGGTCCCTGACAACTTGTCGCTCACAGTGTAGCCGGCGCCGTCGAAGTCGAGCCAGAGGGAACGGGTCAGCGACAGCTGGTCTGGCGGCGGGTCTGCGTCTCCTCGACGTTTTTCAACCAAGCGGAGCGTGTCGGTGAGCTTCATGGGGTACGCGGGGAGCTTTTTCCATGCGGCCGGAAGCGAGGTTTGCTGCGGGTCGATGGCAGAGACGCCTTCCACGGAGACCACACGAAGCAGGGGGCGCGCTTCGAACACCCAGACCTCGTCCCCCTCGCGCCAAGGGCCGTCAGGGGCTGGACGGGACAATGCGTCGAGCGGTTCCTCACTTCGCGCTGTCAGCACGAGGGTCCATGTGCCTGGGCGAACTTGAACACGGAGTCTTGCATCGGCCTCGACACGGGCAGGAAGGGGGCTTTCTAGCGCCAGCGGGCGGAAGCCTTGAGGGAGCGCTTTGCCTAGCAGTACTTCGCGGTTCTTGCCTGCGACGTTCAGCTCGATGCGGGTGGTGAGGCGCAGTGGTACGTTGTCGTCGACATGGCGATGCACAACGAATTCGAGCTTGTCGCCTTCCTCTTTCGTAGTGGCCCGCTGGAGCCAGACGACTGCGTCGCGGGTTGGGGATTCGACGAGTTTGCCTCGAAGGGTCAGCGCAACGAGGCCTGTTTCGGCGGGGATGGGAATGGCCTCGGGAGGGGAGTCCCAGAGGAAGGCACCGGTGACCCAGTGGTCGCCCGGTTCGAGCTCGACGCTGGGGACTCCATTTTGTGCGACTACGACGGCGCGTTTGGCGTTGACTTCGACGGTTTGGGGCCAGCGTTTGTCGTCACCGGGAAGGGGGATCCATGCGCGAGCGTCGAGGTGCCAGCGCTGGGAGAAGCGACCGCCGCGCTCGTCCACAACGAGGTCGAGTCGTGCGGGCCAGGAGCATCGTGCGGTTTCGGTTGCGTGGAGGATAGGGCAACGGGTTTGCTCTTTGCCGTGGAGGACCCAGGGGAGCCACGGGCGGAGCGGGTCTGGAATTTCCTTTGGATCCAGCGGACCTGCAGCATGCACCGCGGGAGCAAACAGAAGGAGCGAGAGAAGCAACACCAGCATGAGTCGGAGCGAGGACATGGCGCCCCCCTTTCGAGGCCAGCCTATCCCTAGTTCATGTCAGCCGGACATAGGAAATCGAAGCGTGAGGTAGCGTCGGAATGTGTCACGGAGGCGGTGCTTGCGATTGCGGCGCTACGGGGACTCCCTAGGAAATAAATACATCAGAGTTCCCCATCGTACGAGCGCTTCGGGCTTGTGGTCTCGGAGGAATGGACGGAGGACCAGGTATCGCGGTCGGCCCGCCGTGACTTAACGGGCCTTTGTTTTCAGGAGAGCTCCTCAGACAACGCGGCCCACTCGATCATCAAGGCATCGAGCTTCTTTGCAAGAGCCTGCTCGTCCTCAGCAAGCTTGGCCAGCTCCTCCCAGGCGTCGCCAGCCGCCGTGCGGAGCTTGGTCCGCATCCCCTCGAGATCGCGCTCCGTCACTGCAATGGCCTTTTCGAGCTCGTCAACACGCTTCCTTTTCCGTTCCAATGTCCTGCCCCGCTGACGTTGCGCTTCGTATTCTCGCTTCTTTGCAGCATCGTCTATGGCCACCTTGACGTCGGGCTCAGGCTCCGCGCGAGGGACATGTGCGGAAACATAGTCGCGAAATCCCCCCGGATACACCTCCACCACACTGTCCCGAACCGCCACAATCCGCGTCGCCACGTTCTCGAGAAACCGCCGGTCGTGCGACACAAAGAGCACAGTCCCCTCGAAACCTAGCAGTGCCTCCTCCAGGATTTCCCCAGCAGGAATGTCCAGATGGTTGGTAGGCTCGTCCAGAAACAGCAGATTGCGCGGCTCGAGAAGCAGCTTGGCTAGGGCCAGTCGGGCGCGCTCTCCCCCAGAGAAACCCGACACCACACGCAACGGGTCGTCTCCCCAAAAGCGGAACCGTGCAAGGTACTGACGCGCCGATTCTACAGTAAAATCCCCTCGTACCCTGCGAATCTCCTCCACCGCGGTTTGGGACGAGTCCACCTCGCCTAGGTGCTGATCGAAGTACCCATCTTGAAGGTTGGTACCGCGCCGAACCTCCCCGTTGTCTTCCCTCGCTCCCCGTCCTGCCAGCAACTTGAGCAGCGTCGTCTTGCCAGCACCGTTGGGTCCCACGATGCCAATGCGCTCGCCCCGCCGCACCAGCAGGTCAACCCCCGCAAAAAGCCTGCGCTGCCCCCTCGTGGCCGCAAGCCCCGTCGCCTCGAGCACCATGTCGCCCGTACGAAGCGCAGGAGAGAAGCGGAAGGCCACCCGTTCGGCTACTGCCCAGATGTCCTCGGGACGTTCTACCTTGTCGAGCTTCTCCAGCATCTTGCGACGGCTTTGAGCCTGCTTGGTCTTCTGCCCCGCGATGTTGCGCCGGATGAAATCCTCGGTCTTCGAGACCATCTGCTGCTGACGCTCGGCAAGCGCACGCTCCCTTGCCAGGTCGTCTTGACGCAACACAACGTACTCGCTGTAGCGACACGGATAGCTGCGCACACCGCGCGACCCTAGCTCCAGGGTCTTGGGACAAACGTTGTCTAGGAACGCTCGGTCGTGCGAGACCACTAGCACCGCGCCGCGATAACCCACAAGAAATGCCTCGAGCCACGAAATGGTGTCGAGGTCCAAGTGGTTGGTGGGCTCGTCCAACAGCAACAACTCGGGCTGGGTCGCCAACACCACTCCCAACGTAAGCCGTCCCCGCTCCCCCCCCGAAAGGGACACGATAGGACGGGCCAAGTCGGCATCGCTGAAGCCCAGCTTGTGGGCGAGCATTCCAACGTTGCGTTCAAGCTCGTCGCCATGGGCTAGGTGGTAGCGGTCCTGGAGCAGCGCCAGTGTTTCGAGGGCCTTGGGGGCGCCTGAGGCAACGTCGTGCTGGGCCTCGTGCAGCGCTTTGCGGAGATCAACGACCTCTTGAAACCCTGACAAGAACGCTCCGAGCACGTCGCCCTCGGCGCTTAGCTCGTGAGACTGACGGTAATATCCAAGAGTCGCCTCGCGCCGCACCACCACAGACCCCTCGTCGGCGTCGAGCTCGTGGGCGATCAGTCGTAGCAGGGTGCTCTTGCCTGCTCCGTTGGGAGCCACAAGCGCCAAACGCTCGCCAAGAGCCAAGCTGAAGGTCACGCCCTCGAACAACACGTCGCCGGCATATCCAAACCGCACATCGGCAACCTGAAGGACAGTCATGGGTCACCGATTGGCCCGGTCGAGGCGCGCCCGAACCCCGGCGAGAAGTACCTCGCTTGAAAAAGGCTTCTGCAAAAGCTCGTGTCCAGTCAACACCACCCCTCCATGAACGATCACATTCTCGGCATATCCAGACATAAAAAGAACCCTTAGGTCGGGATTCCATGTCACCAGACGCTCGGCCAGCTCCTTGCCATTGAGACCTGGCATCACCACGTCGGTGATCAGCAGATCCACGGGATCTGCCAACGCTTGGACAAGAGCAAGCGCGTGCTGTCCATCGGGGGCCTCGAAGACCCGATAACCCGAAGACGTCAGAGTACGTCGCACAAAGGCCCGCACCAGAGGCTCGTCCTCCACCACGACAACAGTTTCTTGCCCGGCCCGCGAAACCAAGGCTTCCGGCCTTTGCGACGCAACCACCGACCGCTCGGCCAAGGGGAAATACAGAACAAACGTCGACCCTACCCCAAGCTGCGATCGCACGTCGATGGCCCCACTGTGCTGACGGACAATCCCATACACGGTGGCAAGACCTAGCCCAGTCCCCTTTCCCCGCTCCTTGGTCGTAAAGAAAGGTTCAAACAGGTGCCGCTGCGTCTCATTGTCCATCCCAGCGCCCGTGTCGGTCACCGTCAGCCTTGCGTAGGAGCCTTGGGGAAGATCTAGAGAGCCACTGGGGGTATCGAAACCAACCGAGTCAACTTCCAAACGAAGCTTGCCTCCGCTGGGCATGGCATCGCGGGCGTTGAGCACCAGGTTCATCAGCACCTGGTCGATCTGGGTCGCGTCGACCTTCACAAAAACAGCCTCGGCAGGAAACGACTCCTCGAACACAATGTGCTCGCCTATCAGTTGACGCAGCAGCCGGCGAGCGTCGCGGGCAAGCTCGTTGAGGTCATGGACCTTGAGCTCGATCACCTGCCGACGGCTAAATGCAAGCAGTTGCGCAGTGAGCCGTCCAGCCCGCTGGGCAGCACGCGAAATCTCGACAATGTCTTCGCGCACCGGGTCCGAGGCGGGGATCGACCCCAGGGCAAGCTCGGCATACCCGCGGATTCCCGTCAGGAGGTTGTTGAAGTCATGGGCAACTCCCCCTGCAAGACGCCCAATGGCCTCCATCTTCAGTGCTTGGCGAAGCTGTCCCTCGAGAGCTGCCGCACGGTCGTCCTTGCGTGCCGCCTGCACCGCTAGGGCACACAGGTCGGCCAAGGAAAGGGCGAGGTCAACGTAGTGCTGGCGATACTCTGGAAACGCTATACCAAACACTTCGAGCACTCCCACCACCTGCTCGCCATGCCCAAGACGCACCATGAACCCCGTGTCCGAAACAGCAGCATCGCCCAACAGGCCCGCAAGACGCTGCTCCGCTTGGGGGTCGATCGGTCCTACAGAGCGTAGAGTCCCCGCCCCCGCAACGCCGAGCGGAAGATAGTGGAGCGTCTTTGGGGCGAACACTATCTGAAAGAGATCGAAGATCCTTCCGAGCACCTCCTCTTCGGTGCGTGCGCCAGTGAGCTGACGGAGCAACTCCAATGCCATGGAGAAGTCGGCAATCCGTCGCTGCGAGCTGCTCACCACGGAACGGAGCTCGGCACGCTGGCGGTCAAGACGCCACCTCGAGATGATGTCGCGCAGGTAGATGCGCAGGAAATCAAGCCCTACAGGGATGACCCTTGCCGTAAGTCCCACGTAGTCGGCAAACAGCTGCAGCTCGCTCGTGGCCTCGGGCCAAGTTCCCGTGTCCAAGAGCAGGAGCTCGAGAGCGGACTCGTTGAAAAACACCCTAGCCGTGGCTTGGTCGAACCCCCAATCGGCTAGACGGTGTCTCCAGCTCTTGAGCCAACCGGGAGACAGAAGATAGGCACGGCCGCGCACGTACGCGTCCACCATGCTCCGGTTCACCAACATGTGGAAACACTGGTCGAGACGGCGGATCTGGTAGCGGTCGTTGACAGGAAGCTCGTCGACACTTCGGTCGAAACAGCAGCCAACCAGACAAGCATGGCTGTACATAGCCTCGTCCCGACGGACCCGCTGGAGCACCATCCCCTGAGGCCTAGGCTTGGAGCAAGTGGTGGGAATGCTCTGCGCCACGACGTTCTCCACGCGCTCCTGCTCGAGGACAGCGTCCACTTCGCCCAGGAAGTGGCTACAGACGTAGAGGCAAAGCCTCTCAGCCATGCGCAGTGGATGCGAGCGAGATCGTCGCGGCGATAGGATACTGTCCAAAGGTGCGGGTTGCTTCCGCAATGGCGTGGAGCGTGTCCTCGGGGACCTGCAGCGGAATCTCGCCGTGGTTGTCCGAGAGGATAAACCCGCCACCCGGCGCAGCTTTGGCAATGGCGTTCCGAACCTTCATGGCCGCTTCTTGGGCAGTCCAACGGACCATTTGGATTCCGTTGAGGTTGCCAATGAGGGAGACTTTCCCGCGAGCGTCGGCCTTGAGCTCGGCAAGGTTCTCAAGAGCGCTCACCCCTACCGCGGCAGTCCCGGTGGAAGCCGTCAGGTCGAGCACCGTCAGGCTTCGTCCCGAAGCATAGTGGGTCGCCACGGGGCCTTTGATGCGCGCAAGGGTCCGACGCGCCACGGCAAACCCCGTGGTCACACAAAGCTCGCGAGGCGTGATGGAGGGGGAGGAGACAGGGTCGAAGTAGCAGATGGCCGTGGCGCCTGCAGCCAGTTGGGCGTTGGCCCAATGGACACAGAACTCTTCATTGATCTGCATCAAGCGGTCGAAGAGCGGGCGGTCTTCGTAGATAAGCTCAAGGTAGGGACCAAACCCCATTTGCATCACTGGGATCGAGTACGGGCTCATCACCACGCCAATGATCGGGATCTCGCCCCGAGCTTCGACCTTGAGCAGCCGAATGGCGTCAAGGACCTTGTGAAGCGCAGGAGAACCCTCGATGGTGGGAGGGACAAGGCTAAGAATGTCCTGGCGCTTTCGGACAATAGGAGAGCCCGCATTGGGCGGACCGTCGTCGCGGAAAATCGCCTCGCCTCCCCAGGCCTCGAGCTCGACGGCGGCGTAAAAGAAGGCGTACAGGCAGTCGTGACGGAACTTGCGCTGCAAGCGGAGCTGCCCCTCGGCGACATACTGTCCCTTGGAGAAGTACTCCTGGATAGGGAGTCCCAACTCGGGGGCGCCGTGCAATGTGAGAAGGAGGAAAAGCGGAACCCGGTCAGGCTCTTTGTGTGAGAGCGCCGTGAGGGTGCGCGTGAGAGGGGTCATGACAGTCACGGGGTCTCCCAGGCGGAAAGCATTCTAAGTACGTCGGAGGCACTGCTGCCGCAATCGTGAGCGCCCACATCTTTCCAGAGCTCTGGGTCGCAGCGGAAAGGAGCCCCACCCACCACGACACGCACAGGCGTTCCGGTGAGCTTGGCGCAAACCTCTTTTACCCGTAGGGCAGATGGATACATAAGCGTTGAAATAAAGACCACGTCGATCCGGTCCTCGTTGACCCGTGCAACGAGCTCATCGACCGTCACTCGTCCATAGTCGAGGGGGGAGTATCCGCCGGAACGCAGCACGGCATAGACCATACGCTTGCCCAGGAAGTGGTAATCGTCGAGGACCGCAACGGCCGTGCGAGGGGCATTGGGACGGGCGGGATGGTCTGTCGAGGTGATGGCTCCGACGGCATCTTCGCAGAGACGGCCCGCCATGTAGACCTGCGCGAGTGACAGCTCGCCTGTTTCCCATGCCTTGCCGATGCGCTCGAGAGCCGGGACCACAACGGTTTCGATGCGCTGGATAGGCGAGCCGCCATCCAACACCCCCTCGAGAATAGTACGCGCCCCCACTCGGTCGAGGGCGAGCAGGGCAGTTTCGAATGCTTCCGAGGGGTCAGTCATGGTCAAAACTCGGACCTGTTAAACCAAACCCATCTTGAAAACTGCAGATCCGCCCGAAGACCTCACCCCCCCAGCCCCCCTCTCCCTCGACATTTTCCTTGCCCATGCGGGCAAGTAAAATCGTCTTCGAGCGAGGGGGG
>CAITRH010000417.1 GCA_903894755.1 uncultured delta proteobacterium
CATCGAGCGCGTGCGCTCTCACCGCACTGCGACGGCCGACGAGCTCGCTGCGCAACGCGATGCGCTCGACCTCGTGGCGTTCAACCTGATGCTGTCGGTCCAGTCGTGCGCCGATCTGGCGGCACACCTCATCGCAGACGAAGGCTGGCCGGCGGCTGCGTCACTCGCTGAGAGCTTTCGACGTCTCCACGAGCATGGTGTCGTCTCCGCGGCGACAAGCAAAGCCCTCGGTCGTGCCGTCGGGCTCCGCAACGTGATCGCCCACGGCTACGCGGGGGTCGATCCGGCCCGCGTACACGGGGCCGCGACGGACGGATTGTCCAATCTCGAGGCGTTTGCCCGAGAAGTGTCGCAGTGGCTCGCAGCCGCACATTGACTCGTGCGCATCGACGTTCTCCCGTCCGAAAAGGTCCGCCGAGTCGGTTCCCATTTGCCAGGTGTGGAAGAAATAAAAAATAAAAAATAAGGACGCAGCTCGTGCTCGTGCTCAGACCGGCTCGTCGTGCGAGGCTCCAAGGAGGGGGCGCATAGCGGGGCATTGATTTTTGATTTTGAGAACCGTCACCTGGCGGTCGCGGGTGCTTCGTTCGTGCGTTAGCCAAGATGCCTGGTCCAACCTGGCAAGGCACGCTTGTCCCTCAACCAGGCACGGAAGCTGCGCGCCTCTCGGACCAGGCATGGAAGGTGCTTGTACCTGTGCTTCAGACGACGGGAATAAATCGTCAGGGCCGTGAAGAAATTTTGTCCAAAACGCAGAGCATAAACGTTAATAGGGCAAGAGACAGTGCACACCGCCAATGGCAGTGGATGCGCAGCCTCGCAGTGGTGCCACCGGTCGTCGGACAGGGCCGGGGGCCGCATACCCTGTAATTGGTAAGGAGCAAGACCCATGATAGCCAGTCAAATTGGTCCGTCCACTGCAATTAACCCCACCCGCCTCCCTAAGGCCGCGCCTTTTCAATCCCGATTGGAGCACCTAGAGTGCTGCATCCAGCGGATTGTCCTTCTCGTGGCCGCCCATGTGGCCCGGCTCCCCGCGCAGTCGCGGTCGCGGCGAGGCCGGGACGAGATGACGCGCGAGGAGTTCCTGAAAGTGGTGTCCTCCTACGGTCAAGGAGAGGTCCCGTCCGAGACGGTAGCGCTTTGGGCTGCGGCGGAGCGGAAGCTCCGTGAACTTCGCGCCCGGGAGGCCGCTACTGTGGATATCGAGCTCCCTTTGTGTAGGCTTGAGCGCACTTTCAGTCTTTCCCAGGTTGAACTCGATATTCTCATGCTCGTGGCAGCACCGAAAATCGACCCACGGTACGAAGAGCATTGGGAGAACATCTACCGTGACTTGTCTGACCCGTCCATCCGTACCGCCATCGCAGTGCTCAGTCATACCTTTAACGACACCGTGGCAATGCGTCGACTGTTTTCCATAGAGGGGCCGCTCGTGAAGAATTCCTTGATTCTTGCGGAGGTCTGCGGCTTTGGAGAGGGCAACTTCCTCAATCTCAACCTCGAGGTGCCTCGACGCGTGGTGGGGGAGTTGCTCGGGGAATCCCATATTGCCGAGGAGCTCATAGCGTTTTCGTGCCTGCGAAGTGCAAGGGTTCCTCTGGACCAGGTTGTACTTCCCCAGGACATCAAAGAGATGGTGGTAAGCCTCGTGCGCAACCACGATGCGTTTCTGGAGCGTCGCAAGCAGTGGGGGCTGGACAACGTCATCACCTACGGCAAGGGACTCGTGCTGTTGTTTTCTGGCTCCCCGGGCACTGGAAAGACCATGCTTGCCAATGCGGTAGCAGCAACGCTGGGGAAGCGCCTGTTCTGCGTCGATGGGCCGAAGCTGATGGAGCACGAACACAGCATGGAGTCCAATCTCGATGCGGTGTTTCGTGAGGCCCGGCTTCTCGATGCAGTGCTGTTTTTCGATGAATGCGAGCAGGTGTTCGCGTCACGGACAATGGGGAATTCCGC
This sequence comes from uncultured delta proteobacterium, assembly GCA_903894755.1. GTDB lineage: Bacteria > Myxococcota_A > Polyangia > Polyangiales > Polyangiaceae > CAITRH01. Next base: position 1,963 of record CAITRH010000417.1, read on the forward strand.
CATGCCGATGCTTCTCACGCGGATCGAACAATTCGATGGTGTGGCCATTCTAGCCACGAACCAAGAGGAGTACCTCGACGAAGCGCTCGCTCGGCGCATCGTGGCGAAGATCGACTTTCGAGCCCCAACACACGCAGCCCGCGCGGAGATTTGGCGCAAGCACCTTCCTGCGGCCCTTCCCCTCACGCCCGAGGTGGACATCAACCGGCTTGCAGAGAACTTCGAGCTCACGGGCGGCTATATCAAGAATGCGGTGCTTGCGGCAGTCGTCCGGGCCGTGTCGTTCGGGCAGGAAGCGGTATCCATGAGTGATCTCGAACATGGTGCACGCTTGCAAGTGCGCATCGCCCCCTCAGATATCGATCACCTGAAGGTTCCGGAAGCCCGACTTGACGATCTGGTGCTTCCGCGGGATCTGCACGAGCGCATCACCCAGTTCGTAAACGCCGCCCGTGCGCGCTCCACTGTGCTCATGGAGTGGGGACTTGGCAAAACGATAGGGAACACTGCGGGTTTGGCCGCTCTGTTTTCTGGGGTTTCAGGGACTGGGAAAAGCATGGCTGCAGAAGCGATTGCGAGCGCTCTGGAACGCCCCATGCTTCGCTGTCCTCTCAGCGCCGTGGTCTCCAAATACGTGGGCGATACCTCTCGCAACATTGCACGGCTGTTCAAAACGGCACGCGAGCACCGCGCCGTGCTGGTGTTCGACGAGGCCGATGCATTGTTCGCCCGTCGTGTGAACGTTCGTTCCTCGAACGATCGGTTTGTCAATGTAGAAACCGCGTCTCTTCTGACCGAAATGGAGGGACATCCCAGCGTGGTCATCTTGACGACGAACCTCGTTGAAGACATCGATCCAGCGTTCGATCGGCGTCTGCATCTGCGTGTGGCGTTCCCCTTTCCCGACGCCCGGGCGCGAGGGACAATGTGGAAACAAATGCTGGGCAATGAGGCTCCCCTGGCGGCAGATGTCAACCCCATTGAGATCGGAAGGAAGTTCGATCTGTCAGGCGGCCTCATACGCAACGCGGTCCTTGCAGCTGCGCTCGAGGCGGCGACACAGCCCGTGGGGTTCCGACAGATTTGCCACGGTATGCTTGAAAGAGCGGCAGCGGACCAGCTGCGCGAGCCGGAGAAGCTGGTCGCCATTGGCCAAATTGGGATGGCGTGACAACGATGCCTGACACCATTGGATTGGGATGCTTGTTTGTCGAGACGTGCGAGATAAAAAAACGATAACTGGAAAAACTTCTACTCCTCAGGAGATTCCGATTAAGTTTTAAGCCCCATACAGGGGTGGAGGAGATTATCGATCGCATGGTTTATACCGCAACTGGATGTCAAGTTAGGTTCTTAAATTAGTCAATCACCCCGTACTCACCCTAAATAGTTCAGGGTTTTCGCCCCGGAGATCCGATGAAAGTCACCACGATTCAATTTTCTCCTACATTTAGAAATAAACAAGAGAACTTAAGAAGGTTATCCGTTCTTATTTCAGCTGATGTAGTATGCCTCTCCGCCAATTGGGGAGATGGAGGATTCCCAGCCGTTTCTTGGATGGACTTTGTAGAGGAAAATTCTACTTGTCTAATTGTTTCAAACCGATATGGGCAAGAAGGACCTCGATGAACTTAACCGTCCCATCTGCCATCGTGATGAGGGTACCTGGGATAAAACAGTTATTATTGATATACTTTGTTGTACCCGGAGTTATATAGAAATCATCATACTTTCGATTAATTTGAGCGTTGAACAAATTTTGGCCTGCTCGGATCGGACAACTATGCCTGAATGCGCGACGTACACTTTTTTGTTCGTCGCGCCCGGGCCTCACCAACAGAGTAAACCATGCAATTCCTTGAACATCCCGTCGAAGACATCCTGTGCCTTGACTCGGCCATCGGAAACCACATTCTCATCGATTTCGTCACGGTGGCACTAGTCAGTCAACAGGATCTCGCACCACCAGATAGGTCTCCCGCGTGGATCGACCACCGCGTCGCTCCACTATGAAGTCGATGCCGCGTTCGAGGAGAACTTCGAAACGCGTCCCATCCGTGCGGCGTCCGGTCACCACGCGCTTGTGCATGCGGTCGATGGAGTTCTTGGGGAGCGGAAGCGGCTGCCACGCGCGGTCGCCGGTGAGCTCCGCAACGATGCGCTGCTGTTCCTCGGCGGTGACCGTCCGGTTGGGTCCGCACAAATTGCCTTCCTCCTTCGGTGGGTACGTGGAAACGCGTAGCTTCGCCACGCCATTCTGCTTCGCCAGCTTCACGAGGTCGGTCAGCAGCCGGAGCTGCCACTCGGAGGCGAGGTACGGGTCGGCGATGTGTAGTTCGGCCAAGGGCTTGTCGAAGAGTGATGTGCCATCGGTGCCGCGGAACCAGTGGGCAAAAGTCGCCTCGGCGCCTGTCTGTCCCACGCTGATCCAGTGGATGGTGGTGCTCTCCTTGGGCGGGTCTGGCTCCAGGTCGGTCGCGCGAACTGTTCGGCATCCGGCCACCAGCGCGTTCGTGCGCTCCAGGATGGTGCGACGCGCGTCCGCCCCCATCGCCTGGTAGATGGCGGCTCCTTCGCGCAACCAGGAGGGGCCCAGCGAGTTGTCCTCAGACTGCTCGACGAAGAAGGCGTGCGCAGGTTCGTCTACGGTAATCCTCCAGGGGGTGGCGCTCACCCCCTTCTTTGCGGTCAGGAGCTCGAGACGGCCACCCGCTACAGCAATGCGCAGGCGTGCTGCGAGAAAACGGTCCGCATCGCTATTCGGGTCGGGCAGGCATTCGACAACAAGTCTGACCTGGCCGCGCCCATCGGCATGGCGAAGCAGGAGGGGAAGCCATCCGTCTACGTCCAGCGCCTCGCCCGTAATTGAGTGAACGATGACCGTCACCTGGCCACCTTCGGCACGTGCCAATGCTTCGCGCACCTCGGCGCCTCCTCGGAACAGAGCGCCGACTGTCATCCCATCCCGCTTGGGCTGCTCCTTGATCACCTGCCACCGCGGCTCTAGGAAGGCGCGCAGAGCGCTCCGGCGCATCATGTCCTCGTAGCGCTGGGTTTCGTAGGCAATGAGGCAGCGGTGGCAGCCGTTCACACACCGAGCGTTGCTGCACGAAAGGCGCTTCCAGGCAGCATCGAGAAGCTCCGGCCAGCGCTCCAGCAACGCGCGGCAGTGTCCCGAGCCGCCAGCGACCTGGTCGTAAAGGAGAACGTCGTGCACGACGCCTGCCGCAACGGTGCGTGGCACCAAGAGCCCGCCGATTTGCCGCGAATCAATCCCTAGAAGCTCGCCCGCGCCTAGCTGCAGCGCGATCATCCAGGTCGTCGCATGGCGGCGTCCGTCTAGGCCGGGCAGAAATTCTGCCGGTCCACGAAGTTGAACGTTTAGGACCTCGGTGCGAACGGCGCCCGCAAGTGCCATGTGACGCCAGTACTGGCTTGTCGACTCACAGCGCAGGCCGCCCCGCAGGCGCTTGTGGTCGACAAGGTCCTTGGGCAGAGCGTCCACACCCGTCGTCGGATGCGGTCCAGCCTGGGTTTCCGGCTCGGCGCGACCGCAGAGGTAGCAGATTGCGTAACCGAAGCCCGCGCGGGGGCCCCGGCGCCGCGAACGTCGACGCCCGGAAGCTCGTTCGGGTCGAGTTGGCCTTCCGTACGAACGAGGATCTGCCCCTCTTCGTCGTACCCGAACGCCAGTGCGGGGCTGATCTCCACCACCGACTCTCCGTCACGCACGGCGTAGGCGGACTCGGTCACCGGGCGCATGGGCGGTTTCATACCGCTCACCCAGCGGCGTGGGCGCACCCCCCATTTCACTGCGAACCCCTGCTTCGGCAGAATCACCTGAATCGTGCGGGGCGTCCCCTCCTTGCACGTCGGGCAGGGCGACCGCACCTCGCCTTGAGAGCGCGCGTGTTGAAGCCGCCCGCACTGGCTACACACGGCGACAAAGCGCGACGAGAACACGCCTGGGGCGTCCGTCCCCGTCCAGTGCCGAACGAGACCAGCCGACCGGTGGACGTGCTTTCCTGCAACCACTTCGGCGCCGGGCGCGTACTCGTTCAGCGCGAGTGCAATGTCGCGCGCAAGTCGCAGGCCAGAGCCCTCAGCGCTCCTGTCAACCTTCTTCACGTACCTGTAAGAGTCATGGAGCTGGACCACCTGGATCGGAAAGCCGTATCGTGGCAGGAACTGTTCCTCGGCAAGAAATCCCAACAGTCGCTCGCCTCGCAGGTCCTCCTCTTGAATGGTCAGGGCATCCAATCGCCCACGATCCTGCTTGTCGACGGGCTTCTCGTCCTCATTGCCGCGCTCCATGCGAAGGATGTGCAGTTGCGTACGAACGTTTTCCCCTATCCGCCGAATGTGGGCCGCCGCCCGTTCGGCGATTTGCAGCGGCTCGTCGGCGGCCATGGACGTGCCGGCTACGAGTTGCGCGACCGGTCCCGCAACCTCGCTCGCTTCGGCGGCTGTCAACTCCAGCCAGGCGACGAACGCATCACTGAGTGTCGTCTCGGCCACGGCTAGTCCCGTGTCGGCGAGAAGGTTCTTCAGCTCCGCGGTTCCCCCGAGGATCGTGCTCACCGGGTCATCGAAGAACTCGCCAACCGAGCGCAGCGACGCCATCGGGTCTTTTGCGTCCGTCTGCACGCGGTAATGTCGGAAGAAGTGTGCGAGGAGAAGCGCGTTGACGTGGCGCTGCACGATGCGTCGGCTGTCGAGCTGCACCTGAGGAGGCACGATGCGCTCGTTGAACGGCCTGTCCGGCTCCTCGAATGCCGCCTGGTCGAAGGGACGCGGGCGCGCGAACGTGAGCACCAGTGAGGTGCCCTCGGCGCGTCGCCCCGCACGGCCGGCGCGCTGAAGGTAGTTCGACGGGCTCGGTGGCACGTTGGTGAGGACCGTCGCGCTAAGCCCGCCAATGTCGATGCCAAGCTCCATCGTGGTCGAGCAGACGAGGAGATTGATCTCTCCAGCCTTGAATTTGCGCTCGAAGAGTTCGAGCTCATCGGTGCCGATTTGCGCCGTGTGCTCCTCCGTCGACATCCCCAGCATCGGGAAATCGCCGTGATCCAGCGTCACGAGGCGGTCGCGCGAATCGAGGGGGGCTCCCTCGGTGGGGACGAGCACGCCGCTGCAGTCCGCTGTCGGGCAAACGAGCGCGATCTGGCGCGCCCAGACTGTCCGGCACACCGGGCAGCACCACGCAGGTTTCCCCTCGGCCGGGAGGAAGCGCAGGCGTAGCATCGGAAGTCGAATCTTGATCTTGCTTTTGTCAGCTTCAAGCTTCAGGCACGAACCCTCCGCCTTCGCGGCGGCCTCGAGGCTCTCCCAGACTTGCGTGAGCACGAGGCGTGGTTGGATGGTCGGAGGTGCGTTCAGGCGCGCCAGCACCTTCGACACGTACTCCAGGCGCCGGCTGCGGCTCTTCGGGCCCGGCACCAGGGGGATCTCCGCACGGTCGCTATCGTCCTCGTCCTCGTCCTCATCGTCCCGTGCGCCGGCGCGGGGCGCCTCTCGGACGAGTGCCTTGTCGTTCCGCTGTCTCACGATGTAGCGGTCGAACGGTTCCGCAATGTCGGGCAGCGTCACGAGGCCACTGGTGCGGAGGAGGTCCAGCATCACGCCGAGGAGGTCGCGCCACGCTTCGGCGGAAAACGCTGCGGCAACGTCCGGATGGCTTGGTCGAGGGACCTTGAGGTCGTAGGCGACGGAAACGAGACCGTTCGCCTCCATGTTGCCAGTGCGGGCAGGTCTGCGTCCCAGCTCGCGCGCGACCACCATCGTCGCGATGACGTCGGCGCTGTCCGCCTCGAAGCAGCTCAGCTCGCGGAGCTGCTTATGGTCGGCGACGGCGCGCCGAAGCCGCTTGAGGTCGACCCCCTGGTTGCCCCCCGCATTGACCATGGCCTGCAGGTCCTTCGCGACCTGCTCGAAAGGGCGTCCCTTCCCTAGCATGGACTGGATGAGCTCTCCCTGCAGTCGCTCGATCTCGGGCGACGTGACGGTCTCGCTGGCGTTCCGAAGTGAGTCGAGCAGAATCACTCGGCTCAAGACGACATCGTGGAACTCCTCGATCTTCGCTGCGAGCGCGGCTGCAATTTGGCGATTGTCCGCGAAGAGGAGTGCTCTGCGGCCACCGCCGCGCAAGGTCTTCTCCGAGTCCCCAGTGCGATACTCCGGCAGTTGCGGGTACAGCCCTTCGACGAGGACTTGTAGCGTCGCGTTGGGACCGGCCTCGATCCGTCGCAGGATGCCCCTGCCGGGGAGGCTTGCGTCGCACCGCGGGCACCGAACGCCGACCAGTTGGCGCGTCGCGCCAACGAGGGTCCCTCCCGGAAACCTCCGAAGGGCGCGCCCCTCGCCGGCCGGTGCGATGCGGCCGTTCCCTTCGCCGGTGACATAGACCGACAGCGGTTGCCCCCCCTCGATGGCCGTCCCGTCGTCCCAGGTATCGCCCGGCACGAAGAGATCGACCGTCTTGCACCCCGGCAGGAGCGCTGCCATGTCCGTGTCGTCCGGCCCCACGTCGGCCGAGAGAAAGGACTGGCCGCATGCCTCGCAGACGCGCAGCTCGCACGCGATGCTCCCGCAGGAGCAACGGCCAATCGGGTCGGGATAGAGCGCGCCAAGTCGGTTCTGCACCGAAGGCCGATCACACTGCGGATTGATGCACGCGTACACGCCGTGCGGGCCGCGCGCGATAGCGTGAAGCCGAACGGGCAAGAGCGGAAGACCCGATGGCGTCGGTCGCGCCACCGCAAGAAGGCCAAGCAGCTTGTAGGTCGCACTGCGACGCTCGTCGTCCCTGCCGGAGGGGAAGACTTTCTGCGCGACCGCATCGATCCGCACGGCCCGCTCCTGGTGGAGCTCGGCCTGCAGCTTGCGGACCCAGTCCAGCGGCTCCAAAGCCTCCCACAGAAGACGAGCGGCGGGAGTGGTCCCCTTTGCCTCCAGATCGGGTCGAAGAACATGAAGCGCGGCTTGCGCCAGCTCGCGCGACAGATCGGAGTCGTCGAGAAACGTACGCTGCTTCTCGGACCCGTCCGGCTCTTTCTCCACCGAATCCTTCAGCGTCGGAAAGTCCACGTTGAGCTGGGCGACCGCGCTCGCCTCTGGCGGCGGCGAACGGACCTCTGCCTCAATCCTTTCTGGCAAGATTCGCTGTCCAGAAATGGCGATCACCCGTTCGCCGCGCTGCGAGAGCAGCTTGGAGGCGAAGTCGCGAAGACGTTCCGCACCGTCCGTGATCCCCTGCTGCATCGTTGCCGACGTGACGATCCCTTGCACATCGCCCGAGGCCTTGATTCCCCATCGAAGCCACGCGCGCCGCAGCAGTAGGGTGATTTCGGCAGCCATCGCGCCGGCATATACGTGGGCCTCGTCCAGAACGACGAGCCGCGGGTGCTCGAAAGACGAGGAAAAGATCGGTGCGTCCACGGGCCGGACGAGCGCGTACTCCAACATGGAGAAGTTGGTGACGAGGATGTGCGGCGGAGCGGCGCGAAGCGCTTCGCGCGAGATCACCTCGGCGGGATACAGGGGTTGGCCGGCATTTCTCAGCTTCCGCTCTCCCTCCTTCTGCGTGTGCGCCAGCCGGCGCGTGTATAGCGCGAAGCGAATCGTGGGGTGGTGCCCCAGGATCGCTCGCAGTCGCTCCATCTGGTTGTTAACCAGTGCGTTGAGCGGATAAATGATGAGTACCCGGATTCCAGGGCGCGCAAGGTCCGTATCGCGCAGCACCGTGTCGATTCCTGGAAATAGGAAGGCCTCCGTCTTGCCGCTGCCCGTGCCCGACGACACCACGAGGGACTTCCCGTTGCGGTACTCCCGTACGGACTCCACCTGGTGCTTGTAGAGCGGTCGGTCTTCGGGCCACTGAGCGTCGCCTGTCGCATTCGCCAGCAACTCGGGAAGTTCGGTGTGAACAAGCCCCGCGGCCGCCAGCTCACGAAGGTTCCGCGGCGCATCGGTCGCCTCCTCGTGCGGAAAAGTCGCCTCGACCACGGTCGGCGCCAGGAGACCGAGCTCGGCGATCGTCCGATGCACCGCCTCGTCGAGCTTCGGGTCTCTAAAGCGGAAGGAGCGTCGCAGGAATGCAGCGAGCTGGCACTTGACGTTTTCGAGGGCAGTGTAGGCATCGAGCTGGTAGCGATTCATATGGCCTCTTGGCGTAGACGGTCGTAAGCTAGGAGCCAGTAGTCGAGCAGTGCCGGGGCGCAGCGCTCGACCGGCAGAATGCAATTGTGAAAGGTCTGGTCGCTCAATGATGTGCGCCCCTCGCGGTGCTCGACAAGATGCATCGCCACGATGACGGCCTCCCTGTCCAAGTCTCTGATGTGATACGCGAGCTGGGTGCTGGCGAGCGGCGCCCAGTCCTTCTGCAGCGAATCGAGGATGCGCGAAGCAAGGGGCGTTGCAGGGGGCGCGAGACCTGGCGTGTAGCGAGGTAACACATTTGCGACGAACAGCGCACGGATCTGCCGGGCTCTCTCACCCTTCATGAATTGCTCGTCGAGTGCGCTGTTGATGGGGTCTTGCTGGTCCCCGTCGAGCTGTGCACCTCTTAGCCAGCGGGTACCCGGCGGGGTGTTGGGCAGTTGGAAGGCCCCCCAGGATTCCCCTCGAATGGCCCCCGCGTTTGTCAGCACACGGCGTATCGACGCAAGGCGCTGACCAGAGGGGCCCGAGAATAGGGTCTCTTGCAGGAGAAACTCGACGGACTGCAGCATCGGATGGGCAGCCTTCGCCCGCTCGATCAGCGCCATGGTTTCCCCCTCGGAGCGATTGGGGAGAGCCCGAGCGAGGAGCTCGGCATCGGTTCGTCGGAAGCGGTGCCAGGTGAATCGACCGATCTGTTGCGGCCACAGAGCCAGCCATGCATCCCGCTCCGCTTCCGGGACGTACCTCAGCGAAGCGAGAAGCACCCACTGGCAACGCGTTGCGATGGTGCCAAACAGGTGGAACCAGTCGAGTCCGTACGAGGCACGTTCGTGCACCGAATGACTCAACGCCGCGAGGAAGCCGGGAAGGTCGGGTCGCCCCACAAACTCATTCAGCGCGGCCTCGGTGGCGAGGTCCGTGCGCGTCCAGAGCGCGCGATCGAGTCCACTGACGTCCTCGGAACAGGGGAAATCGTCGAGACTCAGCGGAACGGAAATTGCGCGAGCCCCCGACATCGGTCGTGGCGGCACCGTCTTGGTATCCACCAAGAATGCGATGTAGCGCCCCTGAACCGTGGGCGCGTATTCGGATCGCAGGCGTGCGACCCACTTGTTCCGGTCGACGCGCTCGAAGTCACACTTCACGACCGCGTGCCTGGCGGTCGCCGGACGCAACGGGAAGAGCGCCAATCCAGGCTGCTGCGGAAGATCGAGCGGGTCGAGCAGGTAGTCGAACTCGACCGTGCCGTCGACGGACCGGGCATGGGGATGCGCCAGACGAGGCACGCTTAACCCGAACGAGTAGTTCGACCCGTCTCCGACGCTGACTGAGAATATCGTAGGAGATTCGCCGACGCGCTGCACGTGCCTGGCCAGATCGAGCAGTGGGAGATGCGCCACCCGAGCGCTCTTCTGGACCATCTGAAGCAAGACCTCTCCTTGCCTCGTGGTGACAGTGAGCGTGGCCCCTTCTTTCGCCAATTCCAGATACGCCCCGGCGAACACCTGGCGCTCGGTCAACTTCGTCGAGCCGTCGAGTGGCAAGGTGACGCCGTTCTCACCCGCCTCGCACAGGCGGACGGGGGCTTGAGTCACGACCACTCGCAGCCGAAGGGCCTCTCCGCCGGGGCAAATGACGAGCAGCGTGATCTGCTCGACCCCCGCCGGAGGTGTCACGAGGAGGTCTTCCCCACTTCGCTCTACACGCCCCGGCTCGGCGCGCACAACCGCGGTGCCCGCCCGGCGAATCCGGACCGTGCCGGCGCGAGAGGTGACTTCGAGGCCCCGTGGCAGGACCCGCCAAAGAGCCGACCACTTCCGTCCGTCGGGGGACGAGACCGTCACTCGGACCGAACCGATGAGGTCGCGAACCCAGCGATCGGCCGCAAGGAGGATGCGCCCGTGCGCTCCGCTCCGAACCAGTCGTTCTGTTCCGGTCGCGACCTCGCGGACGTGCACGTCAGCTTCGACGCCAACCGGCAGTATGAGGTCCGGCAAGGCAGTGACGAATCCGCCGACTGCGTTAAGGTCGGTGGTGCGCGCATTGGCCACGGTGACGTCCAGTGCGCGCTCCTGAGCGACGATCGACCCGCACGCTCCACCTCCTTCGATGGACAGCGTTCCCGGGCCACGGACTTCGATTCGATAGGCGCGGGTAGCACCGATGGGTGGCGTCAGTTCGCGAACGTCGACGCCGTCGCGTCCGGCCATCGTGCGATCGTCCCAGACAACGACGGTGAACCCCTCGCCGGGCTGCAGCACGTCCCGCTCCTCGACCAAAAGCTCGCCGTTGCCGTCAAACCACAGGGCGTTTGCCTCCGGCCACGGCAGGAGGCCGGCAGAAACGACGTTCTTCACACCCCCGGCGCCAGCGAAGGTGACTTCCACCGAATTCGGGCCACGGCGGGCTCCTCGCGAAAAGCTGACAATGTTCTGCTGTGAGTTCTTGTCGACGAAGGTCCCGCAGTTGCGCGCGAGCAAGCAGCGGCCCTGGGAGCAGGCCTCGGCGGTCAGGGTCGCGTATTCGATATTGGATGGAAGAAGGTCCGGAAGGCCGAGTGCGTCGAGTTCGATGCACAGAAAGAGCTGCACGTTGGTGGCTCCGGGGACCGCCACGATACGCAGTGGCGTCGCCGACCGAACGGTGGAGGCCTTCTCCGACGCGAAGCTCCCGAGAACTCCGAGCAACAGGTCTTGGTTCTCGACCGACGGCAGGTCTATCCCGCAATCCTCGAGTGCTTTGCGCACGCTCTGCGGGGTGGACAGCGCGGTGAGGTCAGTACCTGCGTTTACGAGTGCAGCCCGCGCACGTGCGGCGTCACCCAAGAAATCCGCGAGTGCGAGGCGCCCCTCGGATGTGCTGAGGAGGCTGGCTGCAGCGCCGGTGGCCGCCTGTTGAATGCGCCTCACGACCCAGGTGCGTGTCGACTCGTCCTGCAAGCCGTCCCAGCCCACTTCTGTGGCGCGAGTGACCACGAGCCCCGCGATGTCGCCAATAAACGCCGGCAACCCCCCCTCACGGAGAAAGCTCGCCAGGAAGCGTCGGTCGCCGTTGTGAACGATCGGCGCACGTCCGAGCTGACGCAGTGTTCGCTCCACGTCATCGTAGAGCTCCGGGTACCGGGTGGCCTCGACATCCGGGGCCCCGAGGTCTGTCAGGATGGGCGCCCACTCGAGCCGCGTCGCGCTGCGTGCGAGAAACTGCGATGCGAACAGAACGAAGTAGCGCGCGACCTCCGCGGGCTCGCACAGCGCGCGCACGCCGTGGTGGGTCAACCTTTGCCGCAGGGTTTCCCGCAGGACCGCGCGCTCCTTGTCGGTAAGTGCCAGAGTGAAGAGCGGCTTGCCCTTCGTGTAGCGAGTCCAGATGTCGCTGAGGTCCATGACCGTCCTTTGTCTCAATCGGGCCCGCCGATGCTACACGACACAACCATTGGTGATCGCGCTCTGCACTGCGACGACCCGACCAGCGACACGCGGTGTCGCCCCCGTCGTCTGCCAGTTCGCGTTGCTACGGGCCGGTCAGGCGATACCTGATACTCCCGTGGCGGGGCCTGGTAATCCGATGCCGATCCGCCGTGAACAGAATGCTGCGACGTCGACATGAGGGTGCCCATCCCGGCGAAACATCGGGCAAGAGTGTCGCTCTTTCGCAGGGTACGGGCAAGGGTCAAGTGGCGGGGTGTCGAGCGCGAGGGAGACTAGTACGGATTTCATAAGGAACCTCAGCATGTTACTGGCCGTTCAGAGCAACGGAGCGCGAGGCGATGGATTTAACGCTTGACAAGCGAACCTGATCTCCTTCCGAGACGACGATGCAATGAGGGAGTCACTCGCAAACGTGGAACGCGGACGCGCGTAGCCCTTGAGGTGCGTCGCGGAATGGCGCAAACGTGGCCGATCGCGGTCGGTCCCGGTGGGTCGGTCGCGGTCTATTTTGGCGCTGATCGCACACCTCTGGTGCGCACTGGAACGGAACGCGGAACGCGGCGACTGTGCCATCGAGCGTGCAACGAGGCGGGGCGCTGGGCGTGCAACGCAACACGATCGAGCGCAACGGTAGCTCACTCGTCACGGGAGCCGCGGCCATCCCCGTGATGAACGTGCGGTCCCGCACCATGGCGAACACGAGCACCAGGAGGCACATCGGCCCCGCGATCTGCCGCGCGCGATCCGCAATGGGCCCGTCCGCGTCCGGCTTAAGCTCGCCGACCTTCACATCGATCTTGCCGTCGGACATGACCGTGATGAACGCACACATCCGCATCGTCCGGCCCGACGGCCTTCTCGATCGCGGGACGATATCGGTCGACGAGCGCGTCCACGGGCCATCTGGGCGAACGGCGGTCCCCGTCTCGGACCGGCGCTCGAGCACGATGTCGGGATTCTGCGCTAGCCAGCGTTCGAGCGGACGCACGCCCCAGCGACGGAGCCACATCGCGGCGATCGTCACGGCGTCGTATGGCCGCTCGTCTGCCACGACGAGCGGATCCCCCTCCACCATCCAGAGCTGGCCCTCGAACCCAAGGTCGTCGAGCATCTCCACGAGCCGCCTGGACGAGATCCCGTCTTCCGGCGCGAACGCGTACATCAGCGACTTCGTCGCGCGCGGCGTCGATCCGGCGCGGGAAAGCTTCACGTGGATCACCGCATCGGGGGCCGAAAGCCACGACCTACGTCGCAGGCGCCGAAATCCATGCCGATGGGTGATAGGCTGCGCCATGTGGAACGCAAC
>CAITRH010000418.1 GCA_903894755.1 uncultured delta proteobacterium
CCGCGGTACAAGTGGCTCTCCTCCCCCCTCGCTCGAAGACGATTTTACTTGCCCGCATGGGCAAGGAAAATGTCGAGGGAGAGGGGGGCTGGGGGGGTGAGGTCCGCGGCTCGGAACCTGCGGTTTTCAAGATGGGTTTGGCTTAGGAAGGGCGAGCGAGGAATACACCTGTATTTTGAGCGACCCCGACCGACGATTTGCGGCGCGCAGCAGCTTTGCGGCGAGGCTCTAGTGAAGCGTGTGCCACGTTCCAGCGTGTTCGACCTGCGACCGCGTGTTTGCGGCAGCCCATTGCTCCTCGTCGCGCGCCGCGGCCTCGATCACTTCTTCATGCTCCCACTGGCGCAGCTTGGCCTTGGCGTGACGGCGTCGGCGGACATATCCAGCTACCAGCAGGATCCCCGCCAAGAGCCAGAGCACCGACCCCCCCGTCAACATCGGGATTGCGCTAAACCGCCCGTCGAGCCCCCGCCGCCATTGGTACTCGAGCTTGCGTACGTCACTCCCATACGCGTCGGTCAACGCCCGGTCGAACGCCGTTCCGTCCCGAACACGCGCGATGAGCGATTGAAACCGCGCGCGGTCTTCGTCACGTAGCAAAAATCGCACGAAGTCGGCAGACTCCGCGTAGGCAATGCCCACCCCAGGATGTTCGACAGGAAAGTCTGAATCGAGCTCCTCGATGGGTAACAGAGTCCGCGACAACGTGGCATCCCATAGGGTCCGAACGCGAAGCAGCGGATGTTCCCCTGACTGTCGAATCGCTAACCCCTCGGCAAACCACCGAGGAATGACGTGGCCCTCCACCGCCTCCTCCAGCGCTGCGTGCGCAAGCTCATGGCGCAATACCTCGTCGAGGTCCGTTGCGGCATACGTCTTCGGCTCCAACATGGACAACAACACCAGTCGAAGTTTGAGGTAGGTCACCCCCGACGCATAGGGAGGAGGAGGAAAGCCGGCGGGGGCAAGACGCGCCATTTCATCCGGGCTCCTCGCGATACGTACCTCGACTGCGCTCAGGACCGGCTGTCCTAGGTCGTCTGCAAGCGCCCGTTTGGCCTCGTTGGCCTCATGAAACAGTGGGTCTACCCGAGACTGCAGTCCCGCTGGATACAACACGGTGAGCCAGCCGTCGGTTCGAACCGCATAGTCCGCTGGTGCATCAAAAGCGCTTGCCCGGCCTGCAAAAAACAGGTACAGTGCCACCAGAAGCAGCCGGACAAAGCGCGTCATCGCGGAACCTGTAAGCGCAGCCCCACTGTCCCGGTCGAACCCGGGTCGCGGGTTGCAAGGAAAATGGCCCCTCCCAAGAGGGCCGCCGTACCAACCGCACCCCAGAACCATCCCGATTGGTAAAACGCGCGGGACGGCGCAGGGTCGGTACGCACCATGGGCACGTCTCTCGCTCCAAACCTTGCCTCGAGGGAGTGCACCACATCTGGCCAAGTAGGCCAAGTGCGGTCTGTCGACGGATACACAGCTGGGTCAAAACGCTCCGACTCGGCAACAAAGATACGAGCCGACGCCGCCTCGACCACCACAATGGCGCGCACGTTGAGCTTCCGTGCAATCAGCGCCAGACAAGCCCGCGACCGCGCATCGTCACCGCGAACCCCACTAGCTAGATCCCAGAGCTCGCGTTGCGCAGCGTCGCCCTTCGCCCCAGGAGCTTCCCCAGCCAACACCCGTGCTGTTGCGTCATCGAGGGAAAAAGGGCGAAGGATCGGACTTGCATACACAGCTCTCGCCAGGGGCCAGGCCAACGTGCTTGCCTCCGGCGCCGCCACGACGACCATGCCACGCGCCAAGCTCGGCTCACCCTTCGCCGTCATCGACGCAAAAAACACGAGCAGGCTCAGCGCATAGGCAAGGAAACGCATGGACTACCTACCGATCTCGCGCCGCGGACAGAATGCGCAGGAGAGCCAAAAACAGATTGACAACGTCCAGGAAAAGCGAGAGCGCGTCGGACACTGGGTCCGTGCGGTCGGACTCACGCAGCAGACGCGACGTGTCATAAAGGATGTAGCCGCCAAAGAGCAGCACGCACACGCTGGCGATGGCGAGGTTGAGCACCTGCGCTTGAAAGAAAATGGCCAGCAGGCTCGCCCCAAGCACCACCCAGAGCCCCATGTTGAGCGTCGCCCCGAGGAACGAGAAGTCTCGACGGGTCACGAGCGTGTAGCTGGTCAGCCCGATAAACGCCCCCGCGGTCAGCAAGAACGCGTCCCGTACCGGAGCGGCCGAAAGGGTCGTTCCGCTCGACGCTGCAAGTTGGGCGAAGAACAGCGCGGGAGCGAAAAAGAGCCCTGAAACAAACGTATAGCCTCCAAGCGCTAGAACGTTCACTCCCGGGGTGCGCCGTAGTGCCGAGACCGCAAAGAAAGCCCCAAAGTATCCAAGAAGGCTCAAAATCCAGTGCTCGATGCCGAACGCCACCACCGGCGGAATCGCCACCACCTGCCCGCGTGCCTGCACCAGCGTGGGCTCCCCGACGTAGAGCGCGACCAACGCCCCCGCCACCGCTAGGGCAATGCCTAGAGAAAAAAGGGAATAAACCCGCCGAAGGTACGGGAGAGCAAGGACTGGCTCGGCGCTGACGCCAGCGTAGCCGTAACGGAGATGTTCATTCATGGTGTGACCGTTCCACTCCCCTAAGGGTTGACAGCGTTGACAGCGTTGAAAGCGTTGAAAGCGACGCTCGAAAAATAAGGACTCCCTGGCCGACGTCAATCCATCGATGCCGTCTACTCAGGGGTCTCGAGCTCGTAGAACAGCAGCGGGCCGCCCTTCGCATAGTAGAGCCCGCAGCCGACCGTGACGAAGTGTTTGGCAAGGAGCGCTCGGTAGACCCGCCCAGGACGGGCGTTCATGCTGGTGTCGGTGCGGCTTCGATCGCATACGCACTCGAGGTCCTGCGCGGTCATCGCCTCGAGATAGAGAAACCCGCGGGTCATCACAGCGATGTTGTCGATGGCGGCACCGAGCAACGCGTCGTCGATGTAAGGAAGCACCCCCTGGCAGAGGACCAGGTCGAAGGCGACCTCGGTCCGCCAACGGGTGATGTCCGCGTGTTCGTGGCCGTAGGTCGCGCAGGCGTAGGGGCTGATGTCGACCGAGTGCACCCGGACGTGCGGGTGGTGCTCTCCGAACCATGCGCCCCAAAGCCCCGTGCCCGCGCCAATGTCGAGCACCGTGTCGAGAGGCCCGCCGAACCATGCGATGAAGCCGGTCACGCCCGAAGCTAACCGGTGGACTTCCTCGGGACCGTACACCCGGGTTTTCGGGGAGCCGTAGAAGCGACGGTAATAGGACGCGTCAAAACGGTCACGCACGGTTACTGTCCTGTTGGTGCCGGAGGAGGGAGTCGAACCCCCGACCTAGCGCGTATGAAACGCCCGCTCTAACCAACTGAGCTACTCCGGCCAACGGAGGCGCCAGTATGGAGAGCTTCGACGTATTGCGCAAGTCCAAGTTCAGAATTCGCGCACAAAGGTGAACCCCGCATACCCGGGGGCGACTTCAGGCGACCACCGAACGGCTCGTTCCGAGCCCTTGGGTTTGTCCACGAAGTGCCACACAAGCCCCCCGGCCACCGAAAGGGCCCCCACCACGCCGACGACCACGCCGACGGTTGCCAGCGTGCGTCCCGCGTTGCCGTCCGAAACGGCCTGCGCGTTCCTGCAGTCGCGTCCGCCCGGCGTCGCCGGGTCGCAACGCTTGTCGGCGTCCGATACCTGCTTTGCCCCCAGTGCCGTCAGAACCCCTCCCGTGAGGAGCGCCGCGCCTCCAGCCCCCACCACGATCCAAGGGACCATGGATGTCCTTGGCGCGTGAGGCGGCGGCTTGTCGACCGCCGGATGCGAAGAGGCGGCAGCGGACGAAGCCGACGCAGGAGGCGGCGGGATCGGCGCCACACTCGACGATGCGGCGGCAAGCTCGCGTCGAAGGTTCTCGACACGTCGGCGTACCGTGTCGCGATCGGGATCGTCCTTTTTCGATCGCTCGAGGAACGCTTCAAGGTGACGAAGTGCTTCGGCTTTGTTGGGCTTGCGCTCCCAAGCGTCGGCAATCTTGATCAGGATCGCTGGGTTGTTGCACGCGATGGCGTAGGAGTCGGTGAAGTACTGGATGGCTTTGTCGATTTGGCCTTCGTCAAGGAAAAGCCGTCCCGACTTGTAGGTCTCGTGCGCCCGATCGGTGCGGTCTTTCGAGACCTCTTCGCACGCGTTCGGGAGTGGATCGCCGGGTTTCTGCGCGAACGCAGGGACCGCGGCGGCAGTGGCAAAGAGCGTGACGAGTAACGTTTTGTGCACGGGGCGCATCGGCTTCTCCGGAGCGAGTCTTGACGGCGTTCCTAATAGCATACGGAGTTTCGGGAGCGCTTTGGAACTCCCGGTGTACGGTGCCCCATGCTCACCACCACGCTTAATTGTCCATCTTGCGGGGCCCCCGCGCCCCCTTCGGCCCTTGCCGGCGCCGTGGTCTGTAGCTTCTGCGGCCACGCGATTTTGGTCGATCTCTCGACCGTCGCTGCGAGTGATTTCCTCGTAGCCCTTCGAGAGAGAGACACCACCGCCCACTTGCGCGTCGCCGGAGCAAACTACGAGCTCCTCGGACGGCTGGCGCAGGGGGAGAGCACGGACGTCTTCCTGGCACGGCGGGCTCGACGTGTGACCGAGTGGGTCGTCATCAAGGTGCTGAGGTCCATGCGCGACGAGGACCTCGTCGAACGCGAATGGAAAGCGCTGTCGGCGCTTCGACGGAGCGATGTGGAGCCTGGCGCGAAGTTTCTCCGACGGCTTCCCGAGCCCGTCGGCAAAGGGACCTTCCTCGACCCCGATGGGAACAAACGCATGGCGTCCGTGTTTAGATGGAAAAGCGGCTTTCTCCCGACCCTGGCGGACGTTCAAACCGCGTACCCCGCGGGGGTCGAGCCGCGCGCCGTGGTCTGGATCTGGAGGCGGATTCTCGACATGTTGGGGTGGGTGCATCGAAGCGGATGGGTCCATGGGGCCGTGCTCTTTCCCCATGTGCTTTTGCACCCGCGCGACCATGGGGCACTGCTCGTAGGCTGGTCGTGTGCGTCCCCCGTCGCAGGACACGAGCCCCTGGTGGCTCGAAACCCGACGTACCAGTGGTGCTACCCGCAGAATCTATGGAATGGCGGGGGCGCTTCCCAGGCGACGGACCTGGCCATGACGGCTCGCTGCATGGCGGCTCTCTTGGGACAAGGTGCGGTTCCTGGTCCTCTTGCCGATCTGGTGCAGGCCTGTGTCGACCCACCAGGGGTGTCCGACGACGCATGGGAGCTCGCTTCCCGCGTGCTCGACGTCGCTCAAGTCGTCTTCGGACCTCCCAAGTACCACCGGTTCTCCGTTCCTGGGTGGGGGCCTTAGAGCAGGCCTTAGTCACATGTGGGGGAGCGCGGCCGCTCCACCCCACA
>CAITRH010000419.1 GCA_903894755.1 uncultured delta proteobacterium
GGTTGACCACGTTCCGAACGCATCGAGGCGCAACGTATATTTTTGCTCTTGACACGGAGCAAATGTTGATCCTCGGGCCTCCAAACGAGGGACGACCCTGAAGCGCGCTCATGCTCGAACGACGGCTTCACGGGGCCATCGAGATCGGCGGTCAAGGATCCACCGTTCAAATGGTCGCCCCGCCAGCGGTCTAAGTTGGCAATCGACGAAGGGGCAACGACGGTCGAGGATATTCATCGCGCCATTGCCAGTCTCCCGTTCCGGGTCTTGGAAGAGGTGAGCTTCCTTGAGCGGCCCGTGGGCGAGGTCAGGAAACTGCAGGATCGGGCCCTTGGGGGTATTTACGGCCTGATCCGGGACATCAACCACCAAGTAAACGCGCTGGCAGGGGACTTGTTGAGCAAGCGACTTCCTCCCACGCAAACGCACTGAACCCACTGCTTGTCCCGCGTGCGCGATTGTTGCACCCGGGAAACCGGAGGAACGAACATGAGCCACGATATTCTCGAAGGACGTTGGATGCAGCTTCGCGGGCGGGCAAAGAGGGCGTGGGCTTGGTTCCTCGAAGACGAACACCTGGTTGCCGAGGGGAATGCCGACGTGGCCGCTGGAGGGGCTAGGTAATCCAATGGCGATCCGCCGTGAACGGAATGTCGCGGCGTCAACGAAATGGGTCCCAGTCCTGCGAAACATCGGGAAGAGGTATCGCTTTTCCGAGGGGCGCGGGCAAGGCATATCTTGAACGGTGTCGGGCGCGAAGGCGCGTAGGACGTGGAGCTTCCCTATTAATTCGAGAGGTTACGAGCCGATCGGAGGAACCGACGGCGGGGGCGCCAGCGCCCGCTCTGTCGCGGCGCTCACCGAGAACCCCGGGTGCGTCCGGCGGCGGGTGATCGATGCGGCCCGCGTCAAAGCGTTCGATCTCGCCGCGACCCTCGGACATCCGGTCACACGTGGGCAGTCGCCATTCGCCATCTCGTCCGGAAACGAGTTCGAGCGGCGCCTGAAGGCAGGCAGCGGCTACGCGCTCCTGGTGCAGGCCTTGGCGCCGTTCGTCGAGCTGCCGGCCGCGCCGTGCATCGCCGACTTCGGAAAGGCCAAGGGCGTGCCGCTGGGCGATGCGGCGCTCCGGGCGCGCGCCAAGGCGACGGAGGAGGCGCTGGCCGCCATCGTGCGCGCGGACACGGACGCTCCTCATATCGTCGATCATCCGGTGCTCATCTTCGACATCGCCGGCGCGCCCGTGTTCCTCGAGCCCGACGCGCTCGCGTTCCGCGTGGGGACCAAGCTGGAGCTGGTGGAGATCAAGTCCTACCCGATCATCGATGAGCAGGCCGACTCGGCCAAGCTCGCGGCAACCAGCGGGCAGGCGGCGGTGTACCTCCTGGCGTTGCGCGACACCTTGGGCCGGCTCGATCTCGATCCGGACATCCTGAGCCCCTCGTTCATCTTGGTCGCGCCCCGCAACTTCGGGCGGACCCCGACCGCGCACCGCATCCCGCTCAAGAAGAAGATGGCGGCGCTCGAGCGAGTGATCCGCGCCATCCCGAGCACCGACGCCCTCCTCGATGATCTGAACCTGCCCCGCGACCTCACCTTCGACGTCGACCCCAAAGCTGCCGACGCGCACGCGACGCTCGAAGGCGCGGTACGGTGCCTGCCGATGCTCTACGTCCCCGGGTGCATCTCGGCGTGCGACATGGCCCGGTACTGCCGCAACCAGGCGATCGCCGACGACGACCCGTCCCGACTGGGGCGCGTCGCGCGTGACAGCCTCGCCGGCGTGCCCAAGCTCCGCGACGCGCTGCGGCTTGCAACCGAGGGCCTGCGGCCCGGCGAGGAGCACCTCCAGGACATCGCCGAGACGCTGCAGGCCGCACGAGGGGCGCTGGATCGTGCGCGGGTCCAGGTTCCAACCGTCGCGGCGCTCGCCCCGAAGGCGACGGTGAAAAAGAGGAAGGGGGCGCCGTGAGCGTTATCCAGATCCTGCTGGCCGCCGAGGCAGCGGCCAAGAATCAAGCGGTCCGTCGCACGACCTACCGGCACCGGTTTCTGGCCGAGAAGCCGCTGGTGGTTGCCGCCTACAACCTCTCCGGAGAGGCGGCGGCGCCGCTCGGCTTTTGCTATGGCACCGATCCCAAGGCCCCCAAGATCGTCATCTCTGCCGAACCACGGAACCGCGACAGCCGATTCGGCGCGATCAACGCGTTTGCCGCCGACCTGGTCGAATACCTCCGGCCCTATCTCCAGCTGCAGGATCTCGAGGACCCCAAGGAGAAGTACGCGACCCCGCGTCGCGTGGCCCTCGATGTCCCCCAGATCGTGGTGCCCAATCGCGGCAGCCGCGACTATCTGGGGCGCGGCTCGGCCGGTCGATGCGGTATCTCGGCCTCGGCGACACGCACGACGTGCCGGAGGCCACCCAATGGGCCGGTGCGCACCTGTCCTGGCTCGCCGAGCACGCGCTCTTCCCGGGGCAGTCGATCTTCCTGGCGGCGACCGAGCTGCTGGAACGGCACTTCGTCACGGGCCAGTCCGAGCTGGAGAATGAGAACCTCGCCTCGCTGCTCGCCTGGATCGACAACGACCCCCGGCAGGGGCTGACGCAGATCCTGGCGGCCGATGAGACCGCCTTGGGGCCCGTGCCGGACCCGGTGTGGGAGGCGTCGCTGGAGCCGCTCGTGAAGGCTTGGACCGAGCACCAGCGCGCCGGCGACCAGGCTGGGATGGCCAAGGCCGCCGCCAGGGTCGAAGCCCTCGTCGCACCGAAGCTGCGCGAGGCCTATGAGGCCACATGGAAAGCCCTAGACCGAGCCCGCCAGATTCCCGTGGCGGGTTCGGTCGCGAGCCGCTGGGAGACCGACAAGCGCCAGTGGGGGGCACACGCACTCCGGGCCGAGCAGAGGATCCCCCGGTTCGCCCGGCGTCACGATGTCCTTCGCGCCGCCTACATGATGGAGGAGTGGAGCGGGGCGCTCGAGCAGCTGGCGTTTCACGAGGCCATCGACGATCCGCTGGTCCTGGCGGAGCTCGACGCCGCGGGCCGGTGTGTTTCAGGTAAGGTCTGCGAGGTCAACCTGGAGAACCACGAGGTCAAGCCCGGCAACAAGAACAAGACACTGGTGCCGATCCTGCACATCGAGCTGGCGGGCCCGTCAACGCTGCTGGTCGAGGACTCGGTGCTCTGGGCCGGCAAGCCGACCGTCCGTGCGGAGATCCGGTCCATCGATGAGGGCAAGGCCGTGCTTGCGGTCCTCAGCGGCCACAAGCACGGCGCGCTTCTCCCCGCGCGCGGCTCGACGGCGGTCTTCGCCGCGATGAGCACCTTCGGAGGGCAGTCTCCGACGGGCCCCGACGAGGTGCCGTGGACCCACCGCGTGGCCGAGGAGGCCATCGAGCCGGACGACGTCGGCGAGGCGGACGACGGCAGTCCCGACCTTTCGGCCGGCGAGCTCCTCGGGCTGCCTGTCGTCGGGGTCATCGGGTCGGACGCCGTGCCGGGAGTGGTCCTGTGAGCAGCAAACCGAAGACGAAACGCGATTTCACCACCCTGAACGCCGACATCACCACCGAGGTGGTCCAACGCCTCGATCGGGTCGGCAAGCACGGCGCGGTGATCGCCGAGGCGCCTCCGGGCGCAGGCAAATCCACGCTCACGGGATCGGTCGCCAAGGCGCTGGTCGACCGGGAGCCGAAGCTCCGGCTGGCGATCGTGACGCAGACCAACGAGCAGGCGGACGATATTGTGGGCAACATCGCCCAACGCTACGCGGGGCTGCCCATCGCGCGGCTCACCAGCGGCGACGGGCCTTCGCACGCCGTGCAGAAACTGCTGGGCCCGTCCGTGACCACCGGCTCGAAGGGAGACGATCCCGATGTGCACGCGGCCCGCGTCGTCGTCTCCACCGCTCGCAAGTGGCAATACGAGCGTTCCAGGCTGCAATCCAAGGGGATCACGGCCTTTCCCATCGCCCTCATCGACGAAGCCTATCAGATGCGATCCGACATGCTGCTCGGTATCGCCGACCTCTTCGACACGCTCTTTTGTGTGGGCGATCCGGGACAGCTTGACCCGTTCTCGATCGTAGACGACTCGCTCTGGAAGGGGCTTCCGTATTCGCCCACTAGGGCGGCGCTGGCGACCCTGCGCCTGTTCCACCAGGACCTGGAGCCGCTCCTCCTGCCCATCTCCTGGCGGCTCCCGCCGAGCGCTGCTGGCATCGTGTCGTCGGCCTTCTACCCCTTCACCGGCTTCGACGCCGGCACGGTCGCCGAGGAACGCTCGCTGGAGCTCGGCGTCGCCAAGCCGTGGTGCGGGTCGGGCCCTGCCCCGACCGACCTGGCGCTGGAGAAGGCCGCGTCGGAGGGTTGGGCTTACGTCGAGCTCCCGGAGCGGTTCACGCTGCGTACCGATGTCGAGCTCGCCGCGACACTCGCGAGTCTGGTCGAGCGGCTGCTCGTCCGTGGGGCGACGGTCATCGACGAGCTGCATCCCGGGGGCAAGGAGCTGACCCCAGGCCGGATCGCCGTCATCACAGCGCACAACGACCAGGTTCACGCGGTGCGCTACGAGCTCGCCAAGCGAAAGGTGGACCCTGATGGCGTCATTGTCTCGACCGCCAACAAGATCCAGGGCCGCGAGTACGACGTAGTCTTCGTCTGGCATCCCCTGGCGGGGCGACGCGACGCCACGACGTTCCATCTAGAAGCGGGCCGCATGTGCGTGATGCTGTCGCGCCACCGCCAGGCGTGCATCGTCGTGGGACGAGCGGGCGCGACGCAGTTGCTCGAGGAGTTCCCGGACTCCGACCCGGTGTTCCTGGGCGAGCCGGAGAAGTTCCCGGACGGCTGGCAGGCCAATCACGAGGTGCTGCAACACCTCGCGCGATTCCGAGTCGGGTGAGACGGCTCGCGGGGGCTTTCGTGGGAACATCGGCAGGCTGGTCGCGGCGCAGTTGGTGGTCGGTCTTTCCAGTAACCAAAACGTGCGTGGTAGGGTAGCTCCCATGCCAGGACCGCGTCATGAAGTTCCGCTGATCCTTTTCGAGGAGCGTCCCGAGTTGCTTGCTGAGCTCTTAGACCTCAGCGGGTTCACGCGTCCGACCGCTCTCTCGGTGGTGAACACGTCGGTGCGTTTCGCCGACGTACAGGGGATCAATCCAGACCTCATCTTTCGGTCCGAGGAAATTCCGTGGCTGGTGCTGGAGCTCCAGCATGCCGTAGACGCGGACAAGCGGCACATTTGGCCGTTCGTAACGGCCGCGCTCCTGCAGCAGCACGGGGCGATGGGCGACATCGTCGTGCTGACGGCGTCGGGACGGGTGGCTCGGTGGGCCAAGAAGGTTGCGCGGCAGAAGGGGCCGCTCGGGTCGACGTTGTCGCTGGTTCCGAGGGTGCTCTACATCGATTTGGACTTCGCGGAGCAGCTGGTGGAGTGCGAGGACGCGGATCTGGCGGTGCTTGCGACGTGGGCGATCCAAGCCCGTTTTGGTCCTCGGGCCCAGTCGATCGCTCGAGCCGCGGTGCGTCGTACAGAGAAGCTGCCGGCTCGTTTGCGCGCGGGGCGGCGGCGTGCGATGTTTCAGATGTTCAGCGCCAAGATGTTGGCCTTTTTCGAGGAGCTGCTCGTGCGACAGACCGAATTGCCGGAGAGCCAGGGGTATCGGAAGTGGAAGAAGAAGGTGCTCGCGGAGGGAGAGGTGAAAGGGCTTGAGCGGGGTCTCGCTCCTCTCTTTCGCCTTTACCAGCGACGGCTGAGTCGGGAGCTGACCGAGCAGGAGCATGCGACGCTCGGCGCCCGTCTCGATTCCCTTGGCCCCAACCGACTCGGCGACGTCGTGCTCGATCTCAACGGACCACAACTCGCCGAGTGGCTCGCAGACCCCGACGCGAAGTGAACCGGTGGTCTGCTTTTGAACCGAGTGGCGGGCACCACGCCGCGAAGGTGTGAGCCAGGCGAGGTGCCAACCCCAGCTCGCCGACCGAGGCGAAGTAATTGAGTCGCTCCCCGACCCCGACGCGAAGTGAACCGTTAACCTACGGTTGAGGTTCTTGACGATCGTTATTTAATTGTGTTCAGCTTCGGTTTTCACTTTATGCGGCGGTAAGTTACCCCACTCGGGCTGTTACGGGCTGGATGCGCGCGTTACGGCCTGTTGCGGCTTTTGCGGAAATTCCCGCTGTCTGTTACGGCCTGTTACCCGTTCCGTCACCTTGCCAAGGTGGACGTCTCATTGCTCGACATACGCCGGCGTGTTATCTTCGCCATTGTCATCTCGTTTCTTTCTGCCGTCGGAGTCGTGCCCGACGGCTTTTCTTTGTTA
>CAITRH010000420.1 GCA_903894755.1 uncultured delta proteobacterium
AGCCCCGAAGGGGCGAGTCAGAACAGCCCACTCTCATTGCGCAAACTGTCGTACAGCCCAAGGCGGGCAGCCCTGGATACGGTGTGATCAAGTTAGGTTTGGTTTAGCTTTGCGTCGCTCGCGACGCTTTTCGGCGAGGCTCGGGCTACGGGGAGGAAGGCTCGAGGCTCCTCACTTCTTCGCAGCTCCAATCCGCCGCATCAACGACACCGTCGTCGAGAAAATGCGATCCCGATGGTAGGCCACCGGGATCTCCTCAAGCTCGAAGTCCACACACACGGTCGCGATGCCGCGCGTGTAATAGACGTTGTAGCTGGCCCCCAAGATCAGCGAGGGGACACTCATCGCCGATATCTCGTAGGTCGACCCCGAAAGCACGTCCTTGATGCTCCCCGCGATCATGTTGCCTATTTCCATGATGGCGTCGAAGTTGTCCTCGCTCACCTCGACTTGGTCTTCACCAAGCAACTTCCCGGTGAGATAGAGCATCGCGCGCTCACTCAAGTTGAGCGTCACAGTCCCGTTGCTCCGCCCTACGAGCCCAACGATAACCGCAATCGATCGGTTGGCCGTGAAGAGCTTGGTCGCTCCTACTGCCGATGGGCAGATGCCCGTCATCTCGAGTCCCCGCTCGGTGCCGTACAGCACCGCACTGAGGAGCTCTTCATCTACCTGAAGTTTCATCGGTCTCTCCTAAACCACGCCCATCTCGAAACCCGCCGTTCCCGCCATACTCCGTTTTGGCCTGCGGTGCCTGCTCACGTACTTTGAGTACGCTCCTCGGCCAAAGCCTCGTCTGGCAGAAACGCGGGTCTCGATCTGGACGTGGTTTAGCCTCGTGCTCCTAAGTTGCCGCCTCGAGCCCGTCCACCATCCCGAGCTCTTTTTCTCGGGCAAACAGGCAACACTCGCTGGCAACTGGGAAGCTTCGGCATGCGTCAGGACGGAGAGGATAAACCCCACAGCGCCGTTCGGGCGAAAGATGCTTGCAGCTTCGATCCCGACGCAGCACCAATACCATCCGATCACCCGCCCGCTTCGCGTACGGAAGCTTGCCGAGCTCTGGACGACCCCCCTCGGAAAATCGCTCCAGGTCGTCATCGCCCAACACCACGTTATTGTCCCGACAACACGCCGCACAGGTCACACAATCGAAATGCACCGCGTGCACCGGCCCCCGATGCACCGAATCACGCTCCACTCGCCTCTTCACAATCTCGCGGCAGTCCGCTGGAACCCGCACAAACGCCAGCCCCTCCAGCGGCCCCCCGCGCACCACCGCATACCGCGTCTTGCCCAAATCCAGCATCGACCAGTACCCCAAATCCTGCGGGTTCTCTCCGTCAGGAACGCGCACCACAAGCCTCGCACTTAGCGGCGTGTCCCAGACCACCGCGTGCCCCCCAGCCCGCACATGCCTCGACGCCTCTTCGACAAAACGAGCTTGGTACGACCGGGCTATGGGACGAACTACCTTCTTCGCCATAACCCCTCGCAATGCTCCCTGAAGCGCTCCATCAGCCCGTGTTTCCGAAACGCCACCACTAGAAAAACTCCGTACTCGATCGCTAACACCACCCCGCACACCACCCCCAACGTCACGTACGCACCGCTCAAACTCCACGGGGTCCAACCGTACTGCCCAATAAGTCGATCCACGTCCCCGTTCGCATCCTTCGCGCTCGTCAAGAAAGCCCCCCTGGGAAGCGCCTGCTCAAACCGATCTATCCGCAGCCATAACCGGAACGCACACACGAACGCCGACGCCGACGGCACCAACAACAAATACCGCCAAAAGTCCCACCGCAGCCGATCCTCCCAGCGCCCATAAAACATCGCCATCCCCAGCGCCGGAACCACAAACTCCCCCGCACATCCCCCAAACACCACCCACCCCATCGACTCCGTCGGCGACAACACGAACGTCAGCAACACCTGCCCCACCAAAAGCCCTGACGCGACCACCACCATCCCCCACCGCTTCGTCATCGCCCCCCGTACCACCCCTCCCACAAGCAGCCCGAGGACCAGCACAATCACCACCGTGTACCGCTCGTTTCGAACCGAGGTGAACCCAATGAACACCGGCATCGCAGGACGTCCACTCAGCCACGCCACCACCGCATGCCCCAGCTCGTGAAACGACGTCTGCACCAGTAGGAAAAACGTCGGCCAAAGCCTCGTTACGTTCAGCAACACCGCCAACATCAGCGCCCCGGGAAACGCCAGCCCGTTCACCCACGGCGTGTCGTACGCAAACCGGGACTCGCCCACCGGTGACGATGAAGGTGGCGGCTCCTCCATGTCCTCGGGCAGGTCCTTCGGCACCACATTCCGTGGTCGCGTCGCATGCACAAGATGACGTTTGAGTGGCGCAAGGACCCCAGGATCGAGCCACACGTTCCCGCACCGCTCGCATGAAAAAAGAGGCGGCTCCCCAGGGAAACTCGCCTCCTTCATCGGCCCCTCGCACGCCACGCACTCGCGGTGAACAGGACGCGCCCTGCGCCAAAACTCCTCCAGCTCCTGATGCGACGAGCCCACGTCGAGCAACACGCCAACAACGTCCTGGGAACACAACATCGCGCGGCACCCGTCGCAAAACTGCACGGATACCCCTGGACGAGCCTCGAGCGCCCGAAGCTCCGTCGCGCATCGCACACATCGAACGGCCACGCCTGCCTCCCCTACTCGGCTACTCGACAACGGGACGTGACAACCGCCCCGCGGCGTACTTCACCACGCGCACCTTCTCCATGGTCACCAGCGCCCCGGTGGTCAGCATCTCGTCGAGAATCGCTAGGAGCTGCTGCACATGCTCCTGGTCCTCGACCACCTCCACCAGGATCGGAAGGTCGCCCGACAGGTCGATCAGGTGCGACGTGTGAATGACACTCGCCGCGCCGTAGCCCGCGATCCCGCGAAACAGCGTCGCCCCTGCAAACCCCTCGTTCCGTAGACGTTCGAGGAGCGCGATCGCCAGCGGCTTCTTGTGCCACTGATCGGAGTCCCCGATGAAAATCCTCACGAGCAA
This sequence comes from uncultured delta proteobacterium, assembly GCA_903894755.1. Lineage (GTDB taxonomy): Bacteria > Myxococcota_A > Polyangia > Polyangiales > Polyangiaceae > CAITRH01. Next base: position 3,035 of record CAITRH010000420.1, read on the forward strand.
CTGTTCCCCGTCGAGCACCCGCATGTTCTCTCCTTTCCTTTGTCACGGGCCCACGAGACGACGAGCCAACGCAAGCCCCAGAAGCCCCGATGCGAAGCATCCCGCCAACGTGCCGCCTGCGTTGACGACTGCTGTGAGCCACGCCCCCTGCTCCACATAACGCGTGGTCTCGTAGTTGAAGCTCGAATACGTGGTCAGCCCCCCCATGAACCCCGTAGTCAACGCCAATCTCAACGTCGGCGAAACAAGCGACGTAGCCAGCGCCACATGGGAGATCGCCGCGATCAGAAAACACCCCGCCACGTTCACCAGGAGTGTCCCCCAAGGGAACGCGGTACCGAGCGCTTTTCCCGCCCACAGGCCCACCTGGTAGCGGACCGCGGTTCCCGCCGCACCGGCCGCCATGATCCACAAGAACCGTCCCATCGACCCTGCTTCCCCTATCCCGATGACAACGCGCGTGCTTCACTCGGCGCCGTCATGAGTCGAATCTATCGAACCCTTCCTCCTCCTGGAACCCGCATCGGCATCGCCTACTCGGGAGGTCTCGACACCCGCACCGCGGTCGCCTGGCTGTCGCGCAACGGCATCGAGGTCTACGCCTACACGGCCGATCTGGCCCAACCCGACGAAAGCAACGTGGCGGATATCCCTCCGTCGGCCCTCACCCACGGCGCCAAGGTCGCGCGTCTCATCGACTGCCGCGACGCTCTCGTACGGGAAGGTCTCGTAGCGATCCAGTGCGGGGCGTTCCACCTGTCGACGGGGGGACGGAAGTATTTCAACACGACGCCACTTGGACGTGCCGTGACCACCACGGCGATCATCCGGGCGATGCGCGAAGACGACACCCATGTGTTCGGGGATGGCAGCACGCATAAGGGGAACGATATCCAGCGGTTTTACCGGTACGGCGTGCTGGTGAATCCGAGCCTCAAGATTTACAAGCCCTGGCTTGATCAGCGCTTTGTCGACGAGTTCGGGGGGCGCAAGGAGATGAGCGAGTACCTCGAGGGGCTAGGGCTTCCCTACCGGATGGGGACAGAGAAGGCGTACAGCACGGACTCGAACCTGCTCGGCGCGACGCACGAAGCGAAGGACCTGGAGCATCTTGACAAGGGGGTCTCCATTGTGTCGCCGATCATGGGGGCAGCGTTTTGGAGAGCGGACGTGGCCATAGCGCCCGAGACGGTGACTGTGGAGTTCGACAAGGGGGTGCCGGTGGCGCTCAACGGGCATCGTTTCGAGTCGGTGCTGGCACTTTTTGCAGAGTGCAATCGGATCGGGGGACGTCACGGGCTGGGCATGAGTGACCAGATCGAGAATCGGGTGATCGAGGCGAAGAGCCGAGGGATTTACGAAGCCCCGGGGATGGCGCTGCTTCACATCGCGTACGAGCGGTTGGTGTCCGCGGTGCACAACGAGGCGACGCAGGATCTGTATTTTGGGCTGGGGCGACGGCTTGGGAGGCTTCTTTACGAGGGCAAGTGGTTTGATCCGGAGTGTTTGCTGCTGAAGGATGCGCTGACGCGGTGGATAGCGATCGCGGTGGGGGGGACCGTGACGTTGGAGCTTCGTCGAGGGGACGACTACTCGATAGCGGACACGCGTCCGGTGTATTCGGCGTATGCGCCGGACAAGCTCTCGATGGAGCGGAGCGAGTCCCTTTTCACGCCCGAGGATCGGATAGGGGCGTTGGAGATGCAGAACCTGGGGGTGTTAGACAACCGTGGGTTTTTGCTGCATTTCGCGGACTCGGTGCGGCAGCTTGGGCCACCGGCGCAGGGGGTGAGCGAGCTGCTTTTGGGAACAACGGCCCGCTAAAGTCCGCGGACCTCACCCCCCACCCCCCTCTCCCTCGACATCCTCCTTGCCCATTCGGGCAAGCAGGATCGTCTTCGAGCGAGGGGGAGCAGAGCCATTTGTACCGCAGTTCCGAGCCCCCTCGACCACACTCGGCAGGCCGATGGACCACGCTCGGCAGGCCGATGGACCACGCTCGGCAGGCCGATGGACCACAGTCGGCAGGCCGATGGACCACAGTCGGCAGGCCGATGGACCACAGTCGGCAGGCCGATGGACCACAGTCGGCAGGCCGATGGACCACACTCGGCAGGCCGATGGACCACAGTCGGCGGGCCGATGGACCACAGTCGGCAGGCCGATGGACCACAGTCGGCAGGCCGATGGACCACAGTCGGCAGGCCGATGGACCACAGTCGGCGGTTTCAGTGCAGGGCAATCGACCCCAACCCACCCGCAGGAAGGGGTAGCGACCAACGGGAGCGTAGGGGCGGAGCCCCTGGTTTGCCCCCCCGCAGGGGGTTAGCCACCGCCGACGAAGTGGACGACTTCGAGGGTGTCGCCTGCTTGGAGACGTTGGGTTGCGTGTTGGGCGCGGGGGACTATGGCGCGGTTGATTTCGACTGCTACGGGGCCAGATGCGAGTCCGAGGGTGGCGAGGAACTCTTTCACTGTGAGCCCGTCGGAGACTTCGCGCGGCGCGCCGTTGACCGTGACCTGCATGACCTGCATGGGGGGCCTTCATAGCATCAGGGCGCTCACAAGGGATGTCCCGCGCGTTGGTTTTGGGGGTATCCTCGGACCCTAGGAGGTCACGTGATGATCAAAGTAGTGATCGAGAGGCGCTGTCGACCCGGCAAGGAGATCGACATGTGGAATCTGCTGACAGGACTTCGGGGCAACGCCATGCAGCACCACGGGTACGTGTCTGGGGAAACGCTGCAATGTGCGACGGACCCGTCGGTCTGGCTTGTGGTGAGCACCTGGGTCGACGAGCAGCATTGGGAGCAATGGAACGCGGGCCGGGAACGTCATGAGGTCATGAACCAGTTCGAGCCGATCCTCCTCGAACCAGAACGGGTCAGGGTATTCCGGTTCGCAGCCGCTGGAGGACCGTCCATCGTGTCCCACCAGGTCATGGGCGAAATGTAAACGGACACCTCACCCCCACACGATCCGGAGCGTTCACCAGGTCCCCCTCCCCATCGATGGGGAGGGGGCGCTGTGACCTACGTGGTCGCGTCCATCCTGCGAGAGCCATCAACGATATCGCTCGGTTGCAATGCGGATGACGCTGACGCTGACGCTGACGCTGACGCTGACGCTGACGCTGACGCTGACGTGGACGCTGACGCTGACGCTGACGCTGACGCTGACGCT
>CAITRH010000421.1 GCA_903894755.1 uncultured delta proteobacterium
CGCTGTTCGTACACTATTATACTTCCGCGTCAGCGGAGGCGCGCACATCTCCGCGCGTGTTCAACGTTGCTTACCAATCGGTGAATAGGCATAAATGGCCGGGTATTGAGGTGCGACGTCGCTATGGAGCGAGCTGCACCCATCTTGGGCTCGGTCTCCGACACGAAATGGGGGTGCATGCGCAGCTTGGGGAGCGGAGAGGGGATGATTTCCCGGGCATACCAGGCGGTCTTGGTCTCTTCCCACACGAGCTCGCCCCATTCGGACAGGAGCCAAGCCCCTCCAGCGTCGAAGACGTAGCTTTCCGGAAGCGATTTGACGTCGTCTTGTGACGCGAGATCGAGGGAGAGCAGACGGAGCGCTGGACCATAATCACGGATGGTCCCTTCCACGTCCACGCGGATGGGGAGCGGCGGGACCGAGATGATCTCCGAGCTTCGTTCGAAGAGATACACGACCTCGGCGTGGTCCATCATGGCGATGGCCTGCACCATTCCTTGCACCGGTTTGAAGCCACCGGTGACGTTGGCGACCACCTGGAAATTGCGCGTATCCTGGACGAGCGGGCGCACAGTGTCACGCCACCACTTCACGAGTTGCTGGGCGCCCGGGCGGAACTCGGCGACGGAGGCGGTGCGCAAGCTGGGGATCGGGGTGCTGACCACGTTGTTGGCGCCGTGGGCTCGAAGCCAGTCTTCCACCACCTGCGCGGTGGCGCGTCCCAACCAGGTATCGGTGCAGACTAAGTAGTGGTAGCAGGAGGCGACAGAGACTCCGTTGCGGAGGGCGAGCCCCACGAGGGTGTTGAGCTCGGCGGAGTGGCGTCGAGCTTCGGCCTGGTCCCATTGGCGAGCGGCGGTCTGAGCTTCAGTGATGAGCGTCTGGATGCTGCTCCGAGCGGGTTCGGGGACGTCCTCAGCGGTCTTGGCGTTGGTCCATTGGGTGATGGGAGTGGTTCGAGCACCGGGGAGGTTGGTCAGGATACTGGTTCCTACGGTGCTTACCACTACGGTTGTCTTAGCCATCTTGTTTGCCTTTCTTTCCTTCCCGTTCCCGGACTGCATCCGGATAAACGGGGTCGCGTGTCAGTTCGAGACGGGAGTGAAGGAGCACATAGCGCGGATCGGCGGGATCCAAGGTGAGCGCGTCGGCGGGGAGGGCTTTGCACCAAAAGCGTTCGTGAGGGCCTTTCTCTTGTGGTGTCGGTAGAGTCCCCCTATGGTTCCCGCCCCTTTCTTGCTTTCCGCGAAGAACTCGATGCACTTGCGGAGGTAATCGGGTTTCCACCAACCGCCCTCACTTGCATAGGACTCGATGAAGTCCTTCTTGGCAGCTTTCCACGAGAAGACCTTGGAGCTCTCGAAGAAACGCTCTGCATCCCACCATCCCAGTCCAAGCACGCCTCCCAGTCCGTCGAGTCCCACCAGTGCCTCGCGCACGCCATTGCCGTCCGCGAGCCATTCGTCGTCTTGGATCGATCTGCCGGAGTAGGCCCTCGCCGCACGGAGGTCCTTACCGAGGGGGAACACCCGGGCATCTTGGCCAAAGGGGAAAGGATACACTGTGGTCCTCCCGTCGACGGTCTGCAAGGGGGCTTCACGCTGGCAGAACGCGAGGACCTCTGGGTGGTCACTCAGGACCGGCACCACGGATACTGCATCCCCGTCGAAGTCGGCTCCCAGAGGCGGCAGAACCCCGAGCGGGAGCCCGAGCACTGGAGCGGGATCGGCGCAGAGCCGGACCCTCATGGGCCACATGCTCCCATAGTGGATGATGGGATGGCGGTGGAGCATGCACCACCGTTGGGCAACCTTACTTTTCAGTCTTTCGAAGGGCTCTGGGGGGAGCGCACTGCAGGAAATGCGTTCGAGGGTCTGGTCGTCGATGTGCTCCTCGAAGTCCGGATCGAAGAACGCGGCGCCGAGCCACCATGGGAGCCGCACTTCATCGAGGTCCAACTCGGGGGCTGGGACGATCACCAAACGTGCGCTTGGCGTGATCGTGTGATGGAGCAAGAGCTGTACGAAGTGGCTCCGTCGAAGCTCGCCGGAGTCCTCGTCTTCCATCGAAAGCCCAAAGCGATGGCGCAAGATGCTCGCGGAGTCGAACAGTTCTTCCGAGAGGAGGGAGACCCAGTTGACCCCGCTTTTCGTCTTCTTTGCGCTGTCATGCCGGTTGACGAGGCTCTGGAGATTCTCGCGAATCCAGGAGTTCCACCGGTGCTCATCGGACTTCTCAGGGAATATGGGGTAGCAATACGATAAAGGCTCTCGTTCCTTGTCGCTCTTGGGTTTTCCTCGCCCCTTTTTGCCGGTCTTCTTCGGGGCTTTTTGCGGGAGCTCGGCGGGGACCCAGTCCAACTTGTTGGTCACCGTGGAAGTTGCTTTGTCGGCGACGCCCAAGCTGATTCGGGACAGCAGTTGCCAAGCGTGGAGGCGCTCCTCTGCGTCGTCCAAGCGCTTGTTCTTCAGGAGGTCCTCTTCGATCCAGGTGCGGGCTCCCGCTCGGGCCCCGAGGGCCCACCCTTCCATTTCCCCGTAGCTCACGCCACGCATCATGCGCAGCGCTCGGGGAAGCTTCACGGGTGCGTTGGCGCGCGCCGGGGCCACCGCCTCCTGCGGTTGGCGCATCCAGAACACGGACCCACAAACGGCGCGCACCGGCTTGCCATGAACAGTGAGCTCCAACCGCCCCGCATCGTCGAAGTTTCCCACTTTCCCGAGCTTCTCCGCCAACTCTGCGACGGCAGGAAGCTCGTTTGTCCCATCAGCAGGGGACCAAGACGCGAGCGCCTCGGCAACCTGGCCGAAGTTCGCTCGGTTCAGCACTCCGATGGGGCTCACCACCACATCTGCGTGGCGCTCTTCTCCAGTGAGAGGGTCAACCAGGGAAGGCATGTCCGCATCATCCACCACCACCGCCACGACCCCTTTGTTGCCATGGAGGTTGGCGAGTTTATCCCCGGGCTGCGCAGGACGTGCCTCTTCTTCTATGTCCAGGGACAGCACCGCACGGTAGGTTCCGACCAAGTGGGCGCCGTCGGTGGGGTCCTCCAGGTTGCGACGTTGCACTCCACGGCATCGTCCGGGCCAAGGGAGCTGCCGTCCGTCCAGCGGCATCCGGAAACGCCCTTCGAGACGGGCCTTTTGGTTCGACACGGCCCCCAGAGACTGGTAGTCGTGGCCTACCACGGCCGCGTCCACGAGGATTTCAGGGCGCCATTTTCGCCGTCGAAGCCCCTTGTTCTTCGCCAACTTCCATTCCAGTTGGTCCAACTCCTCGGGCCGCGCGAGCCACGGTACACCGTAATGGAAGCGTTGCTGCCGATGCAACGCCAGCTTGTGTGCGGCCGACACGGACACGACGATGCCATTCTCGTGCGTATACCCTCGAAAAAAGGTGAAGGCCGTCAGGAGGTTCGCTCCTCCTGCCATCAATGGCATCAGGGCGAGGTGAGTTTCATCCTTGGAAAGCGCTTCTTCCAGTGCATGCCAGGTTGGAGTTGAAACCCGCGGGGTTTCAGGGTGTTGCAAGGGTTGGGCATGCAGGAGGCTTCCCGTCGCGATGACGATGCGGCGAGGCTCGTTTTCACGGAGGTAGGGGATGAGGGAAGCTGCGAGGCCCAGCGATTCCAGAGGCTCCCCCTGCTTTGCCGGGAGGTTCGCAGCGAGGTACCGCACGAGCCCCGCGTCCGCGTCTTGCGAGGTATGAACAGGACACACCGGATCGCCCGCATCGACGGCGCGGTGGTCGGCACTCCAGTTGTCGTACAAGACGAGCCCGCGCACCTCGATTTGGGCGGTGAGCACCTGCGTCTGTGCGATACGAAAGGAAGCTCGCGAGGGATGATCCTCGAAGGCGAGCCACGGACGGCCCCCTCGTGCGCCCGAACTGCCGGTGAGGAAGTAGCTCCATTTCCTCAGGAAGGAGAAGGGGCTCTTTGCAAGACTGTCCGAATCCTGTTCGCTCTGCTGCCCGTCCTCTTCGTCCTCTTCGGTTTGTTCTTCGTCCTGGTCTTCTTGCTCTTTCTCGCGTCGATGGTTCCAGGCTTCGAGGAACGCTTCGAGGATCCCCTTGGCATTGCGGCTCTCCTTTTCTGGCCCGTTCTTGACGAGGCTCTCCTTTTCCGGTCCGTGTTTGACGAAGCGACGTACGAAGGGGAGGATCCCCCAGCGGCCGCCCCAGAGGAAGACCCCGTCCGAGGTACACATAGGGAGCCAGACCAACCCTCGGTGGCTGTCGTTGTCCCAGCTCACTTCAATCCGGACGAAACGCGAGGGGGCAAAATGGGGAGGAGGTCCGCACACGGACCACGCGCGTCCCGCACGCGAGACTTGGAGTGTCTCAGGGGTTTCAAACCACTGGAAGCTCACGCGGCTGGCGCCCAGTTCACTGCATGCGGTGTGGAGAAGGCTCCCCTTGGTGTAGATCGCGCGGTAGGCATCGATGTGATCGCGGATCCGGTCGTGCGCATACTTCATGATTGGCTCTTCCCTGCTCTGAAAAGCTTCTTGCTCCAGTCATCGAGCCGGTGGTTCGGGGTGAGCGTTGCGACGGGAAGCAAAGTTTTTCGCAACTCTTCTTCACGAGGTCGTTCCTCGGGCGTCGTGGGTTCTCTTGTAGGAAGGCCGCTTGCGATAGACTGTTGGGCAACGAACGGATGGATCCCCGTTGCATGGGTGATGGGCTCCCAACCCAACCAGAAGTCCAGGCTGCTCATAGTGCGGCATGGGAGGAGGAACCGAAAGCGCAGGTGGTCGGCATCGATTGCCAGGGACCGGAGGCGTCGTGGGATATCCGGAGGCACCAGGGGATCCTCGATGCGCTCCAGGTGACGAGCCATTTCGTGGCAAGCTCGCCTCCGATCTTCCTTGGCTGGCGTTCCGTGGTGTATTGGATTGGGTACGGATCCAACCGGGCCAATACACGCAAGAAATCGGCATGTCCGAAGCGACGCATGGCCTCACGAACCAAGGCGGGCCAAGGGGCGCGTCCCCGTGCGATGTACAGGCACGTCCCCACCCGGAGCGTCTCGATCATTGGTCGTTCTCGCTGTTTCATAAGCCAGGACTTCGGGAGGGGCCCGAGCGGCTTCAGGGAAAAAAGGTCCCCTTCGTCGACGAAGGCGAATAGGGGGACCGATGCCATGAACCCTTTCCCGCGGGGATAACAGATGCTTTCAAGCGGCTCCGGGTCGTCTTCCAGCAGGTTGTCGTCGTCGTGTTCTTGGGGGGGGCTCACGGCTCGTCCTCCAGGGGAGAAGCCGCCCACGCCTCGAACGAAGTTTGCCGGTCCTTGCCTGATTCGAGCCGCCTGCAAAGGGAGTGAAGAGCGAAGAATCCCGCGGGGAAGTGATCCTTTGCGAAGACGCTCGGAAGTAATTGCTCCAGGCAGGTGTGCTTGGGGTCATGGGCCTCAACGCACGGGGCACACCACTTTTGTGCGAGCTTCTCCCGCTCGGATGGCCCCTTCTCTCTGAGGAAGAACTCCACCATCGTTCGCCAAGCGACCAAAGCCAAATACCGGCTTCGTCCAATGCTCGGGACCCTCCGCTCGAGCAGGCCGGACAACCGGCACTCGGTCGACACGATCAACGTCGGACGATCGGAACGGTCCTTCCAGGAGTCGATTTCTTTCCAGTCGTCGTCCGTGAGGACCGCGTCCGACGGCACCCAAGCCAATCGAGCGAAATCGATCCTTCGTGCATCGTCCCCCTCGGACGCAGGTTCATTCAGTGCGCGCAGGTCGTCGGAATCACGAAGGACTTCAAGCTCACCGCGCCACTGCCCCAGTTGGAGGCGGAGCTGCTGCGCGAGCCACTTCACAAGCCACTCGTGATCGCGGGGCGTCCCATCTTTCAACAGGACGCGTCGACGCTTGGAAAGCTGGTGAAGGAGATCGCCAAGCGGCTCGGACCAATCGGTCTGGAAACCCTCGTCGAGCAGCTCGAAGACCGGTGAGGACACCAGCACCGCTCGTCCGATGTCGTCCGCGGACGCGTCCGCACTCGGTTGTTTTGGCATGGGCCGCGAGGGTCCACGGAATCCAATCGCCCGTCAATGACAAAGGTCGTCCTTTTCGCGATGCCTCAGAGCCGACGCTCAGCCTCCTTCTTTGGGGGACGAGACGAGGCCCCAAGGAGCCGACGCTCAGCCTCCTTCTTTGGGGAGCCCCGTCGCTCCCGAGATCGATCCATATTCAAACGCACATACCGGAGGTCAACGAACAAATGCCTATCCCTATCCTTTTTTTCAAGGGCCCGCTAAGTTCCGGGGCCTCGTTAAGCTCTGGAGGCATTGCCTGCCACAAAGGAGGCATTGCCTGCCACAAAGGAGGCATTGCCTGCCACAAAGGAGGCATTGCCTGCCACAAAGAAGGCATTCACTGCCACAAAGAAGGCATTCCCTGCCACGAAGGAGGCAGGCTCTAATAGCCACCATTCAGGTTCCGGATGGTTACCATTCAGCGCTTTGCGCGAAGCACCCAGCCCGATCCACGAAGCAACGAACCCGATCCGCGAAGCAGGCAGGTTCGAGTTGGTCACCATCCAGCGCCTTTCGCGAAGCAGGCAGGTCCCGGATGGTCACCATCCAGCGTCTTTCGCGAAGCAGGCACGTGATGCCGTGAAGCAGGCAGGTTCGGGATAGTCACCATCCAGCGCCTTTCGCGAACCACCCAGGCAGTGTCGCGAAGCACCCAGTCCCCGGATGCTCACCCGGCTGCACTTCCGCGAACCATCCAGGTCCTTCCGCGAACCATCCAGGTCCTGGATGGTTCGCTACAGGCGCTCCCCTGGGCCCTCCAGGACCTGCCACCAACCATTTCGATTTCGGCTACTTAGGTCCACGGTCTCTCGCGAGCCCGCCAGATCTTGCCAGCTTTGCCGAATGGCCTTCCGTGCTCACGGGCAGTGGTACGAGACGGTGGGGCCGTACTCGGAATAGCCTCCCTTGAGGAGGACGCGAAACCGGAAGTAGTACGTGGTCCCGGGCGTGAGGTCTGTGACTAGTAGCTCGCGGCGGAACTC
>CAITRH010000422.1 GCA_903894755.1 uncultured delta proteobacterium
GACGCTGACGAAACTGCGAGCGGCGGCGTAGCGGCTCGTCAGCGTCAGCGTCAGCGTCAGCGTCAGCGTCCACGTCCACGTCCACGTCCACGTCCACGTCCACGTCCACGTCCACGTCCACGTCCACGTCCACGTCAGCGTCAGCGTCAGCGTCAGCGTCAGCGTCATCCGCATTGCAACCGTGCGATATCGTTTAGGGTCTCACGGGATGGACGCGACCACGTAGGGTTCACAAGGTCCCCCCACGGTCCCGACCACCCGCTGAATGTGGCGCCCATGGAACCCGTTTTGGTCTACCTGTCCGCCATGGACCGTCCAGTCGTTCTCGTCCTCGACTTCGGCTCTCAGACCACCCAGCTCATCGCCCGACGTGTCCGCGAACAGCGCGTGTACTGCGAGATCCACCCCCATACGCTCCCCTTCGACACCCTGCAGCGAATTAGCCCGCGCGCCATCATCCTCTCGGGCGGCCCCGCCAGCGTCTACGGCGACGACGCTCCCACCCTCGACCCTCGCCTTCTCGAACTCGGGGTCCCGGTCCTCGGCATCTGTTACGGCGCTCAGCTCCTCGCCCACCTCCTAGGCGGCAAGGTCGAACGCGCCCACGCTCGCGAATACGGCGCTGCCACCCTCACCGTCGAGCGCCCCGAAGGGATCTTCCATCGCTTCGCCCCCCGCGAACCCCTCGAGGTCTGGATGTCCCATGGCGACCGCATCGTGGCGCTCCCCGACGGCTTCGAGAACATCGGTTCGTCGGCCAACACCCCGTGCTGCGCCATCGCCGACCGCTCTCGACGTTTCTACGGCGTACAGTTTCACCCCGAGGTCGTTCACACGCCTCGCGGAAGCGATGTCCTCGCCGCGTTCCTGTTCGAGGTAGCCCGCCTGCAGCCCACATGGACCCCTGGAACGTTCACTGAGGAGGCAGTCCAGATGGTCCGGGCCCGCGTAGGGCCGCACGAGCACGTGATCTGCGGCCTTTCTGGCGGCGTCGACTCGTCGGTAGCGGCGCTCCTTTGCCATCGAGCCCTCGGGGACCGACTGACCTGCATCTTCGTCGACAACGGTCTTCTTCGACGGGGCGAGGCCGAGCAGGTCCTCGGGACCTTCCGCGAGAACTTCCAGCTCGACGTGGTAGCGGTCGATGCGCGCGAGCGCTTTTTGACGGCTCTCGCGGGAGTGACGGACCCAGAAAAGAAGAGAAAGACCATTGGACGGGTGTTCATCGAGGTCTTCGAGGAGCAGGCGAAGCTGGTCAAGGACGCGCGTTTTCTAGTGCAAGGGACCTTGTATCCAGACGTGATTGAGAGCGTGTCGCACAAGGGGCCGAGCGCCGTGATCAAGAGCCATCACAATGTGGGAGGGCTTCCCGACCGCATGAACCTGACGCTCATCGAGCCGCTGCGAGAGATGTTCAAAGACGAGGTACGGGCGGCGGGCGAAGAGCTCGGGATGCCTCGTGACGTGCTTGGACGGCATCCATTTCCCGGTCCTGGGCTAGCGATCCGATGTCTGGGGGAGTTGACCGAGGGGCGTCTCGAAGTGCTCCGTGGGGCCGACGCTATCGTGACCGACGAAATCCGGTCAGCAGGACTGTACGACAGCATCTGGCAAAGTTTCTGTGTACTGCTTCCTGTCCGCTCGGTGGGGGTGATGGGGGACGAGCGCACCTACGATGAAACCTTGGCTGTGCGCGCGGTGACGTCGGTGGACGGGATGACAGCGGACTGGGCGAAGATCCCCTACGACGTACTTGCACGCATTTCGAACCGGGTGATCAACGAGGTACGTGGGATCAACAGGGTTGTCTATGACATTTCCTCAAAGCCACCGGCGACCATCGAGTGGGAGTGACCATGCGTTTTGCGTTGGTACTGCTTGCAGCGTGTGGAGGGAGCCGTCCTGCGGTTTCCCCGGTACTGGTGGAGTTTCGCGGGGGGCCTGCCGAGGCGGTGGTGTTTGTGGACGACCGACGGGTGGGGTCACTTGAGGAGGTTACTGCTCGTGGGGTAAAGGTTTCTCCGGGGGTGCACCGGGTGAGTGTGGAGGCGCCAGGGTTTTTGCCGTGGGATCGGGAGGTGACGACAGAGACGAGCACCCTGCGCATTGAAGTACGTCTTGGGCCGGTCCCCGATTGAGCTTCGTTGCACCTCGACATCTGCACGCGGGACCTGCCCATAACTCACGACCAGCGTGCAATGCTCGACCTCCATGTGTCGGCCCCTCGAGGTCGCGGCGTGCGAGCCTGGAGGTGACAGCGTGCGAGCCATCTAAGGCGACCACACGACGTTCGACGTCCGCGACCTCGATGGTTGTACGTCGCGACCTAGATGCTCCACGTGGCCACAGCCAACCAATTGAGGTCCATGTGTACGATGCTCGTGGTCCCAGTGGCCGATGTTCGAGGTCTGCGTGTTGGAGCATTGCCCACGTCGACCTCGACGTTCACATGCGCGACGTGTCCGTAATTCACGTCCAGCGTGCGATGCTCGATGTCCATGTGGCCGAGCATCGAGGTCGCGGCGTGAGAGCATCGAGGTCGCGGTGTGCGAGCATCGAACGTGGCCACCCAACGTTTGACGTCCCCGACCTCGAGGGTTGTACATCGCGACCTAGATGCTCCACGTGGCCACAGGCAATCAATTGAGGTCCATGTGTACGATGCTCGTGGTCCCTGTGGCCGATGTTCGAGGTCAGCGTGTTGGAGCATTGCCCACGTCGACCTCGACGTTCACATGCGGGACGTGTCCGTAATTCACGTCCAGCGTGCGATGCTCGACGTCCATGTGGCCGAGCATCGAGGTCGCGGCGTGAGAGCATCGAGGTCGCGGCGTGCGAGCATCGAGGTCGCGGCGTGCGAGCATGCTTGTTTTGCGCTGCTTTCGATGCTGTATTCGCTGCCGTGTCCCCAGGCCAACAACCCCCCCGTTTGCTTCACGTCCCCCCAGGCCCCCGCTCCCGCGCCCTCGCATCTCGCCTCGCTAACGTCGAATGCCCCGCCTTCGACGCGCGACGTACCTCCCGTGCGGCCCTCAGCGGTCACGAGCACGCCCCCATCGTTTACGTCTCCGGACTCGGCTCCAATGTGCTCGACGCCGACGACAACCAATACGTCGACCTCGTCGCAGGCTTTGGCGCCCTCGTCCTGGGACACTGTCCCGATGTCCTCCAAAAAGCCCTCTGCGACCAAGCCTCCCAGCTATGGCTCGCCCTCGGTGACGTCTACTCCACAGAGGTCAAACTCTCCCTTTGTGAGCAACTCGCCGCGCGCTTCCCCGAACCAGGAGCCCGCGTCATGCTCGGTTCGAGCGGCGCCGACGCCATCACCGCGGCTCTCAAAACCGCTGTCCTCGCCACCGGCTCGCCTCGTGTCATTGCCTTTACCGGCTCCTACCACGGACTAAGTTATGGTCCTTTGGCGGCGTGTGGACTGAACGACGCCTTCCGAATCCCCTTCGCCGCTCAACTCAGCGACCATGTCCGCTTCTTGCCCTACCCCGACACGGAACGCGCCCTAGACGAAGTGCTCGCCGCGCTTCGCCACGAACCCTTTGGCGCCATTCTGATCGAACCTATCTTGGGACGGGGCGGGTGTGTGGTCCCTCCCCCCGAGACCCTTTGCGCCTTGCGTCAGGCTTGCGACGAGCACAAGGCGTTGCTCATTGTCGACGAGATCTGGACCGGCCTTGGGCGTTGCGGAGCCTGGTTCGATTCCGTAGACCAAGGGGTCTTGCCTGACGTGGTCTGCATTGGAAAGGCACTAGGTGGAGGGTTTCCCATTTCCGCGTGTATGGGACGAGGCCGCGTGATGGAAGCCTGGGGAGTCCAGGGGGGGGCGACCTTGCACACGGCGACGCACTTCGGAGCGCCTCTCGGTTGTGCAGTGGCTCTTGCAGTGCTTCGGGCAATCGACGAGCAAGGGCTGGTAGCGCGGGCACGGCAGCTTGGATTGCAATGGACCCTTGCTCTTCGAGAGCGTCTCGACGGATCTAGGTGTGGAGTGCGTGAGGTTCGGGGACGAGGGCTGATGGTAGGCATTGAGCTTCACGGTGGCGCCTCGCGTACCTTGGCTGTGATGCGCGCTCTGCTGACCCGTGGGTATCTGGTGCTCACCGGCGGTGTTGCGGGGGACGTGCTGACGTTGACTCCTGCGCTCGACATCGAGGAATCGCTTCTCTTGGGGTTTGCCGAGGTCTTGGAGCAGGTTCTAGTGGCTTGTCCATGCTGACGGCCCTTCGACAAAGCGAGCTACTTCACGGTCGTGCGCGAGCTTTTGTAGCTGCGTTTCTGGAGCAGCGTGCGATGCCCGAGCCCTTTGATGCACTGGCGTGCGACCTTGCACGGTTTCAGGCCCAGCACATCGACGGCTATGCGCGTCTCTGTCAACGCCGCCACGTGGTCCTTGCCGCGCTCTGTCGGGCCGGGGACGCGCCAGCGGTTCCGACTGACGCGTTCAAAGTGGCTCGGGTGGCCGCGTTTCCTAGGAGTTTGACCCAGGCCACGTTCCTGACGAGCGGCACGACAGTAGGGACTCGAGGAACCCACGAACTGCGCGACCTGGGAACCTACGATGCGGGGGCTGTGGCCTTTGGGCACGCCTGTTTGCTTCCTGGGAGCTTGTCGCGTGTCCCCATATTGATCCTGGGGCCGTCCGAGGAGGAGGCACCGGAGTCGTCGCTCACGCACATGCTGGCGCTTTTTGCCCGCGAGTTTGGCGACTCGACAGGGTCGCCGTTCTTTGTACGAGAAGCACTGTTTGACCTGCAAGCGCTGAGACAACGCATCCAGAGTCTTGGGCCGACCGAGCCTGCCTTGCTGCTTGGGACCTCCTTAGCGTTCGCAGACGTGCTCGACGCCATGGGAGGGGAGCGCTGGGGTCTTCCGCGGTTTAGCCGAGCGATGCAGACGGGGGGGTTCAAGGGACGTTCTCGGGAGGTGGCACCTGAAGTACTTCGAGCGCAGATAGCGGAGGGCTTTGTCCTCGAAGTGGAGCATGTTGTTTGCGAGTACGGGATGACCGAGCTGTCGAGTCAGTTCTACGAAGGGACACGCGGGGTGTATGTGGAGCCTCCTTGGGCGCGGGTGATCCCGGTGGATCCGGAGACGCTGCTGCCGGTGGCGGATGGGACAGTAGGACTGGCGCGCATCGAGGATCTGCTCAATGTCGACAGTGCGTTTGCAGTGTTGACGTCGGACCGGGTGCGTCGTGTGCCTGGAGGATTCGAGCTTCTTGGGCGTCTTGAGGGGGCCCCTGCGCGAGGGTGCTCGCTGGCCTGAGCTTCGAGCAGACCGCCCCCTCCAACCCCCCCCTCCAACCCCCCCCGGAGGGAAGGAACTTTCGCCGACTGCTACGACGGTGCCGGCGGTGGCGATCTTTGATCAGCAGGAGGCCTCGCGGGTCACGGACCAATGGGTGCAAGTGTATGGGGAAGCTCGGGGGCAAGTGCGGGGGGAAACGATTGGGCAAGCGCGCGCCGTTCTCCGGGTACTGGCAACGCGTGGGTTCCATGTTCCTGAGCCCCTTCGAGTGCGGGTTCTCGCGTGCATGGACCTCGCGACGCTCGATCGCTGGCTCGACGCAGCGATAAGCGCGCCGAGTATGGAAGCGTTTGGCTGCGCCTTAGACTGATTGGATATCGC
>CAITRH010000423.1 GCA_903894755.1 uncultured delta proteobacterium
AGGACTGCTCCAGTGATGGCACCTCCAACATGTGCGGCGTTGTCGATTCCGCCTCCTTGCAGACTCATGACGAGGCCCAGCACCACGACGAACCCGAGCCAGCGCGCCATGGCTTGGGTCAGCGGTCCGCGCCATCCTTGTACGCGCCATCCCACGACCATGGCGGCAGCAATGATTCCGCAGATGGCGCCGGACGCGCCGACGCTCTGACGTTCGATAGACCCGAGCCATCCCACCAGGGAGCTGGCAAAGCTGCCGACGGCTCCAGCCAACACATAGAGCGGTGCCATCCTGGCGGCTCCCACGCCGCGTTCCACGAGGGGGCCGGCTTGGCGAAGTGCCACCATGTTGAACACCAGGTGGAGGAGTCCGCCGTGGAGGAAACAGGATGTCAAGAGGGTTTCCCAGCGGTGCTCTTCGATGGTCGCGACGGCGTAGTTTGCACCGAGCTTCATGAGAACCTGCCCAGGAACAAGCCAGGCAGCTTCCAAGTCGCCCGCGGTGAGCACTTCGAGGGCGTAAGCCAGGAGGTTCAGCACGAACAAGCTTTGTGTGACCCAGGCGACGGAATGCAGCTTGATGGGGTCAATGGGCGGGTGGGGGACGGATCCGGGTGGCACGATGGACTCCGTATACCGCGAACCCACGCGAAGGGGGGCGCTCTCCTTTTCGGATGTGCGAGGCGTCGAAGCGCCCGGGCGCGTCGTAGCGGTACATTGGTTTAGTGTGCCTGCGCCCAGTTGGCCCCCGTATGGATATCCACAACGAGCGGAACCGCGAGCTTGCACGCCGTCTCCATGGCCTCGCGAATTGCATCGCTGGCCGCATCAATCCCCTCCACTGGCACCTCGAACACCAGCTCGTCGTGCACCGTCAGGATCATCCTAGCCCCAGGCACCACCTCCCCCACTCCTAGTCTCACCATTGCAAGCTTCAGGATATCTGCTGCAGTCCCTTGCACCGCCGTGTTCTTCGCGATGCGCTCCGCCTCCGCACGAAGCCCCCGGTTTCCAGAGGTAAGATTCGGTAGGAACCTCCGACGCCCAAGCAGCGTTCGTACCGCTTCCCCCTGTCGCGCCGCTTCCACAGTCCTTTCGAAAAACTGTGCCACTCCTTTGTAGCGCTCAAAGTACGACGCAATAAACTTGGCTGCGTCCGCTCTCGTAATCCCTAGCTGCTTGGCCAACGCACTGTCCCCCATCCCATAGATGACCCCAAAGTTGATCACCTTCGCCTGACGCCGCATCTCTGGAGTCACCTTGTCTTCCGCGCGATCAAACACCAGTGCCGCAGTGCGCCGATGCACATCAGCCCCCGTCGAAAACGCATCCACCAGCGCCGGATCCAACGACAAGTGCGCAAGAACCCGTAGCTCCACTTGCGAGTAGTCTGCGCTCAGGATCACATGACCCGCAGGCGCGACAAACGCCTCCCGCAATGACCGTCCAAGCTCGGTCCGTATAGGGATATTCTGCAGGTTTGGGTCGTTCGACGACAGCCGTCCTGTCGCCGCTGTCGCCTGCCCAAACGACGTGTGAATGCGTCCCGTTGTCCCGTTGACTGCGCGTGGAAGTGCCTCGATGTAGGTCCCTTTGAGCTTGTCGAGCTCGCGATGCTCCAAGACCAGTCGTGCAATGGGATGCTCGGACGCCAACTCTTCGAGCACCTCGGCATCGGTCGACCGACCTCCCTTGGGAGTCTTCTTGACAACACGCAGTTTCATTGTGTCGAAGAGCAGAGTCTCGAGACGATCGCGGGAGCGAATGGCAAAGTCGGCTCCCACCAGTGCCTTGGCTTTCCCCTCAATCGCGCGAAGCTCCGCATCCACCTGGACCCCAAGAGCCTGCAGCTTCTGAACATCCACCAGCACTCCGCGCTGCTCCATCGCAGACAGAACCCGAAGCAAAGGAAGTTCCACATCGCACAGCAGCTTGCCCAACCCCTCGCGGTCAAGGCGTGGCTCGTAGCGTTCCGCAAGAACAAGCGTCACGGCAGCGCGGGACGCAGCAAACAGCGCCACGCGGTCCACGGAGGCGTCATCGAGCTCCAACTGCACCTGACGCGACTTGCTTGTGAGCGCCTCGGCTGGTGTGAGGGTGATCCCCAAATCCCTGCGCGTTAGCTCGGGGAGCGTGGACGGGCTCTCTGGATCAAGAAGATAACTAGCAAGCATGGGATCGAAGGCAGGACCCGCAAGCGCTATCCCGTGCCGCGCCAGCAGCACCTCGCTGTACTTGAGGTCATGACAGCACTTCTTCACCGCTGCATCGCCAAAGACCGGACCCAACAGGGCCTGAATGCGCTCCCATGGAAGCTGCTTGGGCGCGTCGAGGGAGCGATGAGCCACTGGAAGGTAGAAACATTCCCCTGGACCCACAGCAAGACCGAGACCCACGAGTGCAGCTCGCATAGGCTCAGGGCTGGTCCCCACCGTGTGGAATGCAAGCACCCCAGAAGTACGCGCCCCCTCGGCGATCTTGCCTAGCAGCACCTCGTCGAGGACTGTCGTCGTCGGTGGCAGCGCAGGAGACGGCTCGGGCAAGGACTGCTCACCCTTGTCGCGGTGTGGGGCGAGGTGCTCGAGAAGACGGTGAAACTCCAGTTCCTGGAAGAGCGCCCGCAACGCCGGCTCGTTGGCTCCCCCGTAACGGAGTGCAAGAGGGTCCCAGTCGATGGCAAGGGCCGCGTCGAGGGTCACAAGGCGTTGCGAAAGGCGCGCGTCGGCCTCGTGTGCAGCCAGGGTTTCGCGGAGTTTGGCTCGCGCAACCTCGGCAAGACGTGTGTACAGAGTGTCGAGGGAGCCAAATTGAGTGAGCAGGTCTGTCGCGGTCTTGGGCCCGACACTGGGAACCCCGGGGACATTGTCCGATGTGTCGCCGGTCAGGGCGAGGTAATCACGTACCAAGTTGGGCGGGACCCCAAGTTTTTCTTTGACTTCTGCGGGGCCATAGACCTTGTCACGCATGGAGTCCCAGAGGAGCACCTGGTCGTCGCAGACCAGTTGCATGAGGTCTTTGTCGGCGCTGACAATGACGACGCGGTAGCCCTCGGCGGAAGCGCGTTTGACAACTGCGGCGATGAGGTCGTCGGCCTCGACCCCGTCGCGCTGGTAGACCGGGATATTGTAAGCGCGCACGACGGCCTCGCAGCGGGACATCTGCTGCGACAGATCGGGGGGGGGCGGTGGACGGTTGGCTTTGTAGGCAGGATCGAGCTCGTGACGAAACGTGGGACCTTTCGAGTCCATGGCAACGGCAAAACTGTGGGGACGACGGTCGACAACGACCTTTTGCAGCATGTTGACGGTACCGAGGACCGCATGGGTAGGCTCCCCCTTGGAGCTGGAGAGCGGAGCGATGGCGTGGTAGGCGCGAAAGACGTAGTTGGAAAGGTCGACAAGGTAGAGAACGCGGTCAGCGCCGGGGTCAGGAAGGGTGGCGCCGCTCGGAGCGGACCGTCGTCGTGTGGCCATGGGATGCGAGGTTCTTTCTGCAACGCGTCGAAGCGTGTCAGTGAGCGGTGGTGCAACAGTGTTTCTTAGCCCCGGGCATGGTGATCCAGCCGGCTTGCGCAGAAGCGGTGAGCAGGTTGACGACAGCAAAGCCTAGGATCGCCAGCCCTGCGGCGCGACGGACCCAGAGACGCCGCACGAAACGGGTCACGAGCCCCGCAAAAGCCCCCATGGTAAGAAGGGTTGGAAGGGTCCCGATGCCAAACGCCATCATGACGGCCCCCCCCTCGAGCCAGGAGTCAGCTGAAAAAGCCAATGGGATGGCTGCATACACAAGTCCGCATGGCAGCCAGCCCCAGACGAGTCCCAGCAACGCGGCCTGCACGACGGAGGTGACTGGAAGAAGCCTTTGGGCATAGGGCTCAAGGCGTTTCCACAAGGGGAGTCCCATGCGCTCGACGACTGCAAAGGACCGCCACCAACCTGCGAGGTAGAGACCAAGGCCCACCATGAGCACTACGGCGATAAAGCGAAGTGCAAGCTGTGCGTGCTCAAAGGGGAACACGCCGCGGGCTAGGCCGGCAACCCCGGCTACAGAGGCTCCCACCACGGCGTAGGTCGTGATGCGCCCCGCGTTGTAGGCAAGTAGGTACGTTAACGGCCTCCCAGTGCGAGCCTGCGGTGCTAGACCGGACGACAGCAGTCCAACAATGCCGCCACACATGGTCAAGCAGTGGGTCCCCCCCACGAAGCCCATGATGGTTGCCGAAGCGAGGAGCGTCGGATTCACCGCATGCTCCCAGCTTTTGCCCCGAGAAACATGCCAACGACTATTTTTTCAGTGGAGCCTCCCTGGCGACGAACATGGATACGTACGGGGAAGTCTCCTGAGAAGTCGCTCTGGGCCAGGGTCACGAAGACAGGAGCGCGCACCCCCTGGAGGCCTTCCACGTCGACCTTGGACAGTGGGACCACAAAGGATGCACCTTGGATGGGTTCGAACCAAATGTCAAACGTTTCCTTGCCGCTCCGCTTGTTGACCACGTGGATTTCGAAAGCGTTGCGCAGGTTGGGGCCCTCGATGACATAGGGAGCGCCGCGGAGCCGCAGGAGATTGGCCTCGAAGTCCGTGTGCTTTCGGAACGCCAGGGTGGCGACCACGGCGCCCACCAAGAGAAGGGTACTGTAGAGAACGATGCGGGGGCGAAGAATCCCCTTCTTGTTTCCCTGGAGGCCATTGAGGGAGTCGAAGCGAATGAGGCCGCGGGGACGCTTCAATTTGTCCATGATCTCGTCGCACGCATCGATGCAACCCATGCAGGAGGTACAATCGAGCTGCATCCCGTTGCGGATATCGATGCCCATGGGGCAAACGGTAACGCAACGTCCGCAGTCGACACAGGCACCTTTGTCCTTCGCCTTTGCCTTACCTCTGGGTTCGCCGCGCTTGGCGTCGTAGCCAACGGTGTACGAGTCAGGGTCGGTGAAGATGGACTGGAGTCGTCCATAAGGGCACACGATGAGGCAGAACTGCTCGCGGAACCAACTGAAGTTGACGTAGGTCACAAGGGTGATGCCCACGGACCAGAGGAACGTCTCGGGATGCTCGCTGGGGCTGCGGGTCACCATGGTGAGGATCCCTTTGCCCCCCACGAAGTAGGCGACCATCATGTGCGCAAGCAGCATGGAGAGGGCCACATAAACGAGCTGGGTGAGTCCCTTGCGCCAGACTTTGTCGACAGTCCAGGGGCCTGCATTGCGCCGAAGCCGAATCTCGCGGGAGCCCTCGATCCAACGCTCGACACGGCGGAACATCCCCTCGAGGAACACGGTCTGAGGACAAGCCCACCCACACCAAACCCTCCCCAGGACCGCAGTCAGGTACACAAGTCCGAAGGTAAACCCGGTCAGGACAAAGAAGAACAGCCAGATGTCTTGCGCATTGAAGGTCGCGCCGAAGAGGAAGAACCTGCGGTCCTCGATGTTCAGCAGCACGGCGGGGCGACCGTCGACATTGATCCAGGGGAGCGCGGCAAAGATGGCAACGAGGACTGCAAAGAAGATGTTGCGAGCCTTATCGAAGCGCCCTCGAACGTCGGCGGGATGCACATAATTGCGCGCTCCGTCGCTTCGCAGTGAGCTCGACTGCTCTGTCGGCTGAAGCAAGGTCGTTTCAGTCGAACTGGGGGGAGCAGCATCGGGTGGGCGGCGCTGTGACGTCACGACGGGAAGATGCGTAGGCATCGGGTGAGTTTCTCCATGATTTCCCCCCTAACGAAGGAGAGGGAAGTCCCCGAAGCCCGCAACGTGCGAGCCTCGGGGCGGGAAGATGCAAGTGCTATTCCTTGGTCCCTTGAGGGGCCTTGCCACCGGCAACGTTGGTGTTGCGCAGGGACAGCACGAATGCGGAAACAGCCTGGGTGCGGTCAGCGCCGAGGGAGGGGCCCCAGGCGGGCATTCCTTTTGCGCCGACGCCCTCGGAGATGGTCTTGTGGATCTGTTCTGGCTTGCCGCCGTTGATCCAAAATTCGTCGGTGAGGTTAGGTCCTATGTTGCCGCTTGCGTTGGCGTTGTGACAAGGCGCACAGGTTGTGGTGAATACTTCCTGGCCCTTTGCGAGGGCGGCTTTGTCTTTAGACAGGGCAACGAGGGCTTCAGGGGTGACTGGCACGGCGGTCTTTGCTTCTTTTGCCTTGAGCTCCTCCATTTCCCGGACAAAGGCGGCGGGTGGGAGGTCCATGGACTTGAAGACGTGGTAGCCAAACCAGTAAAACGCTGCAAACAGGATAGCTCCGTAGAAGGTAACAAGCCACCAGTTAGGCAGAGCGTTGTCGTATTCCTGGATGTCGTCGTAGGCGTGCAGGACTACGTCCACCCCAGGTTGGCCGTCGTGTTTGTGTTCGGTGTCGTGGGTACTCATGGTAATGCCCCCTCATCGTCGAGTGGAAGCTTGGCCAGGCGGTCCATTTCCTGGTTTTGTTGTCGAGCAACGTAGATCAAGACGGCCAGGAAGACCGTCATGCACAACGCCATGGAGATGAGAGGGAACACCATGATGGGGCTGTTTGCGAAACCCGCAAAAAACTGTCGTAGCATTGGGTTACTTCCCCTCTCCCAGAGAGACCGGTGCACTGGCGGCTTTGGGCGTTTCGGGTGCACGTCCTAGGCGCTGAAGGTAGGCGACGAGCGCGACGATTTCGCTGTCCTCGGCGGCGTCGATACCGTTATCTTTGAGGTCTTTGACAATGTCCTTCGCTTGGGCGCGCGCAAGCTCGCCAGCTCGGGGCGGGACATCACTGGCGTAGGGGACCCCCAAGGTCACCATGGCATTGACCTTCGCACTGGTTCTGCTGAAGTCGATCTTTCCAGTTGCGAGGTGCGGATAGGGAGGCATGTTCGAGCCCGCCGAGATTGCACGCGGGTCGGCCATGTGCCGGACGTGCCAGAGGTTTGGGTACTTGCCCCCCTCGCGGGCAAGGTCGGGACCGGTGCGCTTGGAGCCCCACTGGAAGGGATGGTCAAATTGCGAGTCCTGCAGGGTGGAGACGTCGCCATAGCGCATGACTTCGTAACGGAACGGGCGGATCATTTGCGAGTGACAAAGGTAGCACCCCTCGCGAATGTAAAGGTCCCGTCCTTCGAGCTCGAGGGGGCGGTACGGCTGTTGGGCATTGGCTTGTCCCGACGGAACGGGGCGGATGACCAGTATGGGGACAATCTGTACGATGCCGCCTACGAGAGCGGCGAGCACGGTGAGCACGGTAAAGATCAGGGCCCGTCCCTCGAGCACCCGGTGCCAGGTGGGTTTGTTTGGGCTCTTGGTGATCTGGAGGGCAATGGTTCCTAGGATGGCAACGAAGGTGGCGACACACACCATGAAGAGACTTGCGGCCTCGTTGAGGACAGCAAGACTTCCAAGAAGCGCCATGAGGACAAGTACGAGAAGGACCGGTTTTCCAAAGAGGATCCCGATGGCCGAGCCCCCCTCTTCTTCACTGGGCTTTTCGATGACTACGGTTGCAGTGCCTTCCACCAGTTTTCCGGAGCGCGCCGTCATGATCAGGTTGTAGGCGAGCATGATGAACCCACTGAAGAACATGAGGCCGCCGACGAAGCGGGTCCAGTAGAGCCATCGGATGGCAAGCAGGGTCTCGACGAAGTTGGGGTACATGAGGGAGCCGTCGGAGTTGAGGGCTTTCCACATCATGCCCTGGGTAATCCCGCTGACCCACATGGAGATCATGTAGAGAAGAATGCCAAACGTGCCGATCCAGAAGTGGTAGTCGGCAAGCTTCACCGAGTAGAGCTTGGTGTTGTACAGGCGGGGGACCATCCAGTAGAACATGCCAGCTGCCATGAGACCGTTCCATCCGAGGGCGCCGGAATGGACATGGCCGATGATCCAGTCAGTGTAGTGGGCAAGCGCGCTGACACTCTTGATGGCAAGAAGAGGTCCCTCGAAGGTGGACATGCCGTAGAAGGTGACTCCTGCGGCAAAGAACTTGAGGACCGGGTCTGTACGGAGTTGGTCCCATGCACCACGGAGGGTGAGCAGACCGTTGATCATGCCTCCCCAGGAGGGGGCCCAGAGCATGAGGCTAAAGATCATGCCAAGGGACTGGGTCCAGTCGGGAAGCGCCGTGTTGAGCAGGTGGTGGGGACCGGCCCAGATGTAGATGAACACAAGGGCCCAGAAGTGCACGATGGACAGTCGGTACGAAAACACGGGCCGTCCCGAGGCCTTGGGCACGAAGTAGTACATGATGCCCAGGATGGGAGTGGTCAGGAAGAACGCGACGGCGTTGTGCCCGTACCACCACTGCACCATCGCGTCCTTGGCGCCGCCGTAGACGGAGTAGCTTTTGAAGGCGAACACTGGAAGCGCCAGGCTGTTTACGATGTGAAGGACTGCGACGGTGACGATGGTGGCAATGTAGAACCAGATCGCAACGTAGAGGTGCTTCTCGTTTCGTTTCGCCAAGGTCCAGAAGAAGTTGATGGCGAAGATCACCCAGGTGATGGTGATGGCAACGTCGATGGGCCACTCGAGCTCAGCGTACTCTTTGCTCGTTGTAATGCCGAGGGGAAGAGTGACGGCGGCTGCGACGATGATGAGCTGCCACAAGATGAAGTGGGCCCAGCTTAGTTTGTCCGACGCGAGCCTAGTCTTGAGGAGGCGCTGGGTCGAGTAGTAGACACCGGCAAACACCATGTTGCCGACGAAGGCAAAGATGGCAGCGTTGGTGTGCAATGGGCGCAGGCGGCCGAAGTTGAACCACGGCGGCAGGTTCGCCTGCCAGAATGCGAGCTGGAGTGCAATAGTGACGCCCGCAAGCATCGCGACGAGGGCGAAGAGCACGCTCGCCATGATAAAGTAGGAAGCGATCTTGTCGTTGTAGACAATCGTGCGCTTCTCTCCGATGCCGTCTCTATGGACGATGGCCTCTTGTGTCATTTCTCCTCTTTACGTTCCTCTTCGATGGGGAGCAGTGCGAGCCGATCAGAATGATCGAAATCGCGTTGTCGACAGGTGAAACCGAACAATATGAGTGACCCGAGTACGAGCAACAGGCTCACGAAGACCTGCATGATCAGGATTTCCACAGACGGCTCCTCTTAGAAAGGGATGCCGTTGTGACGGCAATGGTCGAAAGTGAGCTCAAAGGCATAAGAATAGCGCAAAGAAGGGGCGAAACAAGCCCTGCATAAGCGAGTCCTACGGTGACCATGTTGTAAACCACTGCCACCGTGAGATTGCGGTGAACCACACGCGCAAGGGCACGCGCCGACCGAAGGGCCAAACCGATGGGCGCAAGTCCTGGGGTCACGAAGTAAAAGTCCGTGCGCTGCGCCATGAAGGGGCGATCCACTGCGGGAGTGCCGGAACAGAAGGCTTGGGCCACCACCAAGCTGTCGTTGATCCCATCGCCCACTACGAGCGTGTCTTTCGCGTCGTGCTCGGTCAGCCAACGGGCTTTGCCTTCTGCAGAACGGCCTCCGACGGCCTGGGCTCGCGGCACACCACAAGTGTCGGCCATCGCGTCGACCCGCTCTTGCGAGTCCCCACTGAGGATCCAAACGTCGTAGCCCTGCGCCTGAAGAGCGGACACCTCGCGGGCAGCGTCGGGGCGCATCTGCTCTGTCGTCGTCACGGCAGCGAGCAAGACACGATCCTTGGAAAACACAAGATCTGCTCCCTGTGCAGGAGTCCCCATGGCCCATGTGGGATGACCAAACCGGTAGGTGCCAGCCGGTGTAGCGAATTCGAGGCCGTCTCCAGCGCGCTCCACAATGTCCAGGTCTTGAAATGTTCCTGTTGCCCCAAGCGCACGGGTGACCGCGACACTCTTCGGGTGCGTGCTTCGAGCTGCCATGTTGTAGAGTACATCGCGGTCGGCCGGAGCAAGCGCCAACAACGGTGCAGTGTCGGCTACCTCGAGACGGCCGGTGGTCAGCGTGCCGGTCTTGTCGAATACGACACGGCGAACTTGCGATGCCCTGTCAAGAAATCCAGCAGAACGGACAAAGAGGCCCCGTCGGCGAAGACCCGCCTGAACAAGATCGTAGGCCATGGGGGTTGCAATCCCGAACGCACAAGGGCAGGTCACCACGAGAATGGCCGTGACCACATCGATGGCGCGTCCTAGGTCGCCCCACCGGAGCAAAGCCAACAGCAAGCCTCCCAACGCCGCCAAAAGTACCAGGGTGACGTACCGCTTGGCGAAACGTTGCCACCAGGGGGCAGGACGTGCCAGGTCAACGTCCCGGGCGAGCGGTGTGCGAAGGAGCTCGACCAGCGGGGACGTATCGAAGTCGCTAGCCGCTACGACCCTTACGGCGGAAACACCGTTGCAGAAGGCGCCTGCAGGGATCCGGTCGCCACGAGCAAAGACCCGCGGGCGGCTCTCCCCATTGCTCCAATCCAATGAAAAGCTCGCCTGTACCGCGTCGAGCGTCGCATCGACAGGGACCAGGTCGCCTGGAGCTATAAGAAGGAGATCGCCCGTTCGAAGCTCGTTGCAGCGGACCGTGGCAACGTTGCCATCGTCGATGCGACGGGTGTAGAGGCTATCGATGCCGTCGCTTGCCAAGAGGAACCGTCGATTGCGCTCGAGTACGCGCTCTTGAAGGAACCTCCCGACCAACATCAGGGTGGTGAAGATATTGACTGTGTCGAAGTAGGAGGCAACGCCGCCGCGAAAGAAAAACGAGTAGGCCGAGCCGCTGAAGGCGAGCAGGATGCCCAGAGCAATGGGTAGGTCGAGGTGCAGAACTTTGCGGCGGAGTCCCTGCCAGGCGGCGCGGAAGAAGACTGAGCCTCCAACGAGGACGCAAAGCGCTGAAAGGGCGAAGTTCAGAGCCATGAAGAAGCGCTTGATCGAGCCGTCGGGAAGCCCTGCGTAGTCGGAGATCGCGAAGATCATGGAGTTCATCGCAATGGCAACGCAGACGCCAAGGCGAAGCACGAGATCGCTGCTGACCGCACGGTCTTCTTTGAGGGGAGGACCGAAAAGGTAGCCGAACGCCTCGACCTCCTGCACAAAGGCGCGCAGGGGGAACGCCGGTTCGACGGTGAGATGGGCTCTTCCCACGGCAGGATTGATGAGGATCCGAGCCCCACCTTGTGTACGCCGAAACAGTTCTTCGAGAAGCCACACGCAGGCGGTGCAGTGGATCCCCTGGAGGTCCAGATCGACACGAGCCATCCCACGCTCTTCCGCAAGCTTGGCCTCGAGCGGCTCCAGCCACTTGCGGTCGCGCGACGACGCCCCGCTGTCGCTGACCGGCGTTCCGGTGGCCCCCCTCAAATCGTAGTAGCGCTCGAGACCACTCTTCTTGATGAGTCCGTAGACCGCTTGGCAACCGCTACAGCAAAACGGGCCATCGTCGCCGGATGCCATGCCGGATGCCATGCCCGACGCCATAGGAGCGGCGCAATGAAGGCAGCAGGTGGCCTCGACGATGTGGGCGGACACGCGGGGTGCGCGAGCAATGGACGTGCCCGCGATTTCCTTCAAGATGCGGGGTGCAATAGGGGAGAGAGCGCGTCAAGGTTGCGCCATGGGCGCGTTAGGACGCAGAAGCTGCGCCGCGGTGCGTCTCGGGATCGCCTACTTTGGCTCTTCTCGATATGGCGCGCAGATTGCTGACGGGCGCCGCAACATGTGGACCGAACTTGGCCTCTTGCCGCATCTGTTGGGGATCCCGATTGGACTTACCGTTGCCGTCCTTTGGGGTCTCGTGTTGACACGTTGGAGCACGGACGTTGAGTGCGGGAAGCGCTCGATCGTTTAGGAGCCTCTTGCGGCGCGCAGAACGTCGGAGTAATGGGGGCTCCCAACGTTTTGGCCGGAGGCCCTATGTCCGATACATTTTCGAGCCGCTCCAACCTCGAGGTTGCAGGCGAAACCTTCTCCTACTACGCCTTAGGCGCCCTCCATGGACGCTTCCCCTCGGCGTCTAGGCTGCCGTACTCGCTAAAAATATTACTGGAAAACCTCCTCCGTACGGAGGACGGTGTCGCCGTGCGCTCCAGCGATATCGAAGCCCTCGCAACACTCGACCCAAGAGCAACCCCAACTCGCGAAATTGCGTTCACCCCAGCCCGAGTGCTTCTTCAAGACTTCACCGGGGTCCCGGCCGTGGTCGACCTCGCCGCAATGCGCGACGCCATGCGCCGCATGGGAGGTGACCCGAAGCGCATCAATCCCTTGCAGCCCGTCGAGCTCGTCATCGACCACTCCGTACAGGTCGACGACTTTGGCTCCTCACTGTCACTTGGGAAAAACGCCGACCTTGAATACGCAAGAAACGGCGAGCGCTACCAATTCCTCAAGTGGGGCCAGCGCGCCTTCGACAACTTCAAGGTGGTCCCACCCGACACCGGCATCGTGCACCAGGTGAACCTCGAATTCCTCGCTCGGGTCGTCATGCTCAAAGACGGTGTCCTCTATCCCGACACTGTGGTGGGCACCGACTCGCACACCACCATGATCAACGGCCTTGGAGTGCTCGGCTGGGGTGTAGGTGGCATCGAAGCCGAAGCCGCTATGCTTGGACAGCCCGTGTCCATGCTGATCCCTCAGGTCCTGGGGGTGCGTTTGGTGGGGCACCTGCGCGAAGGGACCACCGCAACAGACCTGGTCTTGACTGTTACCGAGCTTCTTAGGAAACGCGGCGTCGTAGGCAAGTTCGTGGAGTTCTTCGGCCCGGGTCTCAGCGAGCTTCCGCTGGCAGACCGCGCAACCCTTGCCAACATGGCTCCCGAATACGGTGCCACGTGTGGTATTTTCCCTGTCGACGCAGAGACCTTGCGTTTCCTACGTTTCACCGGGCGCTCCGACGCCGACGTCGCCCGTATCGAGGCTTATTGCAAAGCGCAGGGCCTTTTCTATACCCCCGAGACCCCCGAGGCCACCTACCTCGATGTCGTTTCCGTCGACCTTGGCGCGGTCGAAGCCAGTCTGGCAGGCCCGGCCCGTCCCCAAGACCGCGTTGCACTTGGCCAGGTCAAGAGCGGATTTGCCACGGCCCTTTCTGCACTGCAGGCCAAATCGCCTCCAAGGCCAAAGGTGGAAGGCAAACCGTCGGCGCTCTTTGGCGCTCAGTCCCACCCCCTCGACCACGGTGCTGTCGTGATCGCTGCCATCACGAGCTGTACCAACACCTCGAATCCCTCGGTGCTCGTCGCAGCTGGGCTCTTGGCCAAGAAGGCCGTCGAACGTGGCCTCACCACGAAACCCTGGGTGAAGACCAGTCTGGCACCGGGCTCCAAGGTGGTCACCGAATACCTGGCCAAAGCTGGACTCACTCCTTTCCTTGAAGCGCTTGGATTTCACACCGTTGGCTACGGCTGTACCACCTGCATCGGTAACAGTGGGCCCCTTCCTGCCGCCGTCTCCAAGGCCATCGACGACGGCGACCTCGTGGCATGTTCGGTTCTCAGCGGCAACCGCAACTTCGAAGGACGCGTGCACGCCGAAGTGCGCGCCAATTACCTCGCGTCGCCTCCGCTCGTCGTCGCCTACGCCTTGGCTGGGCGCGTCGACCTCGACCTGACCTGCGAGCCCCTTGGCAACGACTCCCATGGCCAACCGGTCTTCCTTGCCGACCTCTGGCCCAGTAGGCAGGAGGTGGCCCAGATGGTCGAGTCTTGCCTGACTCCAGCCATGTTTACCCAGGTTTATGGAAGCGTCTACGAGGGGGACGAACATTGGAGAGCCACCGTGGTCCCCGAAGGCAATCAATACGCTTGGGACAACCGCTCCACCTATGTCAAACATCCCCCGTACTTTGTCGACATGCCGTCCGTGCCGGTCGCTGTCACGGACCTTCGCGGAGCACGCTGTTTGGCAGTGCTCGGTGACAGCATTACGACAGACCACATCTCACCGGCAGGGAACATCAAGGCCAAGGGACCTGCCGGCGAGTACCTGCTTGCCAACGGAGTTGCTGCAGCTGACTTCAATTCCTATGGCGCCCGTCGAGGCAACCACGAGGTCATGGTGCGTGGGACCTTTGCCAATATCCGTCTGCGCAACCAGCTTGTCCCAGGTGTCGAGGGGGGCATGACCAAGCACCTTCCCGACGGTGCTGTGATGTCGATTTTTGACGCATCCATGAAGTACCAAGGTGCGGGGACTCCTCTGGTCATTCTAGCTGGCAAGGAATATGGCTCCGGCTCTTCACGGGACTGGGCAGCCAAGGGACCTCGTCTATTGGGCGTTCGCGCGGTGTTGGCGGAGAGCTACGAGCGCATTCACAGGTCCAACCTGGTGGGGATGGGGATTCTGCCGCTCGAGTTTCTTCCCGGGCAATCGGTTGCATCGCTGGGACTTACCGGACATGAGGTGTTCGATCTCGAAGGGTTGGCGACCGTATTGCGTGGAGAGGGGCCCAAACGTGCGTCGGTGAAGGCTTCGGGGCCGGAAGGAGTCTACAAGGTGATCGGCGTGACCGTGCGGATCGACACGCCGCAGGAGGTCCTGTACTACCAGCACGGTGGAATCCTCCAGTACGTGCTTCGGCAGCTCCTTGCCGTAGCCACGTAGCGCGGACACTTGTCCCCTGCCGTGGTTCTTTCCCGGCGGGGGACAATTATTGATTGTATTCAGTGCCGGTGGGGGAGCCCCACGGCCACCATCTCGATGCCACCATGGGTCACTCCGCGAGTGGCAAGGAGCCGTTCGGCTGCGGTCCTCAGCTCGTGGGACTGTCCTTGCATCACGATGACCTCGAGGCAATGGTCGTGGTCCAGATGCACGTGCATCGTCGAACGGACCTGTTCCCCCATGTCGTGTTGGAGCTCGGTGAGACGCTCACTGAGGTCTCGAACATGGTGGTCGTAGACCAGCGTCACAGCGGCGACCGCCTCGGCACCGTCCGCGACCTTCGCGCGGGCCACCTCCGCTCTCACGAGATCTCGCAAGACCTCCGAACGTGTCGCCCCGCGCGCTTGGACAACTGCATCGAACTCGGCCAAAAGCTGTCGATCCATAGCTACGCCAAAGCGCACCAACTCCGTCGTCATGATGCTTCAGGCTAGCGCAAAAGAGCCGGCCCTACCTGCGAAACGAGCTATAGTGCGCCGTTCGTGTCCACCTTCAGAACATGCGCTTGCAAAAGGAGCAACCTCATGAGCCTCGGATTCCTTCGATCACGCCATAGAAAAGCCAGCCTTCTGCTCTGCATCGGGGCCCTTCTTGCCTCGGTCGACTGCACCATCAAGAACGCCGATACCCCCGACTCGGGCGTTCCTGCGGACGCCGTCGTGGTCACCAAACCGACCGTTTCCGTCAAAACCGAGAGCGTCGACTCGACAGGCAAGGTCGTTACTGTAGCCGATCCAGCGAGTCCGCTGAACGGCCTCACCATCACGTTCCCCCAGGGCGCAGTCGCGTCACCCGTGGATATCTCCATCGGATATGCGGACATCGACCTTGCAAACTCGAAGTTCCCCTCGGAAACAGCGCCGGTCACGAAGCTCCTTGTGCTCAAGGCAACCCCACAAGTCGAGTTCTCTCGCCCGGTCATCGTCAAGATCCCTTACGACGCGTCGCTGGTGAAAATAGGCGACTTCATCAACGTGTACGAATACGTCAATGCCACGGTCGGCGGGGCTTCTGCAAGCAAACTCGAGGCAGCCACCCCGGCGCCAAGCGTTCCGGGATCTTTGAGCTTCGCCGTGCGTCACTTCTCCGGATTCCTGGGTCTCGAGTGGGCCAGACGCGCCGTAGACATTCTGCAGACCAGCGCCGACTTCAACGTCGATACAGGGTTTTCAGTGACCAAGGACGGTTGGTTTATCGCCAACCGCGGCTCTATTTTGAACCCCGGCGGCGACTGCATCGGCATGTCGAGCTTTGCCAAGTGGTTCTTCACCTGGAAAGGGCTGCTCAGCGACACCAAGGGACTCTATGACAAGTACCGTCTCGGCGATCCAAACCGCTGGCAAGACGACTCTTGCGCCATCGAAGCTGCGTCGCGGATGCAACTTGGCGAGTCGGCCATTTGGACCCGCTCTGCCGCTGACATGAACGTACTTGGCAAGAATTCCCTCGATACCGCCAAAGCGATCGTGCAGGCGATGCGCGACACTGGGCAACCTCAGATCCTCTACGTTACGCAAAAGTACGCTGATGGCACATCAGGAGGCGCCCATGCAATCCTCGCGACGGGCTACCGCAACGGGGTCTTCACCCTGTACGACCCCAATGTCCCGGGGACGTCCCGCTCGGTCAACTACACCTACGGCGCAAGCTGGGGAATCTATGCATCGGGTACTTCGGCAACGTCGAGTCGGTTCCAATACAACATGTTCGGTCTCATAGGCCCCAGCCTGTTCCATGGCTTCGACGACGCCGCAAACATCTACACGCTCGCCGAACGTACCCCTTGCTTCAAAGATGTGAGCCTGTTTCCAACAGTCAACCTCACCGCGCCAACCGACACCAACGCGGACGGCAAATACGAGGTGGAGTCCACCACCCAGGTCGGCACCACCTTGAAGGGGACCATCACCGGTGGCTCGAAGCAGCCCACCCATGCGGTCCTCTATGTCAACGCCACCAAGTTCGATCTTGTCCTCGGCGCAGGCGGCTCTTTCACGCAGAAGGTCCCTCTTTTCTGTGCAACTACGGCTTCCACCGCCAACACCATCAACCTCGAAAACAAGGACAACATCGTGGAATTCTTGGTCACCGAGGCCAACGAATGGGAGAACTACGCAGGCTACGCCCGCTACATCGTCAGTTGCACCGGGCCTACGCCCCTTGCCAAGGTGACCCTGACCTGGTCGACCCCTCTCGACATCGACCTGCATGCGGGGACCCCCGACGGTCAGGATGTTGGATACAGGGGAATCAACTACCAGAGACAGAGCGTTCAAACCGCTCCGTACCTCGACTACGACGACATTCCAGGGACCGGACCTGAGCACCTATTCTTCGACTCGACCCTTCCCATCCAAGAGGGGACCTATTCGGTCCGCGTGAATTACTTCAGCAAAGGGAGCAACACCACGGCCCCAACAGTCGGCTACACAGTGAAAGTCGAGCTTGGGTTCCTTCTCGATGGAGTCCCCAAGTACGAGACCCCACAGTACTTCTCCGGAACCCTGAGCAGCGTGGGAGAGACGCAATCGGTCACGTCCTTTGCTTACCCACTGGCTGCGCAAGACAAGGTGCTAAGTCCAGGGGCGCAAGACAAGTAGACTTCGCCCGCGCTACCGGCCCTCACGGTACGCCCGCAGCCCCCCCCCGGGGGTTGGGGGGGGAGGTGGGGACCCTGGGTCGCGGGTGTCGCGAGTGGCGCATCATCTCCCGACCCCCTCTACAGCCATGGGACGCAAAGTCCCTCACCTTTCCTGTCGCCCAACAGCCACCGCTCGGCCAGCCCCTATCCCAGTTCGGAAGCACGCAGCATGTTGCTCCATCTGGTCGCCATTGTTCTGGCCTACAGACTCGCCACGTCCCGTTCCGCCGTAGCCGGTTTCCGAGCCCAACAGCCTCCGTCACGTCCGCCCCGGAGCTGTTCTACTCCCAAACTGACCAGGTCCATTCCGGGCGCAATGGCATGTTTCGCCAAACAGCCTCGGGCACCGGTGGTGCCCCCCAACGCTTTTTTCCGTGGAGTTAGCGCGGTCCGTCAAGGTGGGCGTTCCGATGCCCGAACAGCCCTCGGTCACGCGGCCCATCGGCCGTTCTGTATCCCCGACAGGCACCGGAAGCTGCGCACCTAGTCTGTCCGGCGGTTTCCATTCCGCGGGTGTTTTTTTTCCGACGTTGTTTCCGCGGTCCGCCCGGCCTTCGCCGTTGCCTCCTTGCTGCATTCTTGCGGGGCCGACGAAAGGAGCGTCCGGTCGCTCCTATGTCCGCACGCACTCTCACGTACCGAACGGGGTTGTTGACGCTATTTCGGGAGCTCCTTTATACACTGGCCCAAATGGGCGAGGAGCCTCTGGCAGCGGCTTATATCCCGACGTTTCAGGCGCTTCGAGAAAAGTGGCAAAAAACGGTCGACATCCCCGAATGGGTGGGCAAGCAAGGAGGATGTCGAGGGAGAGGGGGCTGGGTGAGGTCTGCGGAAGTCGTGGCCCCGGAACTTAGCGGGCCGTTGCTTAAGAGCGACACGTGCTGCGCGGTTTCATGAGACACTGCGTTCATGTCGAAGGTAGCGGTCATCGGTGGAGGGGCTTTTGGAACTGCGCTCGCAAGCCATGCGGCGCGTCTCGAACGGCGTGTGCTGCTTTGGGCGCTCGAATCGGAGGTGGTGGGGCAAGTCAACGCGCATCATGAAAACGAGCTGTTTCTTCCAGGGGTCCAGCTCCCCTCCGAGCTCAAGGCGTCGTCGGACCTCGAAGAGGTGGTCAAAGGAGCGGACCTTGTGCTTCTGGTGGTTCCATCGCAGCATGTGCGCAGCATTGCACTTCGAGTAGCTCCGTTTGTGGCGGATCATGCAACGGTGCTGGTGGCGGCCAAAGGGATCGAGGAACGTTCTCTCGAGCTTTTGTCGACTGTGTTAGCCCAGGTGATGCCTGCGGTGCTCCCAGAGCGGCGGGTGTTCTTGTCAGGACCGAGCTTCGCTCGGGAGGTGGCTCTGGGTCTTCCGACGGACCTGGTCGCAGCTTGCACGGGATCGGCGCATGTTCGGAAGGTCCAAGAGATCCTGCATGCGCCGACACTCCGGATCTACGCGAGCAGCGATCCGGTGGGAGTACAGGTGGGGGCTGCCGTCAAGAACGTCGTGGCCATTGCGGCGGGAGCATGCGACGGCATGGCGCTCGGGACCAACGCACGTGCAGCGTTGATCACGAGGGGTCTTGCGGAAATGACCCGATTGGGCGTGGCACTCGGTGCCGATCCGCTCACCTTCTTGGGCATGGCGGGAGTGGGGGACTTGGTGTTGACCTGCACGGGCGATCTGTCTCGAAACCGGACGCTAGGAAAGCGCCTTGCGGATGGGGAGTCGCCGCAGGCGTATCTTGCGACCCAGCGGTCCGTGGCCGAGGGGTTTGCGACGTCGGCAGCAGCGTATGCTCTTTCGGCGCGGACCGGCGTGGAGATGCCCG
The DNA here is from genome assembly GCA_903894755.1 of uncultured delta proteobacterium. Classification (GTDB taxonomy): domain Bacteria; phylum Myxococcota_A; class Polyangia; order Polyangiales; family Polyangiaceae; genus CAITRH01. The sequence continues at coordinate 19,020 of CAITRH010000423.1, forward strand.
TGACCGAACAGGTGTATCATGTGCTTCACCGGGGCCGTCCGCTGCTTGAAGCGTTGCGAGGGCTGGTGACCCGGGACTTCAAAGACGAGCTTCAGGGTATTCGCTGAGCAGATAGGCCAGCTCGGGGCTCTTAGGTCTCTCGAATAAAGAATAAAGTGCACGTCTAGCCGTCAAGCGTTTATGGCGCGCCTCGGTGTCGCCACGACGCGAAGGAGAAATCATGGTCAGTCCATCTCGATGTGTTCAATTCCTAGTGCTCGGTTGCTCTTCACTTCTCGCCGGCAGCGTCGCGCTCGCGACTCCGCCCAGCTTGCCTCTCGGTCCCATTGGGCGATGCGCCGACGTGAAGGCAGGCGGCTCCGCGACCAGCGCGTGGTTGACCTCGCTCGCTCCAACTTGCGGAGGCGACGCCCTCACGAGCGGACGACTTAATGTGAACATCAAGCTGCCCATCGGGGGCCGCGTCGTTGTGAGCGCCACCGGTGCACAACACCTCAATCTTTATGAGGTCTACTGGCTCCCCAGCCCGTCGACCAGCTTCAGCACCGCTAAGCTCGTAGGTAACTTTGCCACAGACTGCATTGGCAACAGCATCGACACCCTGGTGCGTCCCATCAGCAAGGCCTCGGACATCAACGCGTCGACGGCTCCGAGGCTCGCTACGATGGTCGGCACGGTGAAGGGCACCGGAATGTACCTCGTTTACAGTCGGGGTCCATACGGCTCGGACACGAACGGTGACTGCCGCGCAGACACGTACAACACCACCACCTCCCCGACCGACACGGACTCCAGTCACCCCCTGGCGAACCCCGCCGTTGGCTCCCTGAGCTCCGGCATCCAATTCGTTTCCAAGGACATCGAGAGCTTCTAAACCAAGGCGATCTTGAAAACGGCAGGTTCGGATCTGCGGTTTTCAAGATGGATACTCGGGGAGCGGTCTAGGGGGGAAGTTGGGCGAGGAAGTCGCCGATGGCTGGCAGCGGGAGGACCTTAGAAACGATGCCTGCACGCACGGCAGCCGCTGGCATGCCGTACACGACGGCTGTTTCCTGGGACTCGGCAATGACAACGCCGCCTGCATCACGGATTGCCCGAGCGCCCGCAACACCGTCATCGCCCATACCGGTGAGAATGACCGCTATGACCTTGGGAGCGATCTGGGCGGCGCTGAGAAACAGGCGGTCGGCGCAAGGGACATACCGGTCATTGGGGAGGGGAGGCCCGATGCGCAGCCGGAGCTCCGGACCAACGACGAGCTCCATACACTTTCGTCCCGGGCACACGAAGCCTGTCTGAGGACGTACTAGGTCGGCGTCGCTGGCCTCTACGGTTCGGACCGGGCCGCGCTTGTCGAGACGCTCGGCGAAGGTGCGGGTGAACTTGTCAGGCATGTGCTGCGCGACAAGGAATGCGGCAGCCGTAGTTCGCGGAATTCGGGCGAAGAGCTGCAGCAAGGCGCCAGGGCCGCCTGTGGAGCTTGCAATGACAACGAGTTGCTTGGGGGGTTTGTAGACGGCGATGGATCCGATCGAACCGATCCCTGCAAGTTTTCCTTCGGGCACGGAAGCGTCGGAGCCTTGGCGCCGCGAGACGACCGAGGGGACAAAAGAGGGACGAAGGGAGCGTACGAGAAGAACCTTCTGGACAATCTGCTCGAGGGTCTCAGTCGCATCGGGCCCGACGCGATCGGGCTTCGGCACGAAGTCGAGGGCGCCGAGCTCGAGAGCTTTGAAAACGTTTTCGCGCTGCGCGTAGGAGGAGACCACAATCACCGGCGTTGGCTGCTTGACCATCAGGATGCGCAAGAACGTGAAACCGTCCATGCGAGGCATCTCGAGGTCGAGTGTGATGACGTCGGGACGAAGCGTGAAGGCGAGCTTCAGTGCCTCTTCACCATCGCCGGCCTTGCCAACGACCTCGACCTCGGGAACTCGCTGGAAGACATCGACAATGTTGCGCCGGTTGTAGGCGGAGTCATCAACTACGAGGAGGCGGATAGGGGTCGAGGGGGGCACGTGAGTTAGACCTTACCTGGGTTCCTCGAGTCGCGGAACTGTGCAGGCGGCTTTCTGTAAATGAGATCGCCGCGGAGGTGCAAAAGCTCGAAGGCGGTCGAGACATTGAGCAGGGACTCGGAATGGCCCAGGAGCAGTACGCCTCCAGGAAGGAGACGTTCGTGGAACGTGCTGATCACCTGCTTTCGTGCCGGGGCGTCGAAGTAGATGAGCATGTTGCGGCAGAAGATCGCGTCCATGTTGCCGAGCACGCGGGCGCGGTCTGCGTGCAGAAGGTTCATCTGGCCGAAGTGGCACATGTCACGGATGGACTCGATCACGTGAAACCCGTCGGCTCGATCCTCGAAAAAGTCGCGGCGTACCTCCGGGGGTGTCACGCGAAATGCCCCGCCCGCGTAGACCGCTCGACGGGCGTTCGCAATGCAGCGTCGCGAGATGTCCGAGCCGTGCACGCGAACGTCCCACAGGGGCTCGCTGTTGGGGGCTTTTCTATTAAAGAGCCCCGATTGATGAATCAAAATGGCGATGCTGTAGACCTCTTCACCCGTGGAGCATCCGGCGCTCCAGATGCTTAGGCGCCGGGTGCGGGACTGCTCGGCCTGATTGGCAAGCAAAGGAAGTACTTCGTCACGAAAAGCGCGGAGCTGGAAGTCCTCACGAAAAAAGTAGGTCTCGTTGGTGGTCACGAGATCGAGGGCTTCGTCCCACTCGGCGTCGGCGAGAGGATTGAAGCGGAGGAAGTGATAGTACTCGGAGAAGTTGGCGAGGTTCAGTACGGCAAGGCGCTCGCGCAGGCGACGTTCGATGGCAAAACGGGACTCGGGTCCGAACGCGATGCCGGTGCGGGCCGAAAACAAATCGCGCAATAGGCGAAATTCTTCAGGCCTGAGCACCACCCCGTCGGCATCCGACAAACGAGCCACTCAGTCCTCCCCAGCGTCGGAAGGTTCCTTGGGAAGCCGCGGGATCGAGTCGGGGGGCCATCGGACGATGAGCGGCGCAGGAGCCCGGGAGGGGGCCGTTGGGCGCAGGCTCACTGCCGCGGTAATCGCTTCGCGGACCCGTTCGTCGCCCTCACGCTCGAAACGTCCGCGGAGCAACGGGAGCGACGCCGCGCTAGTCTCCTGACAGAGGAGCTCGACAGCGAGACGTCGCACCTCCCAAGACGGATGATCCAGGCATGACCCCAGACGGGAGACCGCACGCGCGTCAGGGGCCACCGCTACCTGCAACAACGCTATTTTCACTACCTCGGGGTCGGGATGGTCCAGAGCCTCGAAAAGGACCTCGTCGCGCAGATCCACATCCAGTCTTCCAATGGTGTCTACCGCCGCACACGCGATCACGGGGTCCGCGTCGCGCACGAGAGGCCGTGCGGACTGAAAGGCGCGTTGTACATCCGCGTCGGCCAGAGCCCGGAGCGCAGCAGCCACGAGCTCCGGGTCCCGTGCGCCGCCAACTAGCCGAATGAGAGGGGCAGTCTTCGCGAGCTTTCCAAGTGTACGTACTGCGGCAAGCTGCACCTCGCGGGCCTTGTCGGCGAGCGCAAAGGCCACCGCCTCGGCAGCACGTGCACCACGCAGCACGCCCAGCGCTTCCACGGCACTTCGCCTCGCACGCGGGTCGCTGTGCAAGAGGGCCCGCTGCAAGAACGCGAAGTCGGCTGCGTGTGTCGTGTGCTCCTGGGCGAGAGCGCCGATCACGATGCATCCCAGCACCGCTTCGTCGGCGCTCGGGTCGATGCGCGCCACGATGGCCCGCGACGCCTCTGGAAAACGCGGGGCAAGGGTCGCCAGGGCTCGAGCAGAGGCTGCCGCGAGCCGAGGGGTTGGATGACGAGTAAAAGGGACAAGAAGCGCTACGTCGTCGGCCTCCCCGCACGTTGCAAGCGCGTTGACCGCCGCCGTCACGACGTCCACCGCGGTCTCCCGAAGCGCCTCGCGAAACACCTCGCGCATCCGCTCGCCAAGGGCGTGAGTCATGGTCGGGACCAAAGCGAACACCCGACTCCGTGCAGGTGCCGAGAGCGTCGTCTTGACGGTAAGAAAGAGCGGCTCGACGAGATCGGAGCCCACCAGTTGCAGCGCCATCTCGGCACGCTCGGCGTTTTCGTCATCGGCCAGCGCTTCGGCAAGCCTAGGGATGTCTTCCGGGAGCGCGGCAAGTCCCAGCACTAGAAGCGCGGCTCCGCGATCCCGAGGTTCGTCGCCGGTGGCCATGGCGCGAGCTGTCGCAAGGCCGCGCGGAAGCGCCCGGAGCAGGTCTCGCGCAAGTGCCACGAAGGCGGCATCGGTGGGGTCCACGAGCACCGTCTCTTCGAGCGCCAGGATCGCAGCCCTCGCTACCGTGGAGGAAGGATCGCTGGTCGCTTCCACGAGCGCTCGAATGGCGCGAGGCTCGCGCGATCCAGCCGCCGCCGCCACGGCGTGACGTCGCAAAAGCGGGTCGTTGGCAGAGGGCTCGAACACCTCCCAGGGGAGCTTGGTTCCGAGTCGCGACAAGGCCTCGAGCGCCGTCAGTTTGGCAAAGCGATCGTGCGAGCTGAGCCCCCTCGCGAGCGCTGCCACCGCCAGCGAACGCGCATCCTCACCGGCGAGCCCAGCTCCACCCAACGCCTCGGCGGCAGCACCTCGCACGTTTGCGTCCCGATCTTCGAGCGCCTTGACCAGTGCCAACACGCCACGCAGGTCGGGCACTCCACCAAGGACCTCCACGGCGAGCTTGCGCCCGTCTGCATCGAGGTGCTCCACCGCGTCGATGGCCAGCGAAATCGAGTCGGTCCCGATGGCGATGAGCGCTTCGACCACCGCGTTACGCAGTCCGATGTTCTCACGCTCGGTCAGGGCGCCTGAGAGCGCGTGCAACACCAGCTGACGAGGCTCGCACGACGGAGCCACGAGCGCCGCTTCTTTGCGTACCCGCCAGTCGTCGTCACCCAGCGCCAACAGCAGAAGGCGCGCTGCATCAGGCCCCCGAAGACGCGACAGTTGCTCCACTGCAAGGCGGCGCACCTCGGGCTGCGTCTCCCGCAGCATGCGCTCCACGCGTCCCCCGTGGGCGTCCGTCACAGAAGCGCCTTGGGGGCCATGGACACCCCAACTCCAAGAGCTGCCAACGCCAAGAGAGGCTCGGTCACCTCACGCAGACGTACGACGTCGAGCACGAACACCATCACCCCCCGGTGCGTCGTCACTCCGGTAATTCCTCGAGCATCATGCCCCCCCATGGGAGGAGGTGGCCGAAGGTCGATCTCGGCGGTCCCGAAAACCTCGGTGACGTAATCCACCACAAGAGCCACCAGTTGATCTCCCACGTCGACGACAATCCATTTGGTGCGCCGGCTCGCGGGGACGGAAAGAAGACCAAAACGCTCCCTCATGTCGACCACCGGGACCACCTCCCCACGGTAGTCGGCGACACCTGCAACGGCGTGCGGTGCATGCGGGAGCGCCACCGCGACGAGCGGTTTGGCAATCTCGCGTACCCGCGCAATGTGGACCGCATAATGAACATCCCCCACCACGAACCCCACAAGGCTCTTGGAGAGCTCGTGGCGCTGCCTGCTCGTCACCATGGCGTCATGTCTCCAAGATGGGACGGAGGTCGAGGAGCACCAGAAGCTGCCCGGGGGGACGTCCTATCCCCGCGATGTGCGCCGGCTGGTCTCCCCCTAGAGCACTCGCCGCCTCAAGCTCTGATTCGGCCAGCCGATACACCTGTAGGACTTCATCGACCAGCAGCCCAATCTGCTCGCCTAGTCCCAGGTCCGTCAGCAAGATGCGGCTCTTTCGATCGATAGGGGACTCGGCAAGCTGAAAGCGCCTCCTCAGATCCACCACCGTGACCAGTTTCCCGCGGACACTCACCACACCCAGGATATTGCGCGGGGCTCTTGGAACCTCGGTGATAGGAGGTGGCTTTAGAATCTCCGCAATGAAAGCGATCTGCACCGCATAGGCCTCGCCTGCCAGCGTAAACGCCAAATATTCGGTCCGCTTTCCCCCCTCGCCCGCACGCCTCGCCGCGCGCTGATGACGTGCCCCGGTCCTTACGAGCCCTGCCATTTCGACTCCTTCGTCAAGCAAGCGCCGCCGCCATGAAGCGCGACTCCCCACCCGCCAATACCTCGTCGATGAGCGCCGCCACATCGAGGACCAACGCGACGCGCTGATCCCCAAGCTCCGTCGCCCCCGCAAACCCTCGCACCGACTTGATCGAACGGCCCAGCGCCTTGACCACGATGTCCTGCTGACCGAGCAGCCGATCCACCACGAACCCGAGACTTCGATTGCCCATCAGCGCGATCACCACAAACGAGCGGGTCGACGCCGGCTCGGTCGCTGCAAGGCCAAAAAGACGGGCCAGGCGACATACTGGAAGCGACTTGCCGCGGACCGTCATCACCTCACGCCCCTCGAGGGTTCGTACCTGCCGATCGTCGAACCCCATGGCCTCCCCCACGCTCGCAAGCGGCATCGCAAAAAGCCTCCCCGCGATCTCCACCAAGAGCACGCTGATAATGGCCAGTGTGATCGGCAGCGTGATGGTCATCTTCGTGCCAATGCCTACCCCGCTCACGATGTCGACCACCCCGCCTAGCTTGGCGATGTTCGTCTTCACCACGTCGAGCCCTACCCCTCGCCCGGAAAGATCCGTAGCGACCTCCTTCGTGGTGAACCCGGGCATGTACACGAGGGCAAAAATATCTTGTGCGGTGAGGTCCTTGGCTTCGTCGGCGGAGACCATCCCCTTGCGCACAGCGCTTGCGACGATGGCTTCGGGATTCATCCCCCGGCCGTCGTCCTCGACCTCGATGAGCACGTGGTTGCCCTTCTGAAACGCGTTGAGGACGATGTTTCCGACCTCGTCTTTGCCAACGTGCTCTCGTTCGCTCGGTGGCTCGATGCCGTGGTCGATGGCGTTGCGGATCATGTGCATGAGAGGGTCCGAGAGCTCCTCGACAATGAGCTTGTCGATCTCGGTCTCCGCACCGGTGATGGACAGCTTCACCAGCTTGTCGTGCTCACGCGAGATCTGACGCACCACCCGAGCGAGCTTGTCGAACACCTGCCCGAGAGGAACCATCCTGACCTCCAGGATCCCGTTCTGCAGCTGCGACAGATGCCGGTCGAAACTCCTGTGAAGACGTTGCAGCTCGATGCCAAGCTGGCGGAGCTCAGGGCGAATCCTGACTCGATCGGAAAGGCCCGCTATCGCCGTTCGCACGATCGCTAGCTCGCCAACGATGGTCATCAGATTGTCGAGCTTGCGAATATCGACACGGACGGTCTGACTCACCGAACGGAGCGACAGCTCCCGGCTCGGAACGCCTACGGGTCCGGTAAGAGCACCCGGTGGGGGAGCCGGCGTAGCCGATGGGGCCGGACCGCTTCCACGAGCGGATGTACTTTCAGCGCGAAGGGCTGGCAGTCCCGTGCTGCCGAGGATGGGCGGCGGACCGGATCCGCCCAATGTAGCCGCATCGGTGGTTGGATCGAGACGAATGACCGGACTTCGAGGGGCTGGCGCCGCCGCCATCGGGGCCGCGGGCAGCGAGCTCTGGACCGCGAGCGAATGGGCCGTGCGACGTCGCACTTCCTCGATGTCCACCTGGGGACCTGCAATGGCCGCGCGAAGTACGTGGAGCAACGCTCGGCTCGCCATCAGAATTTCCAGCTCGATGGTCTCGATGTCCGTGCCCGAGCCGGTGGGAAGGTACGTGATGATCTCGCCGTGTGGCTTGGTCTTCTCTTTCAGATCGTCGAGAGCCGAATCGATCGTCGCCAGCGAGAAACGAACGCGGATCCGAAAGAGCGCCAGCCCCGCCTGAATATTCGTCCGTAGACGGTGCTCTTCGTATTCCGTAAGTACCCCCAGAAGTCCCGGGTCGAGATCGTACTGCGCAATGAGGCCGACGCCTGTCCCTCCGCGATGCTCGGACACCTGACCGAGCGCCACGAGAAGCGCTTCGGCGTCCGCTGTCGGATCGGGCCCATCGCCCTTTTCGGCTGCCAAAATCCGATTGTAGATCTCGACCGCCTGAAACAGCGCGTCGAGTACATGGCTCGATAGCTCCACGCGCCCAAGACGAAGATCGTCGAGCACGTCCTCGAGTTCGTGCGACACGACGCTCATTCGGGACGCGCCAAACAGCCCCGCCAGCCCCTTCAACGTGTGCACCCCCCGGAAGACATCGTTGATGATCTCCGGGTCGCTATGGCCACGTTTGAGCGCTTGATCCAGCGCCACGAGATCGCGCCCGAGTCCGTCCACAAGCTCCTGTGCCTCGGAGAAAAACTCGTCGCGGGCCTTGTCGAAGGACGGGTCCCCTCGTCCTCCCGGTACCTCCAGCATCGCCTACCTCGCCCCCTGGCTCAAAACACGCCCGCATGCCGCACAAAGCTCGTCGGGCGTAAAGGGCTTGCAAATGTACGCATTCGCCCCCAGCGCAAGCCCTCGTTCCACATCGCGCGCCCCGCTCAGCGTCGACATGATCACCAGCGGCGTCGACCGATGGTGCTCGGACTTGCGAATGAACCGAATAAGCTCAAGGCCATTGATATCCCCCATGTTGATGTCGGTGATGATGAAGTCGTAAGGCCCCCGCGGCAGAAGGCGCATGGCCTCGAAACCACACGACGCTTCAACCACTTCGCATGGCCCGACCCCGTCGGTCCGGTCGGCGCTCTCGAGCACGGCTCGCACAAACGACCGGGTAGACCCGGAATCCTCGACAACAAGCACTCTGCGCATGGTCACGTCCCCACCTGTCCCGTCTGGACCGGAGGATACACTCGCACGCTCCGGATCACAGGAATCGGGATCAACGAGCCGCTAAGATTCGGGATGGGGCGCGTGTCGCGTCAAAAACCGTAGGAGGTCTTCAACTCCGGGTCCTTCTCGGAAAGCATCCGCGCAAGACCCAGCATCACCTTGCACTGCTTCACCGTAGCGTCATCCTGCATCTTGCCATCGAGCATCACCGCTCCGGTCCCGTCCCCCATCGCGTCAATCACCCGCTTCGCCCACTGGACTTCATCGACCGGTGGACTGAATACCCTCTTGGCAATGTCGATCTGTACCGGATGCAGCGACCAGGCTCCGACGCATCCCATCAGAAACGCATTGCGGAACTGGTCCTCACATGCGGTCGTGTCCTTGATGTCGCCAAAAGGACCGTAATAAGGAAGGATCCCATTGGCCGCGCACGCATCCACCATGCGTCCCATCGTGTAGTGCCACAGGTCCTGCTGGGCCGTTGGACGAGGCGCGCTGGGATTGTCTGGATTGGGATCGCTTCGCACCACATACCCAGGATGTCCTCCCCCCACGCGGGTGGTCTTCATACGTCGAGACGCTGCAAGGTCCGCCGGACCTAGGCTTAGCCCCTGCATCCGTGGGCTCGCCGACGCGATCTCCTCGACGTTGGCTACGCCTAATGCCGTCTCGAGGATCGCATGCACCAAGATAGGCCGACGCAGTTTGGCGCTGGCCTCGAGTTGCGCCAAGAGCCGGTCGACATAGTGGATATCCCAGGGGCCTTCCACCTTGGGCACCATCACGACATCGAGCTTGTTTCCTACCTCGCCGACAATGCGGCGCAGGTCGTCGAGAACCCAGGGGCTGTCGAGACTGTTGACACGAGTCCAGAGCTGCGTGTCCCCAAAAGAAACCTCGCGAGCAATCTTGATAAACCCCTCGCGTGCGTCGATCTTCTTGTCTGCCGCCACAGCATCCTCGAGGTTGCCTAGGAGCACGTCGACCTTGGACGCGATCTCAGGAACCTTCGCCGCCATCTTGAGGTTCGACGGGTCGAAGAAGTGGATCATACGGGATGGGCGGAACGGGACCTCGCGCAGCGGTTCGGGAGCACCGATGGCAAGGGGTTTGAAAAAGTCTTTGGCACTTCGCATGGTGTTGGTCCTTCTGGTTCTTAACGAGGCAAGAGCGCGGTGTAGTCGAAGTCGAGAGCTACCGAGTCATCGTACTTGCCGTCGGCGGTCTTGTAAGGGAAGTCACTTGCGGGTTTGTCTTTGACAGCGACGAGACGAAGACGCAGGGCCCCCACGTCGCGCCTTCCAGGAATCTCGAACTTGTCGAGCACTTCACTCCAGGCATAGAGCGTGGTCCCAGCGAAGCTCGGGTTGGCGTGGGCGCCTCCGTTGATAGCTGCGATCTTGAACGCGTTGCCGAGGCCATTGAACGACAGCGAGCGGGCCAGACTGATGATGTGCCCGCCGTAGACAAGGCGCTTTTTGAAACGTCCCTGGAGAGCGAGCTGCTGGTCGAAGTGAACTTTGGCGGTGTTCTGATAGAGCCGCGTCGCGATCTGGTGCTCGGCTTCCTCGAGGGTCATGCCGTCGACGTGGTCGATCTTCTCGCCAACGCTGTAGTCGCCCCACACGTGGCGAGAGCCGGCAAGGGCGACGTCGTAGTTCTCGATACGCAGCTCGTCGGGGACCCGAAGGCTCGCAGCGTCGACGGCTTTGGGAAGCTCCGGGACCACCGGCGTCGGGGCAGGTGCGGCCAAGTTTTTCTTGTTCACCATCACCCAGCGCACGTAGTCGAGGACTACTTCGCCCTTCTGGTTTTTGCCCACGGAGCGGACATGCACGACGCCGCTCTTGGCGTTGCTGTTTTCTTTGAGCCCGATGACCGTGGAGCGGGTGCTCACCGAATCCCCTGGATATATGGGGACTCCGAAGATGCCCGCCGCGTAGCCGAGGTTGGCCACCGCATTGAGCGAGATGTCCGGAACGGTCTTGCCGAACACCATGTGGAACGCGAGGAAGTCGTCGACGGGTGCTCGTGGCAGCCCGACTTGCCGAGCGAACTCATCGGACGAGTTGAAAGCGAAGCGCATTCCGTAGAGTGCCGTGTAGAGCGACACGTCGCCGACAGTGATGGTGCGCGGGGTGGCGTGGACAATCTCCTGACCGATTTGGAAGTCCTCGAAGAAGTTGCCGGGGTTGGTTTTGCTTTGCATGAATGACGCTCTCCTTGGGATGGTGCGAGAGGCGCAACTTGCCCCGGTTGCGGGCGCGAATCCAGAAGGCTTTTGCGTCGTGCAGCAGCTTTGCAGCGACGCTCATGCTAGCGCTGGTGCATGCGTGTTCCGCTCAAGCAAAGCGCCCCCTGCCCATGCGGAGGGGCGTTCTATGGCAACTGCTGCCGTCCCCTTCATCGAGGTGAACGGCAGGCCCCCACGGCCGTGGCTCTCATGCGTTCGCGTTACTCGGCGTTTGCGCTCGGCGAGGTCGCGTATCTTTGGAAAACCCTCGCCCCCGAGCACATCGAGCGCAAGCGCACCGAGTCCCGAGTCCTTGCCGACCTGCGGGAGTCGACCCGCACCCAGCGCTTCATGGGGCTTCATATCGAGGCGGTGTCCGAGGAGGGCGACAGCGCCACGGTGACCTTCTTCGCGCGCGTCTTTCGTAGCGGCAAGGAGCGCTCTTTTCGTGAAACCAGCCTGTTTCGACGGGTCGATGGGGAGTGGCGCTATGTGAAGGTGATGTGAAGGTGTCCAGCTAGACCAAACCTATTTTGAGAACCGCAGGTCCGATCTACCGCTTCCGCGCCCCAATATCGCGTAGACCTCACCCCCCCAGCCCCCCTCTCCCTCGACATTTTCCTTGCCCGTTCGGGCAAGGAAAATCGTCTTCGAGAGAGGGGGCTCGGAACAGTGGTGCACGAG
>CAITRH010000424.1 GCA_903894755.1 uncultured delta proteobacterium
CACCCGCGACCCAGGGTTACCCACCCTGGGCTGATTTGACTCGCCCCTTCGGGGCTGCCAATCAACGAGTGGGGTCAGTCCCATAGAAGGAGAAACTTGGACTTCTCGGGCAACCGATGAGGGTGACGCGCGTTGATTGGCAGCCCCAAACAGAGCATCCACAGTACCGAGACGCGCGGGGACGGTCATCTGGGAAGGTCATCATCGCGCCGTTTGCGCATAGCCGCGAGGGCTACGTTTGCGCGTGGCGTGCTCACGGCAACCATTTTGTGGCCTCGGGCTCCCGAGGCAAAGCGATCATCGCCGAGGCAGCAACCGCATGAGCCGTGGCGCCATCGAACCCGTCGAAGGAGTAGACCTCATGACACTCTCTCGACGAGACCTCATCAAACTCGCGGTACTTTCGCTGGCTGCGACAGCAGCTGGCTGTAGCGACTCGGCAACCGGCTATCCAGCAAGCACGGACGCCTCCTCCGACCCACGGGATGTCCCCGAAGGCGGCGACGCGGCGGTATGCTCGAGCGGTGCGCACGACACGCTTATCACCTTCAACCATGTTCCTCCCCACTCGGTGACAATTGCCGACGTGTTCAACTCAGCGGACCACATTTATTCGCTTTCACTCGCGGGAAGTCCCACCCACACCCACGACATCACGCTAACAGCAGCGCACATTGCGACCCTGCTGTCCGGGGCAACGGTTACCGTCCCATCGACCACAACAAGCTTTCATCAGCACGAGGTTACTGTGGTCTGCGTGTGACCTCGGCGAGACTGGCATTCTATCCTTTTTTTCGCACTCGTTCGGAAGGGGCTTTGTATGATGACGTTTTCGCACCTCACCCGCTTCGTTTTCCTTGTATCCGCGCTTTGCCTCCCGTGTCTCGCCGACGCGAAGCTTGTCCGCACGACGGACCCCGCCAAAGTCGAGTTTGTTGCCCTGGGACCCCTTGGGATACAGGTCAATGGTCATGGCTCGGAGCTGAGCGTTGGAGACGATGGGACCACAGTGACCGTTACGATCCCACTTCAATCACTTTCCACAGACAATGGCCTGCGCGATCGCCACATGCGCGAGGCTCTCGAAACCTCCAAGTACCCCAATACGGTCCTTACGGTCGCACGCGGAGACCTAAAGTTCCCTGCCGACGGGCAGTCGCTTTCCGCAACTGCGCCGGGCAACCTTTTCCTGCACGGGGTGACCAAGCCAGTACAGTTTACCTACGACGCGCAAAATGCAGGTGGCGCTATCCAAACCAAGGGGCGTATGCCCGTCGACATGACCCTATGGGGGATAACACCTCCCAGCTACGCCAAGATCGCAGTAGATCGAAACGTCACGGTCAACGTCGCCTTCGTTGCTGCAGATCGCTAAAGAAGGTCCTAGGGTTCTGGTCCTGACGCCTTCCAGAAACCATAAGATCCATGTGCCTGTTTCAATCCACCAAAATCGCTCGCATTTTCGCATGTCTTGCTGCTATCCTAGTCGCGTTGGCCGCATTGACCTGGTCGTCGTCGGCACGCGCCTATGTTTGGATGCTTCGCCACGATGGGGCTTACGTGGGCTGCGCGATGTGCCACGCGGACCCTTCCGGAGGCGCGTTGCTCACGCAGTACGGACGTAACCTTGGGGAGCAAAAGCTGCGGACCTACTTTGGCAAGCACGGAGAAGACGAGGAGGTCGGCTCTGCGGGCTCCTTTCTTTTCGGGGCGTTTCCGGTGCCGGATCCACTGCTCCTCGGCGGCGACGTGCGAAGTCTTTATCTGCACACGATCCCGTCTCGCGCCCCCGCAACCGATCGGTACATACTGATGCAGGCGGATCTGCAGGCCCAAGTTTCCATCGACTGGCTTCGAGCCAACGTCAGCGCGGGCTATGTAAGTGAGGGAGCCCTTGGGGCAGCGCTCACTGTCGGTGCGAAGGACCGTCTTGTGTCTCGTACGCAGTGGGTCGGCGCTGTTTTTGGTGATAACGATCGCTTTTTGGTGCGCGCTGGACGGTTCAACATACCGTTTGGGCTTCGGGTGACTGAACACACGCTGTGGGCGCGGACTGTAACGCGAACGGACACGAACGCGTCGCAGCAGCACGGCGTTGCGCTCGCCTTCAACGTGCCCAAGTGGCGCGCCGAAGTCATGGGGATTGCCGGCAACTTTCAGGTGAGTCCGGACGCTTACCGGGAGCGCGGCTACAGTGCATTTGTCGAACACGAGTTTGCCGACCGATGGACTCTAGGGGCAAGTAGTCTGCTCGCCCACTCGGAGCGCGATATTTCGTCGGGTAAACCAACATGGCGTCATGCCCACGGGCTTTTTAGCCGCTACAGTCCAAGCAAGATCCTTGTGCTGTTGCTCGAAGCCGATGGTCTTCTGTCGTCGACGCAGACCAAGAAGGACTACGGGCTCACCGGGATGCTACAAGCCGATGTAGAGCCGTCGCAGGGACTGCACTTCCTAGCTACGGCCGAACTGCTCGACCGCCGACTTGGCACCGATGGCGTGTCCTATGGTCTTTGGGGGTCGGCGGCCTGGTTCTTTGCCCCTCATGCCGACGCGCGGGTGGATCTGGTCTGGCGGAGCGAGGCGGTCACACAGACGCGCGCAAGTGCCACTGCACTCCTGGCTCAAATGCACTTTTACTTTTGAGGATCCCATGCGCCTTCTCACTATCGCCGCCTGCGCAGTTGTTCTCTCCTTTGGCTCCCTCGCCTGGGCCACTCCAAGTTTCCCATCCGTGATCCAGAGCTACCTTGGGCTCTCGGACACTCCTGCATGTCTTCTTTGCCATGTTGGAGGAGAGCAGCGAGGCACGGTCACCACGCCATTTGGACATTCCATGCTCGATCGCGCCCTTGTGGCCCACGACGAGGCGTCGCTGAAGCGCGCGCTTGACCAAATGCAAGCAGAACGGGTTGACTCGAACGGCGACGGTCTCGCCGACATCGATGCGCTTCGGGCTGGCAAAGATCCAAACGCGGGCCAAGACGCGCCGCAGTACGGAATCCAGTGCAACTTCGGTCTCAGTCCTCAGGGCCTAGGTCCTGGAGGGCTTGCGCTCGCAGCGTTGCTCGCGTGGCTTTGGCGCCGCAGTTCCTGAACCTTCCGAGTCAACGCAGCGCAATCACCAGGGCTAGGTAATCCAATGCCGATCCGCCGTGAACAGAATGTTGCGGCGTCCTTCGCACCGCCAACGTCTGCGCAGTCTGCGTTCGCGCCGCCAACGACGAACCTCTCCCACCTAAGATCTGTATCAACGTCTCCCTCCCGAGAGACAGACTAAACCCATTTTGAAATCAGAACAGGTAGCTACTCGGGCTTCTCCGAACCCTCCTTGCGGACCGCGGCGCGCCGAAATCGCTCGAAAAACATCGCCTCCGATAGCCCTAACCCCGCATGAACGTCCCAAGGAAGCGCATTGTCGCGATGCATCGGGGTCAGTACGTAGACCCAGCGCTCGCTCCACAACACGTGCCAGTCGTCGCTAGGCTCCCTGGGCCAGGGAAGCTTGTCGTCGTCCCCGGCTCCCGCCTCGATCACACTTGCCCCCGTGCATCGGCGGATCTCCTCGGCCAGATGCCGTACAACTGCAGGCGGATTGGATACCTCCAGGGTCGAGTGGGTATAGCCCGACATCATCTCTGTCTTGCCATTATCGCCCCCGCAGAGTAGCCCCCCAAACAGCGAAGGCATCGCCTGCTCCCCCTCCGCCTCCTCCCCCTCGACAACGCTCTGGGGAAGAAATGCAACGCGCCGGTCTGCGGGCGACAGCGTAAAGCGGATCTCCACCCGGGTGTGGCGACGTTGCATCCGCATGGGCCCGCAGTGGATCCAACCGTTGCGCTCGTCGGCGTGGACCCCGAAAGCGTGTTCCGCATCCGCCACGCAACGTAGGAGTGTTCGGTCCGCAGCAAGCGTGCTGAAAAGCTCGCCGACAAGGGGG
The DNA here is from genome assembly GCA_903894755.1 of uncultured delta proteobacterium. Taxonomy (GTDB): domain Bacteria; phylum Myxococcota_A; class Polyangia; order Polyangiales; family Polyangiaceae; genus CAITRH01. The sequence continues at coordinate 3,941 of CAITRH010000424.1, forward strand.
ACCTCGCCGGCGATGAGCTCCCAACGGTAGTTCTCTCCGCGCCAAAACATCGCTTCCCAGAGACGCAGGGGCGCCGCTTCGATGCGCTTGGCCGTTTCGGCCATCTGTTCGACAACCTCGGGGTGCCCAAGGAGCTCGGTGACCTCCGCAACCGTGGGCAACTGCTCGAGTCCGCGATCGAGCCCTTTGCACCACGCATCGAGGCCCCAGCACTCGTCGCCGCCCGCGAAGGCGAGCACTGCGGCACGCGCCATCATCGACAGCCGATCGAGCGGCATCACCCTGCGGTCGTTCACGTTGTGGAGCAGACGTTCGTCGGCGTCGAGCACGAAAGCGAAGGGGAGATGGAGCCTGGGGCCCACCTCCTCGAGAAGCATCCGCAGGTGATCTTCGCCGCGTCCGTGCAGTACGACCAACCCCTTGGGCACCGCCGTGTAGGCAACGTTTCCTTTGTAGGGGTCTCGGCCAAACAGGAACGGAGTTACGATGAGGTCGGGCGCCACCTCCGTCGAAAACCGTGACCAGATGCTGAACTCGCCCCACGTGTGGAGTATCGGCCCCAGCGCGTCCCAATCTGCGGCCATGGTGATCTTTCGTGCCATGGGCGGACTGTAGCGTGGAACCTGCCGAACGCCACACTCGAATTCGGCACGCAAGGGACCGGGGCAACGTGTTTCCGGACGGGGGCAACGCGCTTCCGAATGGGGGCAACGTGCTTCCGGATGGGGGCAACGCGCTTCCGAATGGGGGCAACGTGCCTCCGGACGGGGGCAACGTGCTTCCGGACGGGGGCAACGCGCTTCCGGATGGGGGCAACGCGTTTCTCAACGACGCAGTGCTCCACGCGACAAGTGCGCCACAGCCTCGCCTAAGCCATCGAGTGTCAGCTGGTACATTGGAAAGACCTTGGAAATCGCCTCCGCTGTCCCCCCGCGCCAATACGACGGTGGGTCGGGATTGAGCCACACCCCATGGTGAAAGAAATCCACCAGGAGCATCAACCACTTGATCCCAGGCATCGCCTCACCGTGCGTCCTGTCTGAGGAAAAGTGCCAGTCGCCATGGCCCAGGATCTCGGCGGGATGCATGGCCGCATCCCCCACGACCACCAGTTTCCACTCGGGGGTCAGGCGCTCTAGAAGGTCACGCACCTTGACGGGATCACTGAACCGCTCGGTTTCGTAGAGCCTGCCGTAGATGCAATTGTGGAAATAGAAGGTCTTGAGCTCACGGAAGTTCTTTGCGCGCTTGGCTGCAGAAAACACCTGGGACACCAACTGAGCATGCGGATCCATGGACCCGCCCACATCCATCAGAAGCAGCACCCGTACGTTGGACTTTCGGGGGGGACGAAGCACGATCTCGAGCTCCCCGGCGTTCTTCGAGGTCGCTACAATGGTCTCGTCGATGTCCAGCTCGAACAGCTGCCCGTCGCGGCTGAACGCTCGAAGCTTGCGGAGCGCCATCTCAATCTGCCGAATGTCGAGGATCAAATCCGAGCGGTACGGCTTGTACGCCCGCGCGTCGGCCACTGCCATCGCACTTCGTCCACCCCCCATGGGTCCCACCCGCACTCCCGATGGATGAGCCCCTCCCGCACCGAAAGGCGACCTTCCCCCTGTACCAATCCAGTGGTTGCCCCCCTCGTGGCGTTCATGCTGTTCGCGAAGACGCTGCTCGAACATGCGGCGGAGCTCCTCCATGTCGAGAGATTGCATCGCTGCCCTCTCGTCGTCGCTCAGCTCTCGGTTGATCCGGGGGTCGCGAAGCCACTCTTCAAGTTCGTCGAGCACGTTCATGCTGGCGCTCTCGATCCCCTTGAAGTGTGATGAAAACGCCTGGTCGAAGGCGTCGAGGTCGGCCTCGCGATGGACACAAAGAGCCCGCGCCACATGGTAAAAGCCATCGAGCGAGCTCTCGTGAATCCCCGCGACCAGAGCCCGCGCCAGCGACGTCGCCTCCTGCGGGCCGACTTTCACCTTGCGTGCGCGAAGCTCGTACAGAAACGGAACAAATGCGTTGCTCATAGGACTATCCCCCTCATAGCGCAGTTGGAACCGTCGCAAGAGGGGAATCGGCGAAGTTAGCCTTCCACGTGGTAGCCTCGCTCGCCGTGGTCGGTGATGTCGAGCCCCTGCTGCTCGTCAACGGCGTCGGGACGGAGCCCGATGGTGTACTTGAGCGCGTATCCTAGAATGCACGTTGCCGCTACGGCCATTGCCAGCGTAACCCCCATCGCCTTGAGCTGCTCGACCCACAGGGTGTGTCCCACGATAGCCTTCAGGTTGGTGTCAAGATTGGCGTTGACCGAGCTTGTTGCAAAAATCCCAGTCAAGAAGGCCCCCAAGGTGCCCCCCACCGCATGCACTCCAAAGGTATCGAGAGCGTCGTCGTAGCCAAGCCAGTTCTTTAGCTGGGTGCATGCTAGGAAAGGGACCAAACCCGCGAGCACACCAATGATCACAGCCGACGTACTGGTGACGAAGCCTGCGGCAGGAGTGATGACCACGAGTCCTCCAACCACACCGGAGCAGAAGCCAAGCACGGTAGGCTGACCACGGGTGATCCATTCAGCGGCAGGCCAGGAAAAGCCTGCAACGGCGGCAGCAAGAGTGGTGGTCATGAACGCGTTGGCGGCAATGCTGTCGCTCGCGACGGCGCTTCCTGCGTTGAACCCGTACCATCCGACCCAAAGCATGCCGGTTCCCACCATGGTGAGGACCAGGCTGTGGGGAGCGAAGTTGTCGTGACCGAAGCCTTTTCGCTTGCCTACGATCAGCGCTAGGACCAACGCAGACCAACCGGACGACATGTGCACTACGGTGCCCCCCGCGAAGTCGATCGCTTTGATCTTGGCGCTGGCGTTCCAGACACCGTTCATCATGCCGTCGATACCCCAGACCATGTGGGCAAGGGGGAAGTACACGAGAAGCATCCAGCCGAGCATGAACAGCATGAGCGCACTGAATTTCATGCGCTCCGCAATGGCTCCGACGATGAGGGCGGGGGTGATGATGGCGAACATGAGCTGGTACATTGCGAAGACGTTTTGCGAGACCCAGGCCGCGTAGTCGCCATTGGGGAGTGAGTCGACCCCCTTGAGGAACGCGTACTTCAAGCCGCCTAGGATGGCGCCACCGGAGCTAAAGGTGATGCTGTAGCCGAAAGCCCACCAAAGAATGGAGACCATGCCGGCAAGCCCGAGGCATTGGGCCATGACCGAGAGCACGTTCTTTTGGCGCACGAGGCCGCCGTAGAAGAGGGCGAGGCCCGGGAGGGTCATAAAGAGCACCAGGGCGGCGCAGACCATCATCCAGCCGTTGTGACCGGGGCCGGCGCCTGGGATTTTCGAGTCGACTTTGGCATCGGCGCTCGGCCTTGCGGCGTTGTTGATGTACGCTTCGAGGTCGCCAATGCGTCGTTCGAGCTCGACGACGGTCGGCGCGGAAGATGCGGGAGCGACCGACGCAGCGGGGGTCCCCGGGGGTTCATCGGCACGCGCCGCGGTGGGCACTAGCAGCAGCAGGGCGAGCAGGACAATCCACAATCTCCACATGTCAAGTCTCCTTCAGGTTCGGTCGGTTCGGGCAGGTCCGCCGCCGCCAGGAGGAACTTGGTCTACGCATGTTTCTAGTGAGTTTCCCCCCCGTTCCGGTGGCCGCTCTTATTTCTTTTCCTTCCAAAAGCAGAGGCGACCTAAAACTCGTCTCTAGCGATCCGGTTGACGCCCGCTTGGTTTGAATGCTACGGGGGGACCCCCTTACCGCGCTGGGGTCTCCCGGTGCCATGGTTTCAACACGACATGCCTCCCCGAACCGCAACCCGCGTCCCTGAAAAAACCCCTTCAAAGCGTGCGAGCAAACCGTCCGCCGCTGCAAAAGAGGTCCCGTCCGCGGAAGGCATGCCAGCCTCCCGTGCCGTCGACCCCAAACCTACGGCGCGCGCGGACCGCAGCGAGTCGACACGTCGTCTCCGCGTCTCCGAGCCGCCCCCGAAGGCTGCGCCGCCCAAGGCCGCGCCAGCCAAACTTGATTCCGCCCGTCCCAAGGTGGCGACGCCTCGGACGTCGTTCACGCCCGAGTACACGCCACCGACGATCCCTATCCGCGAGGTCTCCTTCAAGGTTGGCGACAAGGCGGTGCATCCGTCGCACGGGGTCGGTGAGGTCACGGCGGTTGAAGAGCGCGACATCGGGGGGACCCGCGGCGCTTTTTATGTCCTTCGTATTCTCGACAACGGCATGAAGGTGATGGTCCCCACGACCGCGGCGGCGCAAGTTGGGCTGCGGGTGGTCATGAGCACGGAGGAAGCCGAAGCGATCTTGGCCACGATGCGCGCCCGCGAGGTTGCCGTCGATGTGCAGCCCTGGAGCCGTCGTTTCCGCGTCTACACGGAGATGATCAAGAGCGGCTCCCCCGTCGAGGTCGCCAAGGTGCTTCGCGACATGAACCGGCTCAAAGGCGACAAGGATCTGAGCTTTGGCGAACGTCGTCTGCTTGACCAGGCCAAGAGCCTGCTTCTGAAGGAGCTCGCGCTAGCCGTTGGCAAGACCGAGGCTGCGATATCCGAGGAAATCGCGAAGATCTTCAGCGTCTAGACCACACCCATTTTGAAAACCGCAGGTCCGATCTACCCCTTCCGCGCCCCAATTTCGCGCGGACCTC
>CAITRH010000425.1 GCA_903894755.1 uncultured delta proteobacterium
AAGGCTCGCGCAAACCGTCTCGCGGAGATGCTACGCGCGCTAGGTATTGACCCAAACTGTTCTTGAGGGCCCGCCGCCCCACAGGCCGACGCTTCGGAACCGAGGCCGACGCCCGCTGGAACGGCTTCCACGGCAGCCTCACTATCGCCGACCGCCTCGACCTCCTCGTCCGAGACGCCGACGCCGCCGTCCTCAACGCCACCAAACCAACCCGCGTCCTGACCCACCACCAAGCGCAGGACCTCGTCGGACGTCCCGTCGTCAGCCCCGATGCAACCCCGGAGGACGCCGACGCCGCACGCCGGAGCGCGACCTGACATGTCCCTGCCCAGCGCACGCAAGGTAAACCGCGCCCAACTCGAAACCCGCCATTCCCGCCATTCTTCGTTTTGGCCTCAAGTCCGTGGCGCGCGGTCGTGAAGCCGGGGGGGCTGGGGGCCTGAGGTCTGGAGATGTCCTGTAGCGGCCGTCGGGACAACGACCTAATCTCCCGTCCCACATCCATGGCCAAGAAGAAATACGCCCTCCTCGACCTCCCGCCCCAGCCAGACCCGCTCGCTCCCCTCGATTCGCTTTGTCTCCTGAACGCCCTCCAAGCCATGCAAACGGAACTGGAAGCCGACCTGCTCCTGCGCGCCCGCGCTTCCTCGGCAGTCCGCGAGGCCTTGTGTTTGCGCCACGAGATTGAACGACGCGCCCGCCGTACCGCAGACCCGCTGGACCTCTCTGGGAGCGTCACTTCGTCACCCAGGTTGCCGCAAGCTGGATCCTCTCCTGCGTCTTTGTGCGCACCCTGGAAGATCGCGGCCTTTTGGGCATGCACAGCTTGGCCGGTCCCGGCGCGGCCGACAGCCAGACCATCTTCTTCGAACTGGCTCCTTCGCTGTCCGAGCGCGAGTACCTGCTCACAGTGTTCCGGGAGCTGACGCACTTCCAGGCGGCGCGCGATCTCTTCGACGCGCATCACAATCCAGTGTGGCTCCTGGGCCCCTCCGTGGACATGACCAAGAAGCTCTTGATGCCGTCGTATTCCTCGCGCAGGGTGCTGGCGATGGCTTGCACGTCCAGCTTTGCGTCGGAGGCGAGGCACTTCCAGTTGGTCAGCACCATGGGTCGGTCTCCTCCTGTTGAATATGTAGCTGTGGCCCGTTCGCAGGCACTTTCCAACTCGGGGGTGAGGGTCCGGGACCCGCATCGGGCCCCGCGCTCATAGCTCACGAACGCGCTGCAGCATGCCCCTCTTGACTGCGCTCCAGTGCTCCCGAGTAAGTCCCATGGGGAGCGGCTGCCGATCGGCATCCCCAAAGTAGGCTAGACTTCGAACGACGTGGCCCAGGTCCTCCGACGAAAACTTGCGTTTGTACAGCTCCAATGCACCGGAAAGGGTCCCCTGTGCGACGCCGTGTTCCAGCAGGGCGTCAAGATCCCAGAAGTCCTTTGCGGCCCCCCTCCCTGCGATCGCAGAGAGCTTCATGCATAGGAGGTCGTCCAGCGATGCCACCGGAACCGACAGTAGAGACCGGTCTGGCGTGGCCAATAGAGGGTATCGATAGGACAAGATGCTCACCGGGACCCCGGCCGCTTGGACATGCAAGGTCGCTCGGGCACGCCCTGTGACCTCGACGTTTTCGGGCAGTCGCTCCGCCCATCGCTCCGCATCGAAATCATGGGGAACGAACAGATCCAGGTCTCGGGACTCTCGGTGCCGCAGCCTGAGGGCAATGGCCACCCCCCCGGCCAGGTACGTCCCTTCGTCGAGCGATGGCGTCAAGAGATCCAGCGCACGCCGTTGCTCGGGAGTCATGGTCCAGCCCACCGAGGTCGGCCCCCCCCCGATTCGCTCGGGACTTCAACGTCGCACACCAAAGCCCAATAGGCGAGATCCCTGGGCGACAAGACGCGGGCCCCTCGGGTCTTCACGAAGGCGGCGAGGTCCTCCCGAGCGAAGCGCTTGCGAAGCCAGCACATGGCGTCCCAGGTCCCTCGGGCCATCACACGCTCGAAAAGAAGCTCGCGATCGCGATGCAGGTCGATGCCTTGCGGGTCCATGTCCCACAACAGCACGAGCACCGAAGCTGGCAGGTCCGTTCGAGTCACCAATGTCAGGCTACCGCAAAAAAATATGCGGGGAATGGATTCCCGCTCGACGTGCTGTGACGCTCCTGCTCCAGCCAGCGCTCGATGACCCGCTCTCGTTCCAAATTGGCAACTGCCGCACGGTCCCGCCGCAGAAGTCGAGCTACTTTCGGCCCATGTCGTTTGATCAGGTGGCCCAGGCGCCTGATGTAGAGCAACGGGAGCGCCGGATCGTCCACATGGGTCTTGAAATAGGTCGCGAGCTGCTCTCGAGGAGGGAAAAGGCGGCTCCAAAGCAGGGCCGCGCGCTCGCGTGCCGTGGACTGGCCGGTCAGCCTGACCAGATTGCCTCCCAGACTCGTGTCCCTCCGCTGGCCGTGAAACAACGTCACCATGGTCGCACTGCGAATAACCGGATCGTCCGCATCCACGGGCCTGAGTGCGTCGAGAGCACTTTGCAGTGGACGTGCACCCAGGTGTTCGCGCGCCAGATCCAGCAGCAGCCACACACCTCGGGACCATCCCAGCGCGTGGGCTCGCGCCACCACGTCGTTCCAGTCGAGGGGACGGGGCGGGTCGTCCATCAGGCGGGCGACATCCAGCAAGGCCCTGGGTCCCACTTCGGTGAAGTGATGGTGATCGGCCGCATGGAAGCAGAGGTAGATCAGGTGATCTTCCAGACGTAGGGTCAGGCACGACTGTCCCGCCACTGTCACCTTTTCGGCCCGTTGCCAGAGCGTTTCCTCGTCGAGGGGGCCTTGCAGCTTAGACTGCGTCAGATTCCAGTGAAGGTCCAGGGACGTCCCTTGGGAGCCGTGAAACAGATGGAATTCATTGGCAGCAGAGGCGATATCGCGCAGGTCCGACACACCTGGTGGCACATTGAATCCCAAGTCCCGTGCCACCGCAGTAAAGCGTGGGAGATCTCTGGGATGAACCAAGATGTCGATATCGAGGGAGGACCGCGCCTTCAAATCTCGGTACACCGTCTCGGCCAGCCATAGCCCCTTGAGCAGCATCACCTGGAACTGCGCAGCAGCACACGCCTTCAGGACCCGTACGAGTCCGACTTGCTGGCGCAGATTGGACAGGAGCGTGCCGCGCAGGACACCGTTGGCCCGCTTCAGACAGGCTTCCGGTACCAGTTCGCACCGTTGCTGCGTGCGCAGCCGCGGAGAAACCGAGCCAGTCACCCGATGACGAATGGCAAGGTCCAGAAACTCGACCCAGTCGTCGGGACTGAGCCTCGCCAGCGTTGACGGTTCGGGCAAGGCCGGGTCGGCATGGAGGCACTGAAGCAGCAGGGCCTGGAATTCAACCTCTCGCATTGTGAGCAGCTCCCAATCAATGAAAGCCCAATAGGCGGTTTTGCGGGGCAGGTCAAGATCGTCCTGGACGCGCCGAAAACGCCGTGACCATCACCCCCCTCTTCTGATACACACGTCGCCAGCATGGACCAGGCAAAAGAACCGAGTTCGACCGAGGATCGCATCACCAAGGCACTGCGCGCGGTCGTCTCCGTGGCCATCTTCGCGGTGCTCCTGATGCCCATGGTGGTTTGGAACGCTGTTCCGTATCCCTACGTGTTGCCAAAGGCGTGGTGGGTGCAGCTCGTCGTGGGGCTAGGTCTTCCAGCGTACGTTCTTCTGGTGCGCAGGTCGCGCGTATATGGCCCCACATGGACCCCGTTGTACACGGCGCTGGTCGTTCAAGTCGGCGTTCTGGTCGCGTGCACGGCGTTCGCGGCCGATCCGCTACGGGCACTCTGGGGGAGCGCCGAGCGGATGGATGGCCTGTATACCTTTCTCCACTTCTTCGCATGGACCACCATGGCAGCCGCCAATCTGCGGACTTGGCCCGAGGTACGAAGGTTTCTGCAGACAGCCGTGGTGCTGTTCACTCTGTGCAACTTGTGGGGGTACATGGGGGGCAAGGTGACGGGGACTGGAAGGTCCGAAGGGCTTCTCGGCAACGCTGGTTTTTTTGGAGAGTTTCAAGTCACTGTATTGTTTTTGTTGGCCATGCTGGCACTGCGGGTACGTGCACTGGGCTGGCGCTTGTTCTATGCAGGTTCCGCGGTCCTAGCTGTTCTTTGCTTGTTGGCCTCAGGGACCCGTGGGGCCATGCTGGGCCTCCTGGCCGGGGCGTCCGTTGCTGCCCTCGTCTTATTGTTCCAAACTCAGCATCGTCGCGTAACATGGGCCGCGGTCATCGGCGGCGCGGCGCTCCTGAGCGCGTACGGCGCGGTGGCAGTGTTTGGGCTCGGACGGCAGACAGCATTCTTCCATCGACTGTATTTCGGCCACCCGTCCATTGGAAGGCTCCTCGTGCTTGCAGGGACACCACCGGGCGGCGGGAGCCTTGCGGGGTCGACGGACATTCGCTTCATGTTTTGGCGGGAGGCATGGAACGCCTTCAAGGCTCGCCCTCTGCTCGGGTGGGGAGTCGACAATTTCAACGTTGCGATGGGCCCTCATTTCGATCCCAAGCTGCTTGCCTTTGGGTTCGGTTGGGCAGACCATGCACACAATATTCTGTTCGATGTCTTGACCATGACGGGCGTGGTGGGACTCCTGGCCTGGATTGGGGTGTGGGGCTCCGCCTTTGTCATGCTGGTGCAGGCGAGGAGAGCCAAGAAGCTTGACGGGGACATGTTCGCACTGCTCATGGGATTCCCTGTAGGCATATTGGTCAGCAAGGCGATCCTCTTCGACCATCTGGCTGCGTTCATGACCTCGGCGATGTTTTTTGCCATGGTCCTGGTGTTTCACCGAGGGGTGCCCGAGACCGAGGGGCGCTTGGCCAGTCCCGGGGTAGTTTCCGACAAGCGGAGAACCAGGCGCAATCCTCGTGGCCCCCAACAGAGATCCACGGCGGTGCCGAACGTAGCGCTTGCGCCGCTCTCGCCTGCAGTGGCCTTGGGTGCGTACGCAGTGACATTGTCCCTGCTCGCATTCACGACCGTTCTGCCTGCTCGTACCGCCGTGCATCTCGGACAGGCCCTCAATGCTGTCGCCAGGCAGCATTCACGCACTGCGTCCGATGCGATGCGGGAGGTTTTCGAGGGGTCGCCGCTGTTTCGCTACGACGCAGTGTTGGGGCTCGCGGCCACCCTTCCGGATCACCATCTGGAAACCTTGGCTCGCAGCAAGAGCGGTCGCGAGGCGCTGGAACTTGTGCGGACCCATGGGAACAAGACGGTGCGTCAGCATGTCAGGGACGGCCGCTTTTGGGGCGAGTTTGGCAAGTTCTTGACTTTCTATGGGGGAGCGGTGTCCGATGCGAAGATTCTCCAAGAGGCGCGGGAGGTCCTGAGCCACGCCCTGGAAATCGCGCCAGCTCGGGCCGACTTTCGAATGAACCTAGCTTGGACCTACGCATTTGAAAAAGACTGGACGTCCGTGGAAAAGGAGCTTGCCCTCGTTGCATCCATCGATCGGGACGTGGGTTACCTAGCATTTGTCGCCGGCGTTACATGGCTCGAAATGGGAAAGGAGAAAGAGGCCCTCCCCTATTTTCTTTCCGCAATGGACGCCTCCATTCCCCCGATCCCGCGCACACCGCGAGAGGCCGCCATCTATGCCAAGCTCCGGCAGGACCCCGTGCGTTGATTGGCAGCCCCGAAAGGGCGATACAAAATATTTAGCCCCCCCGCTGGGGGCGCTGGGGGAGGAGGTCTCCGTAATAGCGGGAGGCGCAGTCGGGGCAGATGCCGTGGGAGAAGGCTGCACTCGAGTGGGCCATTACGTATTCCTCGACACCTTGCCAGTAGCCATGGTCGTCGCGGATCTTCTTGCAGTGCGAGCAGATGGGGAGAAGCCCTCGGAGCGTCTTGATCGTCGCAAGGGCCTCTTCGAGGTCGCGGTTTCGCAGCTCCAGTGCCGCCTGGGCCCTTATTCGATCGCTTACGTCGCGTATCGCCTGGAACACCACGGTGCGTCCTCGCAACGATACGGTGCTGAGGGTCACCTCGGCAGCGAAAATGGTGCCGTCTTGCCTCTGGTGATAGGCGGTTGCGGCGGAGCCGGTGGTAGGGAACGCGTTTTCTGTTGACGCGGTTGAAAGGTGGGTGACGGGCAACTCGCAGAGCTGGTCGAGGGAGTAGCCGTAGAGATGCACGGCTGCGTCGTTGGCCTCGAGAATGCGGTTTGTGACGGGGTCGACTACCAGCATGGCGTCGGATGCTCGTACGAAGAGCTGGCGGTGACGTTCTTCGGTTTGGCGGAGCTCTTGTTCCGTTGCGCTGAGAGCGGCCTTGGCTTGCAAACGTTCTGTCAGGTCGCGCGTCACCACGAAAAGAGCCGGGTGCCCGTTCCATTCCCCCCGAGTGACTCGGCTTTCGCACGGAACCTCGTCGCCCTGCTTGGTGACCAAGGGGACCGTGCTCACGGATGCGGTCCCCTGGAGGATGTTCGTTACGATCGCTGCGACCTCAGTACGACGATCGGGGGCATGAAGCGCCAACGCGGAGGTTCCTAGGAGCTCGTCGAGCCCGTAGCCGAGGAGACGCAGCCCTGCCTCGTTGAAATATTCGACATGACCTGTCTCATCGAGCACGGAAACGCAGTCGCTGAGCGCGTCGACGAGCCGACGCAAGTTGGCTTCGTTCTGTGCGACGCGCTCTGCGGTGTCGAGACGGCCGAGAGGACCCTCGACAAGCGCTGTAACCGCGAGCAACGTCGACGTCGTGTCTGCAGGCCACTCATCGAGCTGTCTCGATCCCACGGCAAGAAGCGCAGTCACGTGCTCGTTGCGATGCACCGCGAACGTTGCCAGAGCCCGTAAGCCCTCGTCGTGGACCCACAACTCGCTCCATGCGCTGAGTGGAAGCACTCCTTTAGCGACGAGATCTTTAGAAAGGCCACGGTGGGCCACGATCTTCAGGGCGTCGTCCGCACAGGTTACGAAACCGGCGCATGCGTCGACCCCCGCCATCGATCCGACGCACCGAACCAAGGCTTCGATGGCGTCCGCCGAGGTGCGGGCCGACGCAAGTGCCAGCGCGAGATCGCGCTCCATCCGCAGGATTTCGAACATGTCCGATGCCATCACAGCTCCGAGCTGAACGCTAGCACGGGGCTCGCCAAAAAGCGTCGTGAGCGTAGTAAAGCAATACCAAACCTACCTTCAGAACCGCAGGTCCGAACGGCCCCTCCCCGCCAACATCGCGCAGACCTCGCACGCCGGCGTTCCCGTGGGTGAGGTGCGCTGCGATCATTGCAGCGGCCACCGGCGACATCCGGTCCGAAGGGGCCCCGTCTTCATCGAGGGGAATGCCGGTCACCGTGCCCTCGTCACCGGCGTAGAGGCCATCGGAGCCGACCTCGATGGTCCGCGGCTCACTCCGTTCCGCTGTGCGCCAGACGCGCAGCTTGCCGTCCAGCCCGCTAGTAGCTCGCGGCGCAAGTCCGAGGCACCGCAGGCCAAAACGGAGGATGCCATGGAGGGAATGGCGGGTCGACGCTTGGCACACGCCACGACCAAGGAAAGGCACTATGCTCGACATTTCTCGAGCAACGCTTCTATATTATCTATGAAGTATCTTACCGCTGAACGGCGCTTTCGAGCGGGCTCTTCTTGTTGGCAAAGTTGTTCTCGACCTTTCTTATACGCTTGTGGGTCGACGGGAAGAGCAGCTGTAAAGGCGATTGGAGGGCTCGACGATGTCGAAGGAGCAGCGGCCGACGACCGTGGACGCAACGCGTTAAGGAGTACAAGAAAGTCAGCGTCTAAACTGTTCACAAGGCCTTGGGTGGTACTCTGGGTTCCAAGAATCTTTGTAATTGATTAGCGTCCAGTCAAGCAGACTGAGGAACGACAGCGACAGTATAGCATCTATGTGCAGGGCAGAAGATG
>CAITRH010000426.1 GCA_903894755.1 uncultured delta proteobacterium
GTGTTGATTGGCAGCCCCGAAGGGGCGAATCAGAACAGCCCAGGGTGGGTAGTCCTGGGTAGCGGGTGTCGTGGGCTCGGCTGCCCGTAGTGTCCAAGGACTTCCGCCGCGAGCTACTAGCCACCCAAAGCCCGCTCTCGATGCTAGCCTCCGCGCCCCATGCGGCCGACGTTCCCCTTTGTTCTGTCAACGCTACTCGCATCGTGCCATTCGGGCCCCAAGACCTTCGACAGCAACGTGACCGTCGAACGGCTCGACGTCGTCCATCGCGACAACATGGGTGCGCCAGTCAGCACCGACGTAAGCCTCGTGTGGGCCAGTTGCGTCGGTGCTCCGCGTGAGCGACTCCGCGGCGGACAAGCCTTTTCGAGCTGCATCGGCAAACAAACCGCCGCAGGAGCTACCGTCCCCGTCAAGGTGCTCTGGGAGTGGGATGACCATGCGCACTACGACTGGCACGTGATCGAGCTCGCGGGCTGCAAGGTCGAACGGGTCGATGACGATGACTCCTCATATGACATGGTCGCGGAGTGCCGTCCTGCGAAGGAACATGACGCCGTGGTGGGCTTCCACTGCGACCGGACTCCCGAGGGCGAAATGATCCAACAGTGCCCTTGGTTTCGACGGGAATAGCCTAAGACCTACGGAACGCTGTCCTTGCGGAGCTCGTAGATTTGGTCCTTCGTTTGAAGCCGTAGCTTCTTTAGCTCCGCCGCCTGTAGCCGTTCGGCCGGCGTCATGTGGATCCCGCGACGTTCAAGGCGACTGATTTCCTCATCGAGCGAACGGTGACGCATCTCGAGCTCGCGCGTGGACATAGGCTTCATCCGAACCTCCGTAATGGACTGACAAACACACACTCAAGCTAAGCTTCCAAAGCCCCGTCGCGTTGTGCGACCTGCAGCATGGTAAGCACACGACCGCCCTAAAGCATTCCAGAAAATTGTAGCCACGTCATGCCTTCGCCATCGCCGCAACGTCCCCAGGAAGAATCAACTGTACCCGCAGCCCGGGCTTGATCTTCAGCGTCCCCAGCATCGCCGTATACGGCTTGACACCAAAGTCCGGCTGGTGGATCAACACCTCCGCTACCATCCCTTGCTCCGTGCGTGCGGCCAGGAAATCCACCGGACATGTCACCCCATGGAGCGTCAGCTTGCCCTGAATATGGAACCCCTTGGGCACGGCCTCCACCCGCGTCGACGAAAACACGATCTCGGGGTGCTTCGCCGCCTCCAAGACCTCCTCCGCGATGCTCTGCTGGATCTTTCGCTTGTCCGACTCCGCTAAGGCGTTCGGCTCCTCTCGCCCCTCCCGCATGGCCGCCACCACCCGCAGTGAACGTGCGTCGAACTTGGCCTTGATGCTCGGTCCCGCCTTCGACTCCGCAGCCAGTGGATCGGCCCGCTCCACCTCGATGGCAAAGCGATCCACCCGGATCTTCAAATCGTGCCCCACCGCGGAAAAAATGCCGTCCTTGAAGGGAAACACGAGGCACTCGGCAGACCTGGCGTCGTAATTCATCCAATGTCCGGTCTACCATGTCCCCGTTTCTGTCGCTCAGACCTTCTCTGCTCTCGTCGACCCCAACAGGCCCGCTGGACGTACCAGCAGGACCCCAATCAACACTAGAAACACCAGGACATCCACCCCCCCAGAATACGGCGTCAACTTCACAAGCTCGCCTAAAATGCCGATCAATAGTCCCCCCAGCATCGCCCCTGAAATGCTCCCTATCCCCCCCAACACCGCCGCAACAAAAGCCTGTGTCCCTATCTTGAACCCCATCGTCGGGTACGCCGACGACTGATCAAAACAGTACAACACCGCCCCTATCGCCGCCAGCGACGAGCCCAACGCAAAGGTCTTCGCTATCACGCGCGACGTCCTTATCCCCATCAGACGCGCCGCCTCCTCGTTGGAGGACAACGCCCTCATCGCCTTGCCAAACCACGTAAACTTCACAATCCCCTCAAGGAGAACCATCGTCAACAGTGCCGCCGCCACGATGACAGGTCGAGGATTGTCGAAAAGACGTGGATAGTTCCGGTAACGCGCCGTGAACAGCAGCTGCGCAACGTTCTGCAACAGCACCGATACCCCTATCGCTGTCACTAACGGTGTCACCCGCCCCAGTTTCCCCCCCTTTCCACGCAGACGCAGCGGACGGTACGCTACACGCTCGATAAGAACCCCCAATACCGCAGCTGCCCCCATCGCAGCCACAACGCCCGCTACCGCGACCACCACCGGACTGCTGCGCCCCGCAATCCCCACCATCACGAAAAGCCCCGCGTAGGCCGCTATCATAAACACTTCGCTGTGGGCAAAATTTATCATCTTGAGAACACCAAACACCATGGTGTACCCAAGTGCCACCAGCGCAATCATCGCCCCTTGGGCAAACCCCGTTACCAGCGCTTGAAAAAGCATCTACTGGATCTCGGCCGCGAACTTGAACGCCTTGCCCGTGATCCGAACCACCACCACAGGTTTCTTGACGTTGCGGTCCGAATCCATCGTCATGGTCCCCGTCGCTCCTTTGAAATCTTTGGTCGCCGCAAGCGCCTCGCGGATCGCTTCCGGCTTCACCTCCGTAGCCCGCGTCATCGCATCGAAAAGTACCCGCGCCGCATCGTACCCCTGCGCCGCTAAACTGTTTGGCTCATGCCCGTACTTGGCTTTGAACGACGTAATAAAAATACGGGAATTCTCCCACGGCACATCCGGTGAGTAGTGGTTCGTAAAATGTGCCCCCTCGAGATCCCCACCTGCCCCCTCGAGCAGGTCCGTCGAGTCCCACCCGTCGCCCCCCATGAACATCGCTCCGCTCATCCCTTCGTTCTTTGCCTGACGTGCTAAAGTCACCATCTCGTTGTAGTAAATCGGAACAAAGATGATCTCCGGATTCGCCCCCTTCAGCTCACGAAGGTAAGTCGAAAAGTTGGTCTCTCCCTTTTGGTAGTCCTTCTCAATCACCACCTTGCCGCCAAATGCCTCGAACTTGGCGCGAAATACCTTTGCCAGTCCTGAAGAATAGGTGTCTTGGGCCGCGTAAAATACCCCCGCAGTGTTCTTCCTAAGTGTGTCTCGAACAAAGCGCGCCGCCGCTTCCCCCTGCTGCGCATCGGTAAAGCACGTGCGAAACACATAGGGACGTCCCTGGGTGACCTCGACAGCGGTCGAGGATGGCGTCACCATGGGAACCTTCTTGGTATTGCAAATGAGCCCGCCTGCCTTGGAACGAC
Organism: uncultured delta proteobacterium; assembly: GCA_903894755.1. GTDB lineage: Bacteria > Myxococcota_A > Polyangia > Polyangiales > Polyangiaceae > CAITRH01. The sequence goes on from CAITRH010000426.1 coordinate 3,249, forward strand.
TCGACGCTACCTCCCCAAGTACCGCAACGACCTTGTCCCGATCGATAAGCTGCTGGACCTTCTGTGTCGTCTCCGCCGCCGTCGACTTGTTGTCCTCAACCAAGAGGCGCACCCGTTTGCCTTTGATGCCTCCTTGGGCGTTGATCTCGTCGAGCGCCAGCTCGATCCCCTTCTTGGTGTCGATCCCAAACGTTGAATCCGAACCCGTGAGCGAGAGATACGCCCCCACCGGGATCTCATCGGTTTTCTTCTTGCAGCCCGCCGCCAAAACCGCCAGGGCGGACGCGCCCCCCGCCAGCATCCACATACGCCATCGGTTAGTCATCGTTTTCCTCGATTTTCACGCCCCCCTGATACCACAGGCCGTCATGCGTGGTACCCTCGCGTCGAGCTTCAAGGCAGTGGTTGGGGAGGGAGGGTTCGGACCTGCGGTTGGCAAAATGGCGTTGGCTAGAGCGTGTGGGGGGCCTGTGCGTCGCTCTCGTCGCGGGATGCGGCGCGGGGGGCAGCGTCGACCGTGAGGTGCATGGACGCGTCGTGAGCGGCCCTTATGTGGAACCTTTGGCCTATGCAGCGTTCCTTCGAGGCGCGCTGGCGGAGGCTCGCGGAGATCTTGCGCAAGCCCGTGTTGCCTACACCGAGGCAACGCGCCTGGAGCCCTATGAGCCCGAACCCTGGACACGTCTTGCCAGCGTTGCCTGTGCAAGTGGGGATCGGCAGGCCGCACAGGTTGCCTTCTCGCGGGCGCTGGCCCTGGCGCCGGACTTTGCAGGGACCTGGGACACGCGTCGAGCATGCGCCGAACGTGAAGGCGATACGCAGCAGTCGCTGTCCTCGGCAGAGCGTGCGGTTGGCCTCGAACCGCTTGCAGTCGACCTGGAGCTCGCTCTGATCCGGCGCAGTCCAAGTCAGGACGGGGCACGTCTTTGGGCGCTGACGTTGGTAAGAGGCGAGGATCCCGATGCCTGGCATGCGTTGGCCTTACAGGCCAAACAGGCCAAACAGGATGGCCATCTAGAGACAAGAGCCAGGCTCGAAGAAGTACGTCGTCGCCCCAGCTCGCTTGCCGAGGCTGCGGCCGCAGTGGAGCGTCTCGTGGACCAGGGCGAACTGATTTCGGCGCGGCTTCTTGCGGGGGGACTGGTAGATCTTGCGACGTCCTTTCCGCTTCGGAGCGCTCGTTGGCCTCTGGTGGCACGTCTTGCGGTAGATCAGGCGTTGCTCGGGGGCGATGAGCCGCGGGCGCGGCAACGAGCGATCAAGACGCATCTTGGGCTCGAGGAGCTTGCGGCGCGTGCCGCCCTTCTTGGACATCGTGCGTTTGCCCGAGCGGTTGCGGAGCAGGTTGCAGCGGCCGATGCCGGGGCGATGGACGCGCGTTTCCTGCTTCTTTCTCTAGGGACGCGCCTGGATGGCGAGGACCTTGGAGCAGGCCGACTTGGCGCTGCAACGTTTCTCGTGTGGGCCCAGGCGCTGTGGGAAACTCTGTCGACTGCGGAGGCGCGTTTGGTCACGGAACGGACGGCGCACGAGGCGCTGGGGGACGGCGACCCACTGTTGACCGAGAGAGGCGCGCTTCTCGCTTGGCGTGGGGTGCTCAGACCCGAGGAGCTTGGGGTTGACGCAGGCATTGAGTTGAGTGTCCTTCGTCGCGCTCCACGGGAGGATCCGCGTGCCAGTAGGCGTTATAGGATATTGGCGAAGGCTTGTGCGGGGGGCGACGCAGCGGACGAGAACACTGTGGATCGGGTATTGGCTGCGGCGTCGGCATGCGCTTCGAGGGATTCGGCACTTGGGGCACGTCTGCTCGATGTGTTTCCAGGGGATCCATTGGTAGGGTCCGCGGTACTTGGGCTGGCGGAGCGGGCGGCAGACGAGCCCTTGGCGTTGCGCGTGCGAAGGCAGCTGGTGGCGGTTGGGCGTTAAACCAAACCCATCTTGAAAACCGCAACTTCGTCGCCGGCGATCCCGAGGACCTCGTTCCCGCACGATCCGGCACGTTCACAAGGTCCCCCTCCCCATCGATGGGGAGGGGGCGCTGTGAAAGGGCGAAATAGCGAGGGGTGAGGTCTTCGGTTCGGACCTGCGGTTCTCACGGTAGGCGTGGTTTAGGTAGTTTCAGACGGAAAGACTCATTTCGACCATGGTGGTTCGGAATCCCAGCTCGGTGGCGAGGCGCTGCATGGCGGAGTTCTGCGTTGCCGAGTAGAGGACAACCTGCGAGGCGCCCATGTCGCGGAGGTGGTCGACCGCCGCGCGGACCAGTGCTTTGCCGACGCCTTTGTGACGGGCGCTGTCGTCGACGAAGAGGTCGTGGAGCTTGCCGCAGTCGTCGAGGAGGAGGTTCCAATTGCGCGGCTCGAGGCAGCCGTAGACGTACCCAACGATGGCGTGTCGAGGGGCTTGGACTTCGGTGGCGGTGAGCAAGAGCGCCTTCGGGTTTGCAAGCTCGCCCGTGTAGAAGCGCTGGTAGCCCTCTTCGAGGCTCAAAGGGAGGAAAAACCGGGCAGGGTCGTAGGCGTGGTGAATTCGCGCGAGGCGTGCCCCGAGGGCTGCTAGCGCGGGGATGTCGTCGAGGGTGGCGAGCCGTACGGTCATGAGGTTCACGGGCCGGGACTCTACGACAGCCGTCGAGTTTGAGGTATCGGCGACCTCTGATAGCCTTCGAGCACCTTCGTGAACCTACGTACCTCCCCCCCCGTGCGCCTTGGACGATACGACGTACGAGCGAGGATCGCTGATGGGGGCATGGCGGTCCTTTATGTCGGGAGGGTGGCCAACGCGCAGGCGCGTCCATGGAACCCCAATTCGCACGGGGGGGAAGCCGGGGAGCTTGTCGCGCTCAAGGTCATCAAAGATGAATTCGGGCGCAACCGCGACTTCGTCACCATGTTTCTCGATGAGGCGAAGATCACCGTACGTCTTCGCCATCCCAACATCGTGCGGGTCCACGAGCTCGGGGTGGACGGTGCCCGGTTGTTTCTCGTGATGGAGCTTCTGTTTGGCCAGTCGCTTTGGAACGTTTGGGACGCGTGTCGGGAGCGGCACATTCGACTTCGCTACGACATGATCGCCTGGATCGGCGCGCGGGTAGCCGAGGGCCTCCACTATGCCCACGAGTTTCGCGACGAGCGCGGCGAGCCACTTCAGATCGTGCATCGCGATGTCAACGCGACCAACATTTTCTTGACCTTCGACGGGCAGGTCAAAATCATCGACTTTGGTCTTGCAAAGGCGGCCAATCGAAGCTCGAAGACGGCGGCTGGCGTGATCAAAGGGAAGCTGGCGTACATGGCTCCCGAGCAGGCGGTGGGGGGCGCGATCGACCGTCGCACCGACATTTTCGCGTTGGCAACGAGTCTCTGGGAGCTGAGCACCGACAAGCGGCTGTTCAAGGGGGCCGACGAAGTGGAGACCCTTCGGCGCGTGCACGCCGCCGAGGTCCCGAATCCGTTGGAACTGGTCGAGGGGTATCCTCCTGCGTTGTGGGCGGTGCTGAAACGAGCGCTTGCCCGCGATCCGTCCAGGCGCCATGCGAACGCTTTGGAACTTGGACAGGAGCTCGACGCGTGTGCACGTCTCGAGGGACGTCCCCTTGGCCACGCACCTATTGCCAACGTGATGAGAAATCTGTTTGCCGATGAGTCGCTGCGGCAGAAAAGCTGGTTCGAAGAGGCGAGCACGGTGGCCCAGGCCATCGAGGTTCCTCCGCTTTATCCGGGCAACGCGCCCATCGATCTGCCCCCACCGCGCGCCCAAGCAGCACCGCGAGGCGCTACAGTGCGGATGTCTGCGGCAGAAATTCCACCAGGACCTTTTTTCGCGGCGTCCCCACAGCGTCCCGTGTCGTCACCCCCCTTGCCTCACGGGACACCGGTCGGTGCAGGCCCCGCACCTGGATCGTCTCTCGAGAGCGCTCCGACTCGAGTGACCATCATGCCGTATGGGACCCGCCGTAGCGCATCCACCGTAGCGGCATTCGTGGTGTTGGGGCTCAGTGTGCTCATCGCAGCGGCGGCTGCCGTACGATGGCTTGTTCATTGAGAGGGGTACCGAAGGAGGGACTTGAACCCTCACGCCCGGGAGGGCGGCGGATTTTGAATCCGCTGCGTCTGCCATTCCGCCACTTCGGCCAGCTTCAACCAGGCTTCACCAGGTTTGGGTCACTCACGCGACCGCTGGATGCCTTCTAGTCGAAGTCTGTTCGAGTTCAAGGATGATCTCTTGACCTCGCGAAAAATAGCGCACTTACTACGCAGAGTAAGGAGCTATTTCAGATGACTACGTCCCTGCGCAATACCCTCGTACGGCTCGCCGACGCCTTCGCCGTGAGCGTACTCGAGGCTGTCCGAGCGTCTTCGCTCGATGAGATCCTGTCCGAGACGCAACCCGGAGGACCTCGCGCAATAGAGCCCGAGCCTGTGACGGAACCCCTCACCGCAACGACCACTGGCGATGAAAGGCTAGGGCGGCGCTCGCAACGGGCTATTTCTAGTCTCCTCGATCGCATCGTGACGCTCCTCGAGGAGAATCCTGACGGGCTCCGCTCCGAGCAGATCCGAGTCCGGCTTGGCCTCAGCGCAAAAGAACTCCCTCGTCCCCTGGCCCAGGCACTGGAATCTGGCCAGGTGATCAAGTCCGGGCAAAAGCGAGCCACGACCTACAAGCTCAGTGAGCTCAAGGTCGCCCCCACAACGGAGCTCGATGACGCAGAGCTCGCAGAGGTCCCGGAATAGAGTCTTGTGTTTAGGCCGCCGGCACACCGGCTTTGCGCAAGATGGCCATCAGAGGGCACCAGTTCGTAAAGGCCGACTGGAACAGATTGAGCCCTACGAATGCGGTAAACGCAAAGGCCCAAGGCGTCACAAAAACTCCAAGCGCCACACTGGCAACAATAAACGCTCCGGCAACGAGACGAAGTATGCGTTCGACGGTCATGGGATTCCCTTTCAGTGAGTCTGAACATGGGAGCCAGACGTGGCCCAAAAGGGTTCGGGACCGGCGGAGAAGAAAGAAAAGGCTTGCAATGAAGTCCCTACGAAGGCTTGGACAGTCTCCCATCGAAATCAGCCCCATCGGCCTCGGCTGCTGGCAGTTCTCCGAGGGCAAAGGGCTCGTCGGAGGCTTCTGGGAAGCGCTCGCGCCCGACCTCGTGACCGCTATCGTCGAGCGCTCCCTCAGCGGCGGTATCAACTGGTTTGACACCGCCGAGGCCTACGGCGGGGGACGATCGGAAGAAGTCCTCGGCAGCACCCTCCGTCGCATCGGCAAAGCCCCTGGTGACGTCGTGATCGCGACGAAGTGGTGGCCTTCTTTTCGGACCTCGTGCTCCATCGCAAACACGATCGACGAGCGCCTACGACGTCTCGGCGGCTTCGGGATCGACCTTCACCAAGTCCATCAGCCCTTCGGACTTTCGTCCGTGGAGGCCGAGATGCAAGCGATGGCCGACCTTGTTGCGGCGGGGAAAATACGCACCGTAGGCGTGAGCAACTTCTCGGCCTCACGCACCCGTCGCGCCCACGCTGCGCTCGCATCCCGCGGCCTGCCCCTCGTGTCGAACCAAATGAAGTACAGCCTGCTCGATCGACGCATCGAAACGAGCGGCGTGCTCGACACCTGCAAAGAGCTCGGGGTGACTCTGGTCGCGTATTCGCCCCTGGAGCAAGGGCTTCTGTCGGGGAAATTCCACGAGGACCAAGCGCTCATCAAGACGCGTCCCGGGCCTCGCAAGTGGCTTCCTAGCTTTGGGACTCGAGGGCTAAAAAAGAGTTTGCCGCTCATCGAGGAGCTCCGAGCCATCGCAAAAGCGCACGGAGCGACCCCGTCGCAAGTCGCGCTCGCGTGGCTCCTTCAGTTCCACGGCGACACCGTGGTGGCCATTCCAGGAGCGACCAAGGCGCACCATGTCGACGATCACGTGGGGGCCATGGCGCTCACACTGACGCCCAAGGAGCTCGCGTCGCTGGACGAACGTTCGCGGGCCTTTCGTTAACGCCGGACCTTCTTTGCGAGCTGCTTCAGAGCCTCGCGGATTTCCTCCTCGGTAAACGGAAACGTGGCGATGAGCGCCTTCTCGCTTTCGAGGACTCGCACCATTTCGTCCTTGGCCTCCCGGGCTCGGGTCACCCAGGCCGAGCGGTCGTTGGTGCGCTCGCCGAGGGCGATGGTCTGCTCGATCTGACGGAGTCCTTTTTCGAGAAGCACCCGGTAGCGCACATGCATGAACGCGAAGAAGATCTGCTTCTGGCGATCTGTTTTCGATTGCGCAGGGGCCGGGATCGCGACGAGGTCGTGATGGAGCGCGCGGTACATTTCGCCGACCCGGTAGCCCGCCATGGTGGCCCAGTGCGTGTCTTCCGAGCGGACCGCATCGGCATAGGCTTCCTGGGCCGACATGAGGCCCGTGGCGCGCTGTTCGAGACGGGTGAGGAAGTCCTCCGGGAGCGGGTCGAACGTGATGCGTTCGGACCGGACCCGTCGAATTTCACCAAGGGCAAAACGGAGCTGCGCGGCGGCGACGGGGAGCACGTCGCGCGATGTGAAGTGTTTGCGTTCGGCGAGGTCGAGTCCATCGAGCACGTCGCGGTTGGCTCCCATGTCGTCGCCGAGCTCGATGCGTGACAGGCCACGTGCGCCAAGGGCCACGATGCGGTCGACGTCATCGAGATCGCCTCGTCGCAGGATGGCCTCGGCGGTTTCGCCAAGCGGGCGCCACTGTTCGAGATAGGCCTGGAGGGTCGCGGCGCGCATGAGGGCGAGACGCGCTTTGGGGTTCGCGGCAAAGCGGGTAGCGACCTCGAGGTAGCGGTCTCGGGCATGTTCGCGTTCTTCGAGTCCCTCGTAGGCCAAGGCGAGATCGAACAGGTACCGGGCGGTGTTTGGGCCGTCAGGATACGCGGAGAGGAGCGTTTCAAAGGCCTGTTTGGCATCGGCCCAGCGTTGACGAAGCAGGGATCCTTCGCCGCGTTGCACGAGCTCGGCCTCGGTGACGACTTCGGTGGGCGTGACGATGTGCGGAGGCGTTTCGATGACGACGGGCGGGGGCAGTGTCCTTGCGGCGCACGACAGAAAGAGAGCAAAAAAAGCGAGGCGCATCGCGGGATTGTAGCGGGCAGGGGAGACGCATGCGAAAGACACGTGACGTGCGGCGCAGTCCGTGGCAAAGAGGCGGCGCGTCAACTACGACAAGCAAAGGCGAGCGAGAGCAGGCAAGACACAGACACGCAAGGCACGGGTCGATAGCTCAGTTGGTAGA
>CAITRH010000427.1 GCA_903894755.1 uncultured delta proteobacterium
TCACCGAGGTCGACCCCACCGCATGGGAGTGGCGGGAGGTCACCTCGACGTCGATGCTCGGGATCGCCGAGGGACGGCTCACTTTATTCTCAAAGTCAACGGAAAAGCGCGAGAGCACCGGGCCAGAGCCTGGGAGAAGGTCGCCTATCTTCGCGCCTATTTCTAGAAATACGGAAGGCTGCGGGAATCCGATGGTGAGGTCTTTGGCCACGACAGAGAGGAGCTCGGACGAGCCGGTCCCCTCGAGACGTCCCGTGACCGTAACTCGTGACGGCAACATGACGCTTCCTGAAAGCGCGGTTCCGTCGACGGCTTTGGCCTCGGCGGTGCAGCGTGGAGGCGAGATGGAGGCCGAGAATTTCCCGTCGAGGGAGAGCACCATGCGGCGGAGCGCATTGATGGCTTCGGCGATGTGGAGACGCGTGGTGTGAAGCGTTCCCGATGCGAGCGGCGCTTCCGACAGCAGGTCGTCGAGGGTGGCGAAGGGGACCGGAAGGAGCGCGCGAGGCACGCGGACGTTGCGAAAGGGGACGGCAGGACCGGGACCGATGCGCACCCGTCCAGAGAAGCGCAGCACCAGCTCCCACCTAGAGGAACGAGGTCGAAACACGGCTTGCCCCGACACGCGAGAGAGCTCGATAGCGCCGAGGCGATCGACGAAAGCGGCAACACGGCGAGCACGTTCGCCTGCGGGCAGACCGGCCCAACGGGTACAGAGACGGGCCAAACGCTCATCTTCGAAGAGCTCCTGGATGTCGAGCAACGTCGTGGGGACGTTGGGGAGCACGAGAGGTTTGGAGAGCTCGATCTCGACGGAGCGCAGAACGATGGGACGGTCGTCGTCGGTCGTGGAGCGCGCCGGGCCGAGGTCGAGCCGAAGGTCGATGCGGGTGTCAGGAGCGACGCGGATGACGAATTCGCCGGTCTTGGCGGTTGGAAGGCGATGGTCACCTGGGGCGAGCACGGCGGCCATGGAGAGCTCGGCGCGTTCGATCAGCTTGGCGTCGAGGTCGCGCAGGAGCACGTCGACACGCTCGGGGAGACGCATGGGAGAGAAGGGTTGGATCCCCTCGGCGGGGTAGTCGGCTTTCGTGAAGCGAAGAAGGACTAGCGGAGAACGCCCGAGCGCGGGGTCGCTTGGGAGCTGTGCAACGGAGAATCCTTCGAGCGACAAACGGGGGGTCCCTTGGAGATGCGGCGGCGCTTGATCGACCATGACTTCCGACGATACATGGCCAGGGGACGTAAGGGGATCATTCGGGTGGAGGTGTCGAAAACTGGTTTGATCGTGGGTCGGGTCAAGGTACTTTGCAGCGTTGAGAGGACAACGCACTATGAGCGATCGGACTTCCTGCGCCGCCTGGCAAGCGCTCCAGCGGCATCACGACAGCATCAAAGACATTCACCTTCGCACGCTCTTCGCCCAAGACCCCAAGCGCTTTGAACGCTTCTCTCTCGAGCTCGAAGACCTGCTGCTCGACTACTCGAAAAATCGCATCACCGAAGAGACGCTCCGGCTCCTTGTTGCCCTAGCCGAGGAGGTCGAACTGACCACCTGGCGAGACCGCATGTTTGCCGGGGACAAGATCAACGTGACCGAGGGACGAAGCGTGCTGCATGTCGCGCTCCGCAACCGCTCGAACCGTCCCATCCTCGTCGACGGCAAAGACGTCATGCCCGATGTCAACGCGGTTCTCGCCAAGATGCGCGGCTTCACCGAACGGGTCCGCAGCGGCGAATGGAAAGGCCACACGGGCAAGCCTGTCACTGATGTCGTCAACATCGGCATCGGCGGCTCGGACCTCGGCCCCGTCATGGCCACCGAGGCGCTCAAGCCGTATTGGAAAGAGGGACTACGGGTCCACTTCGTCTCCAACGTTGACGGCACGCACCTGGCCGAGACCGTGAAAAAGCTCGACCCGCAGACCACACTTTTCATCATTGCGTCCAAGACGTTCACGACCCAAGAGACCCTGATGAACGCCCGCTCCGCCAAAGCGTGGCTTGTGGACCGGCTCAAAGACCCGTCAGCTGTCGCAAAGCACTTCGTTGCTGTCTCCACGGCATCGACGGAGGTTGCCAAGTTCGGCATCGACACGGACAACATGTTCGGCTTCTGGGACTGGGTCGGCGGACGTTACTCACTCTGGAGCGCGATCGGACTCCCCATTGCCTGCGTCATCGGCATGGACCGCTTCGAGGAGCTGCTTGAAGGCGCGCACGCCATGGATGAACATTTCCGCACCGCGCCGCTCGACAAGAACCTTCCTGTGTTGTTGGCGCTCTTGGGGGTCTGGAACACGAACTTCTTGGGTGCCGAGAGCCACGCCATCCTCCCGTACGACCAGTACCTGCACAGGTTTGCGGCGTATCTCCAACAGGGCGACATGGAGAGCAACGGCAAGCGGGTGGACCGACTGGGGCAGGTGATTTCGAAGTACACGACCGGACCTATCATCTGGGGCGAGCCCGGAACGAACGGTCAGCACGCGTTCTATCAGCTCATTCACCAAGGGACCAGGCTGATCCCGACAGACTTTCTAGCACCGCTCCGTTCGCACAATCCGCTGAGGGTGCCTGATGGGGCGTCGCACCACACGGTACTCTTGGCGAACTGTTTTGCGCAGGCCGAAGCGCTGATGAAGGGGAAGACTGTCGAGGAGGCGCGAGCCGAGCTAGAGGAGTCCAAGACACTGCCAGGGAAGGTGGAGGCGCTTTCGATTCACAAGTCGTTCCCAGGAAACCGTCCATCGAACACGTTGGTCTTCGACCTACTGACGCCGCGGATGCTTGGCATGTTGGTGGCGCTTTACGAGCACAAGATCTTTTGCCAGGGGATTGTCTGGGACGTGTTCAGTTTCGACCAGTGGGGAGTGGAGCTTGGA
>CAITRH010000428.1 GCA_903894755.1 uncultured delta proteobacterium
CGTGCGTTGATAGGCAGCCCCGAAGGGGCGAGTTAAATCAGCCCAGGGTGGGTAACCCTGGGTAGCGTGTGTCGCGGTCAACCCTCGGATTGGCGGGAACGGCGGGGTTCAAGATGGACGTGGTTTATCCTCATCCTCCGTAGACCTCGTCCTGCTCAATCTTGCTCAGCACCCAGTCGAACTCGCCGGTCGTCACCTTCACCTGGCAGTAGTTGCAGTGCCCCGCCATGTTGATGGCAAGCGGTCCGCCACAATTGGGACAGCTTAGCTCCGTGCGCGTAGGCCCCTTGCGCTGGCTTCCCCGAATGAACGTCCAGTACTCGGTGTAACGACGCTCCTTGGTCCGACTTCCGCAAACCACCCGTCCATCTTGGTCCGACAGCGTGTAGTCGAGGCTCGACGCAAACAGTCGTACGGTGATGGCGTCGTAGAAACGATCCGAGCTGACCCTCGCCAGCTCGATGCCGTGAATGCGTGGATTCTCTGTCACGTTGCGCAGACGCTGCTGAAGATACGCCTGCACCCAATAGGTCTGCGTCTGAAACAACCGGTCGCTCAGGTGAGGACGCATCTTCGCGAGATCCCGCGCCGCCCACGCAACCTGGAACTCGCTGAACACCAAGGCTACCCGGGACTGAAACGACCCCCAGGAAAACGACGGGTCCTTGGCCGACACAGCCTGAAGCCCCGACGCCGCATTCGGATCCACCAGCGTCGCCAGGTCGGTCCCTTCCTCGGCGACCTCGGTCGTGAGCATCGGTCCTCGCGCAGAACGCTCCACCAGCACGACCCGACCCACCACCCAGTCAAACGCACCGGAGCTCACGTCCTGCCGGCAGTGCGTGCAGACTCCCGCCATCACGGTGTCCAGGGGGGCGCCGCAGCTTGGACACGCAAACACCCGGGCGCGATCGGGAGTCCGCGAGAGCACCCCGCGACGTCGCCCGAGGGTCCAGTGCTCCATGCCGTAGTAGCTTTGCTGCGCGCCGTTCGGAGCGACCTCGGTGTAGTTCGTCTCGAAGGCCACGGTGACGGAGGTCTCGGGACCGTCCAGCGCGACATCGGTCAGGGTCGCGGACCCCACGACGATATCGCGCACGTCGGCGAGGCCCGGCGAGGTCAAGGTGGCCTGCGCGTCGGGACTCACGTAGGCCGACATCCGTGCAAGCGTCCCCCTGCCACGCGAGGTGTGGGTTTCGGCGTAGAGGGCGTAGAGGAAGTCCTCGAAGAGGACCATGGAGAAGTTGGGGTCCTCGGTTCGGAGCCCTTCGAGCGCTAGGCGAAGGGACGGGGCTTGGGGCTCGGGAGCAGGCGCGGGGGAGGTGTTCCAGTCTTGGTACCGCTGGGTCGAGCGACGCGCGAGGAGCCAGACGAGCAGCGCCACGGCAAGAAGAGGAACCCCCAAGCCGACAAGTCCAACGACTGCCGCCACACCGCCGACGACGCTTCCACCGGAGCCGCCGTAGGTTCCCCCGGACCCGGAGCTTCCCCCGGAGCTTCCACTGGACCCGCCGGAGCTTCCGCCGTAGCTTCCACCGGACCCACCGGAGCTCCCCCCGCTACTTCCTCTGGAGCTTCCCCCCGAAGAACCGCTTCGCCCGCCGCTGCTTCCGCCGCTGCTTCCGCCTCGAAACGAGCTGCCTCCTCCTGGACGAGCCCACGCGGCGGCGCAGGCGAGGGTCAGCGCCACGAGAACGACCCAAAGAAACCACCGTTGGCGTTTCATGCGACCTCGTCTGGAAGTTCGTTGGTGTCGCCTTCTTGCCTTGGAAGCGTCGGCGAGAGCACGGGGCCGAGTCCCTCGAACGCTCGAAGGAACGCTTCGAAGTCGACGCCATGTTCGAGAGCGTTATTGAGCGCTTGCAGGGTCTGTTTCCAAGGGTCGCCAAGACGTGACGGGTCGATGCCGATGTCGGCGACGACTTCGACGGTGCGCTCGAAGGTGGAAACGAACACGAGGATCCCGCTTCGTCCACGGGTGCGCGTGATGCCTTGCTCGACGAATGCAGCCCGCGCGGTCTTGACCACCGCCGCGCGCCGCAGCGACTTGGCGACCAAGAGCCGTCGGAGCGGCGGGACCTTGGCGCACACGAACGAGGCCGCGACAAACACCAGCACCATTTGGAGCGGCATGGTGGTGATCTCGAACTCGATCGGGTGAAACAAGAGGACACCTAGAAGGATCATCGAGGCGACGAATCCAAAGAGGTAGTCGGCATGGCGGTAGTGTCCCGAGACACGACGGACCGCGACCACGATCTCGGCGGAGGTCATCGCCTCGATGCGGCGAATGGCCTCGGTCACGCGGGCGCGGGAGGCCGGCAAGAAAAAGACACGCTCTGACATCGCCGCATCATCGCACTATCCTTGAAGGCATGACCCCGCAACCGCTCCTCTGTGAAGAAAGCCCCTCGATCGACGAGCGCTGGGAGCTCCTCGATGGAGAAAACATGCCTGAAACCCATCTCCACCGAGATCGCTCCGAGCTTCTGGCCTCGGTGCTTGCCGAAAGTGCAGCGCAACGTTCGGCGCTCGTGGTTCGCAACCTCGCGCTCCGTTGGGACCCGTCCCGCCCGAAGGTGGGGGTCGATCCGGATGTCGCGCTCATCGAGCCTGCTCCACCCGAAGGGAAAGACGTGCGAAGCGTGCTCACGTGGACTCCCGGTCATGTGGCTCCTCGCGTTGCCGTGGAGATCGTGAGCACCACGGATCCTCGGAAAGACTATGTCATCGCCCCCACCAAGTACGCGGCCTGTGGAGTCCGCGAGCTCTGGATCTTCGATCCCAATCTTGATGGTCCCAAGGAAGGAGGAGGGCCCTATGTGCTGCAGATCTGGCGCATGGTGGGACGGGGCAACACGCGCGCGTTCCGTCGGGTGTATGCGGGCGGAGGTCCCGGGTTTTCGCGGGAGATGGCCGCCTGGCTGGTGTTCTTAGGCGGACATCTGCGGCTGGCCGAGGATCGTGCCGGAGCCAAACTGTGGCCGACCGAGGCGGAGACGGCTCACGCGCAGGCCAAGGCGGACCGCAAACGGGCCAAGGCGGACCGCAAACGGGCCAAGGCGGAACGGAAACGAGCCGAGGCGGCAGACGCGCGGGCCGAGGCGGAAAGCGCGCTGGCCAACACCGAACGGGAACGGGCCAACACCGAACGGGAACGGGCCAACACCGAACGAGAACGGGCCGAGGCGGCAGACGCGCGGGCCGACACGGCAGACGCGCGGGCCGAGGCAGCACTTCGCCGCATCGCCGAGCTCGAGGCCGCACTATCCTTGAAGCCATGACCCCGCAACGGCTCCTCTACCAGGCCCCATCGACCGACGAGCGCTGGGAGCTCCTCGATGGAGAAACCATGCCGGAAACCAATCTCCACCGAAAGCGCACGGCGCTCCTCGGTGCCGTGCTTGCCGAAAGTGCAGCGCAACGCTCGGCGCTCGTGGTTAAACCAAACCCATCTTGAGAACCGCAGGTCCGATCCACCGCTTCCGCGCCC
>CAITRH010000429.1 GCA_903894755.1 uncultured delta proteobacterium
AGCCCCCTCTCTCGAAGACGATTTTTCTTGCCCGTATAGGCAAGGAAAATGTCGAGGGAGAGGGGGTTGGGGGGTGAGGTCTGCGGAAGTCGTGGGCCCTTGACTTAGCGGGCCGTTGAAACTCAACCCCTCAGTGGCGGGCAATCGCGTCGGCCGCCAGGATGCCGTCGCGGATCATGTTCGCCGTCACCCTAAAGGCCTCGTGATGCGCGGTCTCCCCGGGCGCCACCGTGCGCTCGGCGATGGCCTGCAGGCTCGTGTCGTCCAGATCCGCGAGGCCGATGTCCGCAAGCTTCGTGGGCAGCCCCACGGAACGACAGAAGCCGATCACCTCGGCGAGCTCCGACGACGGCCGTCCCTCGACAACGAGCTGGACCAGCAGCCCAAAAGCGACCTTCTCGCCGTGCAAGAACGCATGCGTCTGCCGTGCTGCCGTCAGGCCGTTGTGCACCGAATGGGCGATGGCGAGCCCGCCCGACTCGAAACCGAGTCCCGACAGCAGCGTATTCGCCTCGACGACGCGCTCCAGTGCCGGCGTGACCGCGTGCGAGTCGACCGCAAGGGCCGCATCGACGCCATCCGCGAAGAGCGTACGGCAGCACAACTCCGCAAGCGCCCTGGCGGCGATGGTCGTTGCCCCTCCGAGCTGGTTGGTCGCGCGGGCCTCGATGACCGTCCGCGCCTCGTACCATGTGGCGAGCGCGTCCCCCATGCCTGACACCAGATAGCGACGCGGTGCCGCGGCGACGAGCGACGTGTCGACGAGCACCAGCTCCGGGTTCTTCGGGTAGAAAATGCAGCGGTCGAAGGCTCCGTCGACGTTGTAAACCACCGACAGCGCGCTGCATGGCGCATCGCTCGACGCCAGCGTCGGGCAGTTGACCATCGGCAGTGACAGGGTCGCGGCCACGGCCCGGGACGTGTCAAGGCATTTGCCTCCACCCACCCCGATGACGACTCGGGCCCCCGCCGCGCGGGCTGCCGTCACTCCAGCGTCGATCTCCGGTTGCGAGCACGCCCCGCCGAACCTGTGCACGACGTAGTCGATGCCGGCCGCCGCGAGGCTTCGCTTCCATACGTCGCTCAGCGCGGACTCGACGCGCGCACTTGCCACAATGAGGGCAGGACCGGCAAGCCCAAGGTGTTTCAGTTCCTTGCCGAGGAATTCCGTCGCGTCGCGGCCTTGGACATAGCGAGAGGGGGAGCAGAACACCGCAAGCATTTCGATCCCCTTAGCGGCGCCGATGCCCCTCCACAAGACGGGACCTATGTCGTTTCGGTCTTGTTGATCTACCATGGCCACGCGATGCCCATGGAAGACCCCGGATGGAGCCACTTTGTCGAGTCTGCGTTTCTGGCGGTGCTCGAAGCTGCCGACGAAGGGATCGTCGTGTTCGACCGCGAGGGCAACTGCCGCATGGTCGGACGACGCGCCGGGGAGCTCTTTGGCCTCGAGCCCGCCAACTATGCGGGCGCCTCGCGCATGACGGTCCTGCGTGCGATGGCCGCCGCCTGCGAGGAACCGGGCGCGTTTCTCGAAGCCGTAGGGCCTAATGATCTCCTCGAACCGCTCCGGGTCGTCGGGCAAGTCGACGTGCGCCGGCCTCGTCCACGCACCGTGCTCTGGACCAGTATCCCGGTGGTGCGCGACGGGGCACCTCGCGGACGGGTGGCGCTATTGCGCGACATCACCCGCGAGCGGAGCGCCGAACGTTCGCAACGTCAGCTCCAGACCCGCCTGAACGAGCTGACCCCGATCGATACGCTGACCGGCCTCGTCAACCTTCGTCGCTTTCGCGAGGAGCTCGAACGAGAGCATGGACGCAGTACGCGCGCCTGGGACAGCTACGCGGTCCTGCGTCTCGATATCGACGACATGCACGACCTGAATGACGCTCTCGGGACCCCCATCGGCGACAAGGTGCTCGAGCAGGTAGCGGAGCTTCTCACAAGCTGTCGTCGCGAGTACGACGTGCTTGGTCGCTACGAAGCCGACGAGTTTATCCTGCTCCTTCCTGGTGCCGATGCCGTAGCGGCGCTCACGGTCGCCGAGCGTATGGTCCGTCTTGTGGCAACCCACGACTACCGTCTCGCCGATTCCCGTTCGGTGAGCGTTTCTGCGGGGGCTGCCATTTGGGTCCCACCGTCGGCGGAGCGAGGCGAGGACATCGTTCGCCGTGCCGGGGTTTCTCTGATGCAGGCACGGGCCAAAGCGCAAGTGGTCGTGGACCCGGGAGCGACCCCGTAGCTCCGTGTGGACGCTCGTGCGGTAGCCGCCCCCTCACCTCGCAGTTCCGGCGCCAGCCTATAAACCGCGTCCAGATCGAGACCCGCCATTTCTGCCAGACGAGGCTTTGGCCGAGGAGCCCGCGCAGCGTACTTAAAGTACGTGAGCAG
>CAITRH010000430.1 GCA_903894755.1 uncultured delta proteobacterium
CACCTTCTGCCCTGCACATAGATGCTATACTGTCGCTGTCGTTCCTCAGTCTGCTTGACTGGACGCTAATCAATTACGCATCAAGAGGTTTCAGTTGCTACATTCATCCTCCTCTTCCAAGCTTTCCTGGCGCAACAGGGTGGGTAACCCTGGGGCGCGGGTCGTGAGTGTCCAAGGACTTCCGCCGCGAGCCACTAGGGCGTGTCTCCAAACTCAATAAGTCCGGACAAAGCGACTGGGCGACCTTCATGTTTTGGCGACCTTTTGCCGGTTTGAAGACACGCCCTGGGCAACGCGGTCGCATTCGTATCGTCCGTCCACGAGGGACAGACGCACCGCGGGAGCCTCGTGTCGCGCTTCATTGTCCCCATCGAGCCCTCCGTCGGCCAGAATTCGCTGCTTGATGACCCATACGGGCGGAAAGTCATGCGCTTGCGCCTTCGGGCATTGGAAGGGGGCCGGCGCGTGCGCGCGCTGGGAGACTACGATTTGAACGGTGGATCCTTGACCGCGAGAAGGTCCTGCCGCGCCTCGACATCCGGAAGGTCATCGACACGTCAGGCTGCTACCTCCCGGGGCACGGAACGCCGACTCTGCTGCTCATCGGCCGCAACCGAGAATCGAGTGATAGCGACGTGGTCGCCGTGCTGGGCAAGCGTGGAGAGACCGAGGTTCCCGTGAGGTTCCCGCTGACCCTCCACGCCTCCTCGGCGGAAGCGTCGCCGGGATGCAGTGCGGCACCGTGAAGTTGGCCCGTTGAAGTCCTGGAGCGCTGGCTGGCTGGTGGGTGCAGTTCCGCTGCGTGCTTGGACTTATGCGGCCTCCGCGAGCTCGGGAAGGGGGGCCGGACCCGTTCGTTGGATGCGAGGAACCGGCTGTTCAAACGTGGGCTGTGCGAGCAGGGGCAGGGCCCAGTCCAAGAATGCGTCCCACTGACCGTTCTGATGGATACACCTGCGCAACAGCAACGCTTGGGGCCGTTCCCGAAACCACCGCATGCCTCCGTGGTCGAAACGAAGAGCGACCCAGTACTTGACAACACCCTCAATGGCCCCCGACCCAATCTCCAAGTCAAGGGCTCGCCACTGCTTGTAGCACATCATGTGCAATCGTAATCGTTTGGAGAGATACCTGATCGCTTGTTCCAAGGGCTCCCGACGCCCCTTGTTGCCAGGTCCCTTGTGTGGAATGCGGCGTAGCTGCTTGAGGAGGTCTTCCGTGTTGCCTTCAAAGCCTTGGCCCTGGCTTTCGCGTACCACTGTTCGAGCTGCGGCGAGCCTTCCGCGTGCAGACAAGTGCCCACCTGCCAGACATATTCCAGGGCGTGGTAGACATCGAGCATGTGGATGGCATGAGGCAGGTAGCGCTTCGTGTAGTCTGCCAGGTTCTGGTCGCCGTCCGTGACGACCGGTTCTGGTCGCCGTCCGTGACGACCTGAACGGTCTTGCCGCTGTCTGGACCGAACCCCCGCTTTGTTGCCCGTCGCTGCGCCCACTGGAAGACCAGCTCTTTGGGACCAAAGGAGGCCAACATTTCCTTGTTGATAGGACCGAGCAGCAGCTTTCCGTCGCGCTTGAGCGTGAACATGGTGACTACAGTGCACATGCGGGCGTTCTTGGACTTATCCTTCTTCCCCCGCTTGCGACTGCACTGCCAGGTCTGCCGTCGCTGACGACCGCGATGGCGAGGAGATGCGGCCTTTCCCTTCTTCTTGCATTTGCCTCGTCGCTTCTTCAGCTCTCGGTCCGTGGCAGTCGGAATCCCCTTGGAGCAAAGCCCAGCGCCGCCTGCTTGATGGTCTTGGAGCTGGGCACATATCCGACAAAGAGACTGAGGACCGCGCGTAGCTGGCCAAAGGGCATCTGCGTCGCGAGCTGAACACTGAGACCCAGCAGATTGGCACTGACGAGATCAGCAGTGAGTCAAAGTGCACGAGCACGATCCAACGGCGCATAGCTATGCCCCTCGTCCCCACGAACGTAGGTCCGCCACATGCGCACCTCACCAAACACGGTAGCGACGTTGCGCGCGACCGTTGCACGGAGGCCGCTCACGTCTGTCGAAGGCGGGCTTCACGTGTCTCAAAAAACAGGGTCACCAGCAGTCGACCGAGGACCCACAACCGAGACAAGAGCTGCTTCTCGAAGCTGCGAAGGTCCAGCGTGCTCGCGGCAATCATCCAGGCAAGGAGAGTCTCGACCTCGCCCTTGATCTGTTCGTTTGTCGTGCCCTTGATCGGCGCGGCGTTCGAGGGGAGCGAGTGGGTCGGCGACATCGGTATGGGTTCCATTATCCTGGTAGGTCCCGATCCTCGATCTCGCCATCGGCGTCAACGAAAGTGTAATCGACACGTTTCCGAGCGACGCGCTTCCAGGAGGTCGCGCTGTCGCCCTATTTCCCACCGTTTTTCGATCACGCAGCGGAACTGCACCCCTGGCTGGTTGAGGCCAGACCGATGCTCGGCCTTGGGGACAGCGACCTAACCGAGGGATGCGTCGTTGCCTTCCGGCTCAGAACGACCGACGGGCTCAGCCATCTTGGCTCATCCGTAGGACCGTCGTAAGTACGTCATTGTACAGGCCTTTGAAATCGTGTAGTTTCTCGTGAGAATGACGCCAATTCGCCCCCCTCGGGACAGTTTTTGACGCGCCGCGCAGTGTAACCGAAACCTCTAGTTAAGAGAGATCTCTTAACTAGAGGTTTCGGTTACAGCTGAGCTGCTTGTGACGCGAGCGTCGTTAGGCCGCATGCTCGGACCTGCGGCGAAGAGCGCGAAGCTGGGATGCCAATTGGTCGGATATGACTCGCACATCGTGCGAATAACGAGAGATAGCCTGAACTGAGCACCCCACTGCAGGTGTCGTCGCGCGAATTCCACCCATCATGTTCACGATCTCGACGAACTCCTCGACGCTCATCGTCCCAGCGTTCGGCGGTCGACCTCCACGGTTCTCCCGGATCTCCACCTTCCCATTTTTCCAGCCACTTCCGCTGGGCAGAACCCTTCCCACATGAAGGGCCCGCCCTGGTCGCGTGCGGAGCCGCCCATGCGCCTGCTCGAGCTCCGCCCGACACATGGCTTCCACCCGTGCCTCCCACGCCTCGGCGAGCCCGAGGAAGGCGATGTCG